>NZ_JAELVH010000025.1 GCF_019399235.1 Streptomyces poriferorum | reverse complement strand
GGAGTACCCGGCCGGCCGGGGCCGCAAGGTGCACGCCGTCTCCGGCGTCGGCCTGGAGGTCGCGGCGGGCGAAACCCTGGGCATTCTCGGCGAGTCCGGGTGCGGGAAGTCCACCGTCGGCCGCTCCCTGATCCAGCTGCCGCCCCCGGACTCGGGAACCGTACGCCTCGGCGAGGTGACCCTCACCGGCCTCGCCCCCGCGGAGCTGCGCCGGGCCCGCGCCCGGATGCAGATCATCATGCAGGACCCGGTCTCCGCCCTGAACCCGCGCCGCAAGGTCAAGGACCTGGTGTGGGAGGGACTGTCGATCTGGGGGAGCGGCGACGACCCCCGCGACAAGGACACCCGGATCGACGCCGCCTTGCGCGACGTCGGCCTCGACCCGGCGACCGTGCGCGACCGCAGGCCGCACGAACTCTCCGGCGGCCAGTGCCAGCGGGTCTGCGTCGCGCGCGCCCTGCTCCTGGACCCCG
The DNA here is from genome assembly GCF_019399235.1 of Streptomyces poriferorum. Lineage (GTDB taxonomy): Bacteria > Actinomycetota > Actinomycetes > Streptomycetales > Streptomycetaceae > Streptomyces > Streptomyces poriferorum. Next base: position 39,782 of record NZ_JAELVH010000025.1, on the reverse strand, counting down.
AGGTGCTGATCTGCGACGAACCCGTCTCCAGCCTCGACGTGTCCGTACAGGCGCAGATCCTCAACCTGCTGGAGACGGCGACGCGGCGGCGCGGACTGAGCATGGTCTTCATCGCCCACGACGTGTCCGTGGTGAAGAACATCAGCGACCGCGTCATGGTGATGTACCTCGGGAAGATCTGCGAGGTACTGCCGTCCGACGGCATGCAGGACGAGGCCGTCCACCCGTACACCCGGCTGCTGCTCGCCTCGCTCCCCGAGGCCCAGCGCGGCCCGGTCGCCGTAGCGGACCCGACCGTGTCCGACGGTCCGGCCGCCGACCTCCCGTCGCCCCTGGACCCGCCGTCGGGCTGCCGCTTCCGCACCCGCTGCCCGCTGGCCACCGGCCTGTGCTCCGAGGCCGAGCCACCGCTCAGGGACATCCGGCCCGGTCACCGGGTCGCCTGCCACCACGTATAACCGAGAGGAACCACGCGTGACCCCCACCGAGACACCCGACGTCCTGGCCCCCGCCCGGCTGGGCCCGCTGAAGCTTCGTAACCGTGTCATCAAGGCGGCGACCTACGAAGGGCTCAGCCACAAGTCGCTGGTGACCCAGGACCTCGTCGACTTCCATGTCGCCTACGCGCGGGGCGGTGTCGGCATGACGACCGTCGCGTACCTCGCCGTCGCGAAGGAAGGGCGGACCGACCGGCACCAGATCCACTGGACCGACGCGGCGATGCCGGGACTGCGCGTCCTCACCGACGCCGTGCACGCCGAGGGCGCCGCGGTCTCCGCGCAGATCGGCCACGGCGGGCCCGTCGCCAACCCCAAGGGCAACGGCGCCCCCGCCCTTTCCCCGTCCAGGCACTTCCACGCCACCACGATCAGCTGGGCGCAGGAGGCGTCCATCGACGACCTCCGACGCATCACCGAGGCGCACGCCGAGGCCGCCCGCCGCGCCGTCGACGCGGGGTTCGACGCCGTCGAGGTCCACCTGGGCCACAACTACCTGGCCAGTTCCTTCCTCAGCCCCAAGGTCAACCACCGCACCGACCGGTACGGCGGCAGCCTGGAGAACCGGGCCAGGTTCGCCCGGGAGATCATGCGGGCCGTCCACGACGCGGTCGGCGGCAGGATCGCCGTCATCGCCAAGATGAACATGGACGACGGGGTCCCGGGCGGCTTCTGGCTCGACGAAGCCATCCCCGTCACGCAGTGGCTGGAGAAGGACGGCACCGTCGACGCCCTGGAGATGACCGCGGGCAGCTCGCTCCTCAACCCGATGTACCTCTTCAAGGGCGACGCCCCGCTCGACGACTTCTCCGCGATCATGCCGCAGCCCATCAAGCTCGGGGTGAAGCTCGTCGGCAAACGGTTCCTGCGCAGCTATCCCTACCGGGACGCCTACCTCCTGGAGGACGCCCGGCAGATCCGCGCCGCCGTGAAGCTCCCGATGATCCTGCTCGGCGGCATCACCGACAAGCCGGCCATGGACCTCGCGATGCGCGAGGGATTCGAGTACGTGGCCATGGCCAGGTCCCTGCTGCGCGAGCCCGACCTCGTGAACCGGATCAGCGAGGACGCCACCACCCCGTCCCTGTGCATCCACTGCAACAAGTGCATGCCGACCAACTTCACCGGCACCCGCTGCGTGCTCGTGGACCTGGGCACCACCCGTCGCGAGACCTGGGGCAAGCCCGCCGGGTACGTGGCGTGAGGGGCCCGGACGCCGTCGCCACGGCCGACGCGGTCAGGAACGGCGACACCGACGCCCGTACCGTCACCGAGCAGGCGATCGCCCGTATCGAGGAGTACGACCCACGCCTCAACGCCGTGGTCCACCGCCGGTTCGATGCCGCGCTCGCCGAGGTGGCGGCCGGTCTGCCGAAGGGCCCGCTGCACGGGGTCCCCGTACTGGTCAAGGACCTCGGCACCGAGGTGGAGGGCCTGCCGGCGACCGGCGGCAGCCGTCTCTTCGCCGCCGCGACCGCCCGGCGCGACAGCGAACTGGTGGCCCGCTACCGGCGCGCCGGAGCCGTCGTCCTCGGCACCACCAACACCCCCGAACTGGGCCTCAACGCCTCGACGGAACCGGTCCTCTTCGGCCCCACCCGCAACCCCTGGAACACCGCCCGCTCACCGGGCGGGTCCAGCGGCGGCTCGGCAGCAGCGGTGGCGGCCGGAATGGTCCCGGTCGCCCACGCCAGCGACGGCGGCGGCTCGATCCGCATCCCGGCCGCCGCCTGCGGCCTGTTCGGCCTCAAGCCGAGCCGGGGACGCGTCTCGCCCGCGCCCCGCCCCACCACGCTGTCCGGCCTGGTCTCCGGCCACCACGCCGTCACCACGACCGTCCGGGACAGCGCCCTGCTCCTCGACGTCGTCTCCGGCCCCATGCCCGGGGACGCGTACGCGGCACCGGCTCCGGCCGCGCCGTTCGCCGAACTGGCCCGCCGCGACCCCGGGCGGCTCCGGATCGGCCTGTACACCGCACTGCCGGAAGGACCCGACGTCCACCCGGACTGCGCGGGTGCGGTACGTGCCGCCGCCCTGCTCTGTGAACGGCTCGGCCACGACGTCGTCGAGACCACCGCCCGCTACCGCCCCGCCGACGTGGGCCGCACGTCCGGGGTCCTGATGGGGGCCGACCTCGTCGCCCAGATCGACGCCCGGCTCGCCGAGCTCTCCAGGCCGCTGGCCGACGACGACATCGAGCCCTTCACCCGGGTCGTGTACGACACCTACCGCGCCCTGCCCGCCGCCGACGTCAGCCGGGCGCTGCGCCGCGCCCAGGAGATCGGCTGGGAGGTCGGTGCGGCGTTCGACCGGTTCGACGTCCTGCTCAGCCCGACCCTGGCGCAGCCCACCCCGCTGCTCGGCACCCTCGACACCACCGCACCGGAGTCGGTCTACCGGCACGCCTCCGTCTACTCCGCCTTCACCAGCGTCTACAACGTGACCGGGATGCCGGCCATGGCCGTTCCCTTCGGCCACGACGGCGAGGGCCTGCCGCTGGGCGCCCAGTTCGCCGCACCGCTCGGCGGTGAGGGTGTACTGCTCGCGCTCGCGGCCCAGTTGGAGCGGGCGGCACCCTGGGGGGCGCCGCCCGCCGCCTGACGGGGACCCCGATGACTCCCTCCTGGACATCAGACATAAGATGTCCGATGTCTAGGAGTCCCTGAGTGAGGAGTCGCGGATGAACCCCGTCCCAGTACCCGGAGCGCAGCAGGCACGCGATACCGGACAGCGGGCCGACGACCACCGCGTGGCCGTCATCGGCGCGGGGGCCATAGCCCGCGATCACGTCACCGCGATCGCGGGTGTCCCGGGACTGCGGCTCGCCCACGTCGTCGACCGCCATCCCGAACGGGCCGCCGCACTGGCCGCGCTCGCCGAGGGGGCCACCTGGTCCACCGACCCGGCGACCGCCTGGTCCGACGCCGTCGACGTCACCGCCGTGTGCACCTCCCCGGAGTCCCACGCCGATCTCGGCGTGGCCGCCCTCCGGGCCGGCCGGGCGGTCCTGCTGGAGAAGCCCGCAGCGCTGAGCGTCCCCGACACCGACCGGATCCTGGCCGCGGCGAAGACCGCGGGCCGGCCGCTGCTCGTGGCCCAGACGGCCCGGTTCCAGCCCGTCCACCTGGAGATCGCCAGGTCCGTCGCCTCGGGCGCGATCGGCACGCCCCGGCTGGCTCATCTCACCTGGTACACCGGGCACGTCTGGCCGGGCGGCTGGCGGGGCTGGCAACTGGACGCGTCCCGCTCCGGAGGCCATGTGGCCCACAACGGCGTGCACGCGCTCGACCTGCTGACCTGGCTCATGGACGACGAACCGGTCCGGGTCTTCGCCCGGCCCTGCCGCACCTGGGCGCCCGGGATGCCCACCCCCGACAGCTTCCAGATCCTCGTCCGCTTCTCCCGCGGCGCCCTCGCCACCATCGAGCTGTGCTACGCCCTCGTCGAACGCGGCACGTTCGTGCGCCGCCTCATGCTCGCCGGCACCACCGGCACCCTGCACCACAGCAGTGAGGACGAGCCCCGGACGCGGTCCGCGTCGCCCGTCGCCCCCGCCTCGACCGAGGGCGCGATGACCGCGCAGACCCGGCACCTGCGCGATGTGCTGGACGGCGTCGCGGCCCCGCTGACCGCACCGCGCCAGGTGCGCGCAGCCCTCGCCGCCGCCCTGGCCGCGCAGCTCAGCGCGGACGAATCCCGCCCCGTCGACGTCAAGGAGGTCTGCTGACATGAGGATCCTCATCGCATCCGGGGTCCGGCACGCCCGTGACTACGTGCCCCTGCTCCGCTCCCTGCCCGGCATCGAGGTCATCGGCTGCGCCGACACCGCAGACAGCCCCTTCCGCGACGACAGCGCGGCCCTGGCCGCCGCGACCGGCATCCCGTTCCTCGACCTCGAACAGGGCCTCGCCTCCTGCGACATCGCCCTCGTGTGCAGCGAGCCCACGCGCCACGCCGACCTCGCCGTGACCGCACTCGAAGCGGGCCGTCACGTCATCGTCGACAAGCCGGCCGCGACCACCACCCGGGACGCGCAGCGGCTGTGGGAGGCCGCCGATCGCTCGCGCGGGCTGCTCACCGCCGTGCACCGCCTCCACTCCCCGCAGATCGCCCGTGCCCGGCGCACGGTCGACTCCGGCGCGATCGGCCTCCCCCTGGCCGTCGACGCCGAGTGGCTCGCGGCGGGCGGCCTCGACGGCGCCACCGTCGAGCGCCCCGAACTCGTCTGCGACCCCGCCCTGTCCGGCGGCGGCGAACTGATGAACTTCGGCTGGTACCCGGCCCTGGCGATCCGCTACCTCACCGGCCTGGAGGTGGAGGAGGTCGTCGCCTTCAGCAGCGCCGCACCCCATGCGCCGCTCTTCGACGGCCCGCACGGCGCGTACGGCGTCGAGGACGCCGCGGTCATCTCGCTCCGCCTGGGCAACGGAGTCGTGGCCACGGTGACCGTCGCCCGCACACCCGCCGGCGTCGGTCCGGCCCCGGTCTCCTCCAGCCTGCGCGTGCTCGGCTCGCACGGCCACGTGCTCGCGGACGAGGACGCTCCGGCGGTCACGGTGCGCACGGCGGGCGGCGACAGCTCCGCCCACCAGGTCGCGGGTCCCGCGGCGACGACGGCACTGCGCCTGCTGTTCACCGAGTTCTGCGACGACATCCGTTACGGCCGCACCCCGTTGGTGACCGCGGCCGACATCCACGCGGCGGTCGCGGTGGCCGAGGCCGCGCTGTCCTCCAGCCGCGAGGGCGGGGCCCCCGTCGCCCCCGCCGTCCGTACGGCCGGTGACAGCGGCGCGCTCCGACGGCGCCGGTCGGCACCTGTGTGCGGCGGGAGTTCGAGCCGCTGACGTGTGAGGCGGCCGCCAACGGGTCGGGGGCGCCGCCGCCCGGTGTGGATCCGGGCGGCACCCTCCACCACCGGTCCATGGATCTCCAGGCGGCGGTGCCGTATAGCCTGGCGAAATGCTGACAGAAGTCACCGCGACCCGCTACGTCACGCCCCTGCATGCGCGACAAGGCATCCCACGCGAATAAGCGTCAAGCTACCGTTGCGATATGTCCGACTGAGGGCTGCGGGAAGGCGATTGCTTCGTCATAGGTGTGACCGTTCTGGAGGCAGTGGAGCAGCATGCCCATGAGGCGGTTGAAGAGGTTCCGTGCCGCGACGTGATGGTCGCCAGCTCGTCCCGGAGAAGAAGGACCAGGCCGCCAACCGGAAGAAGAAGGGGAGCCGGGGCGGCCGCCCGGTCACCCAGGACGCCGGGCTGTAAAAGGAGCGCATCACCGTCGAGCGTCTGATCAGTCAACTCGAGGCGTGGCGGGGCATCGCCAACCGCTTCGCCCCCGAGAGCTACCAAGCCGGACTCCACCTCCGCGCCTCATTGATCTGGATCAAAGACCTCACCGGGACCGCATGATGACGACCCGATACAGGTATCAGGTCGCCGCAATCCGCCTCTGGCTCCGCTCCTGAACTGTGTCAGGGCGTCAACGTGCCAGCCAGGGTGCGCAGCCCCGCCTCCTGATCGCCGGTCCAGCTAAAGGCGGCATCCGCGCTGCGCATCCGCCCCCACAGGAGCAGTACCAGCTGTTCCGCCGTCGCTGTGAGCGTGGCCACGGCAGTGCCAGGGCCGTGCACCCAGGATGTTCCGGTGTCCTTCGCATGCAGACGCAGGGCGTGCCGCGGGTGCTGAGCTCGTCCCCGGGCTATCTGCCTTGGTGCCATCGTGTCGAAGACCTCGGCCACGCCTTCGCCGGCCAGGACCGGGTCGAGCGGTCGACTACTGCCCAGTGCGTTCTCGGCATCCCAGCGGTGAATGAGCGCCTCCAGCGCACGGCGCCGCTGCCAGAAACCCACCGTGTGCGGCGGATGGAAAGTCCAGGCGCTCGCACTCGGGTCGGTATCGAGGGCCTTGAGCAGAGTCCCTGAACTCTCCTCAAACCACCGCAGAAACTTGTCAGGATCACGCGGAGCCGAGGTGGCCTCGTACATGCCGTGCTGCTCGGTGACTGCGGCCGCCGCCCACATATTTGAGCTGCCCAGGTGCTCGGCCAAGTCGCGGAGCGTCCACTTGCCGCAGTGTTCGACGGGTACGGACAGATCACCGTCGAGGCATGCGCGGAACGCGTCGAGTTCGTTACTCAGGTGCTGCAACAGAGATTCCGAGTCCATGACCAGCGAACCTAACTCAGCCCACTGACATCGCGACCCGGACCCACCCGTCGCCTACTCCGCTGGTGCCCAGGGAGCGGAGCGCAATTGTGCGACGCAACGCCGGTCGCGGACCTCTGATGGTCTGTCAGCCGCCTTGGCCACCGCGACCGTGGAGACGATCACCCAGCCCGGCTTCGGGTCCATCTCCTTGGCGGGCTTGATCCGCTTTGACGGACATTCGAGATCAGGGGTTCAGCCCCGGGAGGGTGTCCATCATGGAGAGCATGGGGAAGAAGAAGCCTCACCGCCCTCGTCGTTCGTTCACGCCGGAGTCGAAGACCGAGATCGTCGGTCTGTGCCGACGAGGTGACCGCTCGGTCGGGCAGGTCGCCAGGGACTTCGAACTGACCGAGACCGCGGTGCGGGACTGGGTGAAGCAGGCCGAGGTCGTCGCGGTCGAGCGCAATGGGCTGACCAGCAGTGAGCGCGAAAAGCTGGCCGTGTTGCGGCGGGAGAACCGCAGGCTGCGCGAGGATGTCGACGTCCTCAAGCGGGCCACGGCTTTCTTCGCGAAGGAGACCCGGTGACGGTGCACCCGTTCATCGAGGCGGAGAAGCGCGCAGGTCACAGCGTCACACGGGCGTGTGAGCTGCTGAAGGTCTCCCGGACCGCCTTCTATGCCCGTCGCTCCGGCCTGCCCGGCCCCCGGGCGGTGCGGGATGACGAGCTGACCGAGCAGATCACCGAGGTCCATGCGCGATCGCGCGGGACCTACGGGGCCCCGCGCGTGCATGCCGTGCTCGCACGCGAGGGTGCCGGGTGCGGCCGGCGTCGTGTCGCAAGACGGATGCGGGCCGCCGGGCTGCAAGGCCGGCACGGCCGACGACGGCAGGCGGCCACGATCCCCGATCCCACGGCCACCTTCCGTCCCGACCTCATCGTCCGGCACTTCCAGCCCGACCGCACCGGGCTCGATACCCGTTGGTGCGGCGACATCACATACATCCCGACCGACGAGGGCTGGCTCTATCTGGCCACGGTCATCGACATCGCCTCCCGGCGCGTGGTCGGCTGGGCGAATACGCCGACACGACGGACACGAGGTCCGGCTCACCCCTCGTGCGTAGGGATCCCGTCTTGTGGCCGGCCTGCTCATCCTGGACTCGGCCAGGACTACTCCAACACCCGACGGGTATGCACCGCACCAGTCGAACCTGAGTTGCCTCGCCGTCCCCGCACAGCCGATCACAACGCCTGCCCCGGCCTCCGCCTGCTGAACTCCACTCCCGAGGCTCCGGACGGCGAGTCCCCTCTCCCGAGGTAGAGACTGTCTGTCCACGGCGCGGGAGAGCGTTGTCACGCGGACGCGAAGCCTCTGTGGCGGGAAGTGTCCATGCTGGGCTCCGCGCCCAGTACCGGACAGACCAACGCCACCGTGATGCCCGGAGCGGGCGCCCTCAGACGGAGGAGAAGCCTGGTGCCGAGTCTCCGTTCAGGGCCCACAGCGCGGCGGTGTACCAGAGGAGGGCCACGCCGAGTACAAGCAGGGCGCCCATCGCTGGGAGCAGCCGGCCTGGCAGGCGCCTGCTGCGCACGACGATCACCTTGGCCACGAATGCACCGTAGAGGGCGCATCCTGCGAAGGAGTGGATTGCGGCCCGCGGGGACGTCGTCTCGATCCCGTAGGTAGTAAGACAGTGGTGGGCGATCGGCAGCGAGAAGAGGAAGGCGAGGAACCCGAGAGCGCGGTGGCCCCGGCGTACCGGTCGGGGCGCGGAGCGGGCACCGGGCACGCGGCCGTACATCCACAGGGCGAGGCCGAGCTGAATGAGGGCGAGGCCGAGCAGCGCGGTGCTGAGTTGGGCCTTGAGTTCGACTGCGGCGTTGCCATGCTCCCCGAAGAGTGCGTTGTTGTAGCGCGGGGTGTGGTGGGCTCCGAAGAGGTAGATCCCGACAGCTACCGCGATAGGCAGCAGCACGACGAGCACGGCACTGGTGGTGAAGGTGTTGCGGTCGGCTTCGCCTTGCTGCGCACTCACGCCGCTCTACCGACTCAGCTCTCGACCTGCTTGCCCTTGGCGTCCAGGACGTACCACTCGGCGCCGAACTGATCGAGGGCCTGGCCATTCGTCTGGCCGGGCTTCTTATCGCCGGCGTAGTAGTACAAGGAATGGCCGTTGTACGTGACCTGCTGGTCTCCGCCGGAGCGCTTGGTGATGTCGAGCAGTTTCTGGTTCACGCCCTTGCCGGCCTTGGCGTCCCCCTTGCTGAGCAGCGGAGGCCAGGCTTTGGCGCAGTCCCCCGTGCAGTTCGATTTATTCTTTTTGTCGGCGAGGAAGAGGTAGAGGGTGCGGCCCTTCTCGTCGGTGAGGATGGCGCCGAGCTTGTCCACGGACTTCGTGTCGACGGTGGCCGGTTTCGAGGGCGAGGCGCTGGGGGTGGAGCCGTGTGCTTCCTCCGCTGTGTCGCTCGTACTGTCGGAGCACCCGGTCAGGGCAGCGGCGAACAGGGCGGCGGCACAGACGGTGGCCATGGCGGTGCGATTCATCTAGGGCTCCCCTGGTGAGTGTGCTGCGTGGCCCTTTGTCTCTCCCCGCCTGTGCCCGCCCACTCACAGCGCCATCGTCGACACCACTCACCCGGCGGCAATGCATCGCCGCTTCCTCATAAATACCCCCGCGGCGAGCGGCGCCTTCGCCCGGCGCCACTTCACCCCGCACGGCTTCCGCAGGTTCTTCTCCACCGACATGCCCGCAGGGCCCGTCGGGTCGACCACGTACGGACATCCACCGCGAGAGCTCCCACGACGTGGTGGGCGTGTTCATCCCGGAGCACGTTGTTGGCCGCAGGTGGTAGAGCCTCCTCCATAGCCAGTCCGCCCTGTGGCTCAGGAGTCGGCTGCTCCTCCTGCCTGGTGTCATGGCCGCCAGCGTGCCCTGGCTCGGCCTCCGTCACTCGGGCGTGGGACCGCGACAGCCTGGCGCCGGGACTGTCCGCCGTGGAAAACCTGCCCCGGCTCACGAGGGTGCCAAGGCCCGTTCCGACCGATTGGACGCCGAGGCAGCCGGCCGGATCGGGGGCGTAAGGGGACCGGCTGCTACGGGGTCGGGCCGGGAATCCGCAGGCTCCTCTTTCCGTTGACGGCAGGGCTCTTCGTGTTCTGGAGCGCATCAAGGATGGCCAAGCCCTGGCTGACAACACCCGCGGCGATCTGATTGACGCCTTCGGTGCCGTTGAGGACGGTGAGTGTGGCGCTCGACATACCGCGGGCGGCCGAGTCGGCGAGGGCCGGCAGGTTCTCCACCACACGGTTGGCGGCGATCAGTTCCTGGTTTCCATCGCGCAGCGAGAGAGCACGGGCGGTGTTCGCGTCGGCCTCGGCCTGTGCGAGAGTCCGCTCGGCGTATGCGTTGCCGTCAGCCTCGAACTTGGCACGGTCCCGGGCTGCTTCGGCCAGGGTGCGCTGTCGGTATGCCTCAGCGTCCGCCGGGCGCCTGACTTCTCCTTCGAGGCGCTGGGCTGCCAGTTCGGCCTGGCGCTGGGCGAGCGCGGTCTGTTCTTCGATGACCTCGTGGGACGCTCGGGCCTGAGCAAGCGGGCCGGCCTGGGCGGCGCGGGCGTTGGACTGCTCGGTCTCGGCGAGGAACCCGGCCCGCTTGATCGCGGTGTCCCGCTCGTACTCCGCCTTGAGGGCGGCCGCCTGCTGTTCGCGTTCGGTTGCCTCCTGATCGGCCTTGGCCTGGGCGATTCGCGCCTGGCTGGCGACTGCTGCGGCATGCGGAGCAGCAAGGTCGTTGATGTATCCGGTGGCGTCCTCGATCTCCTGTATCTGGAGCGCGTCGACGACGATGCCGAGTTTCTCCATCTCGCTGTGACTGCCCGCCATCACCTCCTGGGCGACCCGGTTGCGTTCCCGGATGATCTGTTCGACGGTCAGTCCGCCGACAATGGACCTGAGGTGTCCAGCGAAGATCCGGCCGACGAGCTCCTCCATCCGTTCTTGCTCGGAGAGGAAGCGGCGGGCCGCGTTGGCGATTGAAACCGCGTCGTCACCGACTTTGAACACGCAGACCGCGCGCACGCTCAGCTGGATGCCCTGCTGGGTTACGCAGTCCTCCGCGATCTCCGCTTCCCGCAGCGCCAGGGACAGCATGCGGGCCTTCTGCTTCACAGGCAGTACGAAACTGCCGTGACCTGTGACGATACGGAACTGTGTCGCCTGCGCCTGCCGTTTCGTACCGGATATGAGCATGGCCTCATTGGGCGCGGGGACCTGCCAGAACAACATGAGGGAACTCCCGTCGAGCGTCGGGACGCAACTCACTTTTCAAGACCGTTGCACGACTATTCAGGACGGCAGCGGCTCGACGATCACCGAGCGCGCCGAAATGGAGTCGATGACGACGACCCGTGTGTCTCTTGCGAGGGTGGTGTCGGTACGCGACCACGCCGCGTACGTTTCCGAGCCTCCGCGTACAGCCACCAAGACCTCACCCGGTCCATCCGGAGGGATCCCCACGGTGATTCTTCCGATTGCTCCGACCGGGCTCTGGAAGGACTCGTCAGCGCTGGGCATGGGCCCTCTCGCCGGGCATTCGTTTCATGATCACTGACGATCGCCTCCGGCCTTGTTCCCGATCGAGAGCCGCCACGGCGCATGAGCCGACGGTGCCAATTCTCCCGATGTCTTCACGGTACTCCCGTCCTGGGCCCGGGCTCATGACCGCAGTGTCGCAGAGCCCAGGCTGGGACAGCCCGCTGACCTTTTCGCCCTCGCCATGCAACCGGCGATCGTCACCAGCCCCGACCTGCACGCCAATCCCATGACAGAGTCAGATATCAGACAAAGACTCGCATACAGCCCTTTCATGGGAAGCCCGGTGCATTGCTGGTCCACGGATTGCCGTGTAAGTCACTTCCCCGGCGAATCACCGCTCAGGCGGCTCCGCTTGACCGCTCAGAATCGCAGCCAAACGCCTGATGCGAACCAAGCGCTCACCAAGTCCGAACCCATGCCTGCGCCGTGATGCGTATGCATCGCCACGATCGTTCCATTTACAGAACGTTCTGTTTATGGAACGCTAGTCGTGTCACGACAATGCATCACCGGCGCAGCAAGGGGCGAAAACTGTGGTACTGGCCCAGGAGGTGTGCGAGCGGTTGCGCCGTCTGCGCCGGGGTAGTGGCCTGTCGCTGTCGGAACTGGCCCGCCGCTCCGGCGTCGGCAAGGGCACGCTCTCAGAACTCGAGCGTGGCCGGCGTGATCCGTCCCTGGAGACGCTGTACGCGCTGACCACGGCCCTCGATGCGCCGCTCAGTATGGTCGTCGGCCCAGCCCCCCTACAGGGTGCGGTGGTGCACGTGGTGTTGAGGGACCGCGTGCAGGACGCGGCTGCGATGTCGGAGGTATATCGCATCCGAATCCAGAGCGGCGCGGTGCAGCGCTCGGCCGCTCATGTGCCGGGCGCGGAAGAGCACTTGCGGCTCTTCCGCGGCACGGCGCGGGTCGGTCCCGCCACCGCCCGTTCGAGGTGAGCCCGGGCGGCCACGCCCGGTGGGCGGCGGATGTACCGCACCAGTACGAGGCGGTGGGGAGGGACGCGGAGGGGGTGTTGGTGGTGCGCTGCCCGGTGGAATGAGACGCCTGCGCCGCACCGCCCTGCGCCAGGCCACGACCACCGGCGATCGGTCGTGGGTTCCACCGCTGCGGCAGGAGATCGACAGTACCCAGTCCGCAGGCCCGGATCCCGTGGTCGATTCGGCAAGGACAGGAGCAGCCAGGCGTGCCGGTGCCGGGTGGCGATTCCATGCAAAGCCAGCTACGTCATCGAGAGACAGGATGATCCCAGTACATGCATATACGTATAGCGCGCCCAGACGAACTACCTGCCCTCGTCGAGCACTCCGACCAGCCCGAGCGCAACGCCGGGACGGCCGCCTACCTCACCGACCTACTTGCCAAGAAGTGCACCCGGCCAGAGTGGTGTCTGGTCGCGGAGGACGAGGCCGGTCGGCTCACCGCGGCCACCGCACTATGGACCCTCCCCGGGAACGACGTCCCGATGGCCCTGGTGCTCCTTGAGACACCGTGGGACGAACCCGGCCTGGCCACCGGCCTGGCGCTGCTGGCGGAGGCCGCCGCCCTGGCCGACTCGCTCGGCGCCACGGAGCTGGAGCACGTCACCGACTCGCCGACGCAGCCGCCGCAGTACCAGGCGGAGCCGGAACGGCGCGCCGAGCTTCTCCGTCTGGCGGGCTTCGAGCACGCCCGGGACGGTCGCCGCTTCCGCCGCCGCTCCGGGGCAGAACTCGTCTCGCATGATGACCGATTGACCTGGCATTCGCTGCCCAGTCTGGGCCGTGAGCCGTTCATCGCTCTCCTCGCCGAGGCGATCCCGACCAGCGCCGACGCCCAACTCGCCGCCAGGGTCGCCCGGCATGGCGCCCGGCGTGCCGCGGAGAGCCTCTTCGCGGACATGGAGGAGTTCTCCTACGATCCCTCCTGGTGGGAACTCGGCTACGCTCCGGACGGCACGCCGGCCGCTCTCAGCCTCCCCGCCCGGAACCCCTCGATCGCTGTGATCGGCCTGGTGGCTGTATCTCCCGCCTGCCGCGGCAACGGCTACGCGACGGCGGTGGTGGCCCGCGGCACGCGGCTGCTGGTCGAAGCGGGCGCCGAGGAGATCCGCGGCGACTGCGACGCGGCCAACACAGCCATGATCATGGCTTTCGAACGGGCAGGCTACGAGAACTTTGCCGACCGCCAGGAGTTCACCCGCCGGTTGTGAGCGGGGGCTGCTTCCGCGCCGTAACGCATGCTGAGTGGCACCTCCCCACCCCAGTTGGTAGGGCTGGACGAGGGCGCTCGGTGCCCGGCCTCGCCCTGGACATGTGCCAGGGCGCCAATAGTGTCGCGGAACTCATGCACGCCGCACGCCACGTGCTCCTCGATCTCGCGGGCCGTCCGGAGCTCAGGGAGATCGCGGGGGGATGGGCGCACCGCGAGGACATACATACCGCCGGAACGGACAACCGGCCTGCCGAAGTCAACCTGATCCGCGCGGATGCCCCTATCGCCTGGGCCCGCACCCGTTGGTGCATCCTGCGACACGCGCTTGTCCGAGCTGCCGCAGACCCCGCTCGCCTGGTTCGGGCTCCCTGGGGCCGACGAGGAACTGGGGCACCAGAGCCTGCCACCGACCGCGTACCTACAACGCCCGCCTTCCCGACCATGGGCGGCTCCTGGAGCGACCACTTCGACCTGCTCACTGGCCTGCCCGGCCGCGGAGACACCGTTGTCGGCAACGACGTCTGGTTCGGGCGCGGTGCGACCGTGCTGCCCGGGGTACGCATCGGACACGGGGCGATCATCGCCGCCGGCTCCGTCGTGACTGGGGACGTGCCCGATTACGGGGTCGTCGGCGGTAACCCAGCCCGTCTTCTGCGCCGTCGCTACAGCAACAACGATGTCGCCCGGCTGCTCGCCCTGGCCTGGTGGGACTGGCCCCCGGAGCACATCAGCGAGCACGTACGGACGCTCATGTCCGGCAGCGTCGACGAACTGCAGGACGCGGCACCCCGCCTCCCGCACCCGCACCCGTAGGCCAGCGCCACGCGCTCATCACCTCCTCTCGGAAAAGAGCCGCCACCGTGCCCACCACCACTGATCGGCCGACCTTTGCCGGCTGGCTCAAAGGCCATGCCACCCCACTCCGGCACCTCGACCCGACAGCGCCCCTGGACGACCTGGAACCGCTGCGCGACCTCCTGGAGGGTGCCCGTGTGGTCGGCCTCGGCGAACACTCACACTTCATCGACGAGTTCGCCGTGATGCGCCAACGCATCCTGCGGTTCCTCGTTGAACGCTGCGGCTTCACCGTCCTGGCCTTCGAGTACGGCTTCTGCGAGGCCCTACCCCTTGATGCCTGGACCCGCGGCTCGGGAACGGACGACGGCCTCTCCACGCTCCTGGCGAACGCGGTCCCCATCGGGCTCCAGGATCCGCTGCGCTTTCTCCGCCGCCACAACCGCACCGCCGCAGAGCCGGTGCGGTTCGCAGGAATCGACATCCCGGCGGCTGGCGGATCGCTGCTTCCCGCCCTGACACCGGTCACCGACTACCTTCGCCACATCGATCCGGAGACCCTGCCGGCGCTCCAGAGCGTGACCACGATCGCCGCCTCCTTCGCCGCTGACTCCGCAGCAGTGGCCGCACCCGCATGGGCGCGTCTGACCACCAACGAACAGGACACCCTCAGCGCACTTCTGGCGCGACTGCTCATCCGGTTTCGTGCCCTGAAGCCGCTGTATCTCTCCCGCGGAGACCGGCACGGCTACGACACCTCCCTGCGTTGCCTGGAGGCCGCCTGCCACGGCGACTACACCTTCCGTGCGATGGCGGGCCTCTTCGCCGGAGACGGGCTCACCGCCGACACCTCTGCCCGCGACTTGTACATGGCGGAGTCCCTTTTGTGGCACCTCGACCGGCTCGAACCCACAGACCGCGTCGTGCTGATGGCCCACAACGCCCACCTCCAGAGGACGCCTATCGCTTTCGACGGCCACCTCACGGGACTTCCCATGGGGCAGCACCTGCACCACGCCCTCGGTGACGCGTACTTCGCCCTTGGCCTGACCAGCGTCACCGGCCACACCGCCGACATGCGTCGCGACGAGACCGCTCCCTTCGGATTCACCGTCCACGACACCCCGCTGGAGCCACCCGCGCCGGGAAGCGTCGAATCGGCTTTCGCTGAGGCCGGTCTTGGCCACGCCGTCGCCGGTCTTCGTCAAGCCCGGGCTGAGCAGCTCAACGGCCCCGACCGCATTCGGATGCAGAACGTCTACCAGCACACCCAGGTCGTCGACGCTTTTGACGGCATCCTCAGCACACCCGCCTCCACCACCACCAACCTGGAAAAGCCATGACCAGCAGGTTCACCGATCTCATCGTCGATTGCCACGATCCGTGTCCTTTCCCGGTGTATCTGCGATTTCCCACCGGGTCTGCAGTGTGAAGTGAACGGGTCCCGGCCGATCTGCGCAGCAACCAGCCCACCAGAGCTACCTGCCCGCGAGGGCAGTTCCCACCGCTCCGGCTGTCGGATGGCCTGAGAGATCACGACAGCCAACGGACGGGCGCCCCACCTTGCCCGAGTTGCCAGGAAGGTGGGGCGCCAGGCGCGCCCATTGGTTTGTCGGTTCAGCAGGCGTATCCGTCCGCTCGTGGTTACCGAGGCTGGTAGGAGGTGGCCAGCACGGAGACGGTCACCTGACTGGGCAGGGAGCCGTGGCCGCTCAGGTCCGCGTGGGTCAGGTGGCGTGCGCTCGGCGTCATCCCCACTAGGTCGATGGCTTCTTGCCTGGTCAGGGGCGTGGTGTATTCGACGTGCTGAGTACGGGTGGCCTGGAAGTAGGGGTCCAGCGCCTGTTGCAGGCGCTGTTCCTTGTCCGGGTCAATCGTGACCATCGCGGGGATCTGGCCCCGTAGCTCGGCCAGGTGCCGCTCGATGGGCCGCACCACGATCAACCGGCCGGTCGGACGGAGCACTCGGTGGAACTCGGACGGGTTGCGCGGGGCGAATACGTCCAGCACGACGTCGACCCCCTGGTCGACCAAGGGGAAGGGGCGGAAGACGTCCCAGCTCGCCGCAGCAGCTCGCGGATGGGCTCGGGCTGCTGAGCGCAGGGCGCGTGCTGACGTGTCCAGCCCCAGGCCGCGGGTGCCGGGCAGTTGATCGAGTACGCCGGCCAGGTAGTGGCCGGTGCCGCATCCGATGTCTACGACCGTGCCTTGAGCAGGCAGGGCGTCGGCTGTCATACGAGTCAGGCTCTGGTGGACAGGGGCGTACCTGCCGGTGGACAGGAACCGGTTTCGGGCCTGAACCATGGCTGCGTCGTCACCGCTGGTGGCGCGGATGCCCGTCAGCAGGCTGACGTAGCCCTGCCGGGCGATGTCGAAGGTGTGGCCCTCCGGGCAGCGCAGTGAGACACGGTCGGGTCGGAGACGGGCGCGGCACACCGGGCAGCGCAGCAAGTCGAGAAATGGTTCGAGGGCAGGGGGAAGCAACGCAGGCACGAGGCACTCCAGGCGACGGTGAAGGGAGGGGACCGTGCCTGCACGCGCGCTCAAAAGCCGCCGTCTCAAGAAGGACGAGGCCCGGCATCTCGCCGCCTCGGTGTGGGCGGCACAAGGGAGATGGATCACGTAGAGCAGGCACGCCAAGGAGGGCGACGCCCTACGGCATCGCCCTCAACGCCTCGCGATTACAGAGCCTGGATGTGCTGGGTCCACATGCCTACACCTTACGAGCCTTACCAAAAGCCCGTCCCCTCGCTTCAGCAGTCAAGAGATGCGGCCCGGCGGTGGGGGATCGCGCCGGACTGCGTGATCACCCGGACGAGGGGTTTGGTCCCGTTTAAGCTGCACAGTCCCTACGGGTCTGCAAAGTGGCATACATGGGGCTGGGTGTGCTGGAGGGGATGGAAGCCGTCACAAGCAGACGGCTTCGAGGTCGGCTGGCGGGACGACCAGGGTGAACATCGCCTGCCGTTGGCGGACGCGGTCTCGCTGCCGTTCGAGGACGGGCGGCAGGTCCGCAGCTTCCCGTCATATCGCGGGCAACGGCATTTCCCCGGGTTGCATTGGTCGTCGACGACCTGCGGGCACGTGGGGTTCGAGTCGTGGCTGGAGCGGGATCACGCGATGCTGCTGGACTTCACGCCGGAGGTGACGGGGCTGCTGTCACACCTCCAGCGCACCCGGATCGGCGAACTCCGCGGCCAAATGCGCGACTTGCAGGCGGAATGGACCGAGGAAGCCGTTCAGCGGATCACCACCGAGAACGCCACCCTCAAACAGTGCGTTCGCCAGCTCACTTCGACAACCGCACCCCTCGACGAACGCCTCAAGGCCGCCCGATCCAACCTCCGCTTCCAGGACCGCCGCGTCGCCGACCTCGAAGCCCAGATCGCTGACCCCTCAGCGGGAGCTCAGCAGTGACATCGACAGTTCCGACCGAGCACATCTGACCGTGACCTTGGCGCGGTGGCTCGGGCACTCCTCGCCGGCGATCACCCTCGGTTACTATTCTCACTTCGTGCCGGATGCTGGCAGCAAGGGGCGCGGCACCATTGACGGTCTGCCTGGGGAGCGAGGAGCCCGGCTCGCCAGCCGGAAACTCCCGAGATTCTCCCCAGAGCTGTTGACCGGTGATCCCTGCCTCTACATCCCAGAGAGACTGTCCATGGATTGCAAGGCTGAAGAGATGGGTGGCCTGGGAAGATGCTGGAAGAAGTCGTAGCGACCCGCTATGTCACGCCTTTGCGTGAGGGTGGCTCGCTCCCCGGAATCGTCGAGGCCGACGACCTGGGTACGTACGTCATGAAATTCACCGGAGCCGGCCAGGGCCGCAAGACGCTGGTCGCCGAGGTGATCTGCGGGCAGCTCGGGCGGCGGCTCGGGCTGCGCGTCCCCGACCTCGTGCAGATCCAGCTCGACCCGGTGATCGGCCTCGCCGAACCCGACCAGGAGGTGCAGGAACTGCTCAAGGCGAGCGGCGGGCTGAACCTCGGGATGGACTTCCTTCCGGGCTCCCTCGGATTCGACTCGCTCGCCTACCAGGTGGACCCGCACGAGGCCGGACGCGTCGTCTGGTTCGACGCGCTGATCAACAACGTCGACCGCTCCTGGCGCAATCCGAACATGCTGATCTGGCACGGCGACCTGTGGCTCATCGACCACGGAGCCACCATGATCTGGCACCACAACTGGCCGGGCGCCCAGGCGTCCGCCGCCAAGCCGTACAACGCGTCCGACCATGCGCTGGCACCGTTCGGTCCCGACGTCACGGCAGCCGCCGCAGAGCTCGCCCCGCTGGTCACGGAGGAGCTCCTCACCGAGGTCGCGGCCGACGTCCCCGACGAGTGGCTGGTGGACGAACCGGGCTTCGATTCGACGGATCAGCTGCGCCGCGCCTATGTGGAGGCGCTGCTGCCGCGCGCCGCCACCATTCACGAACGGATCGTCCTGGACGCGCCGACCGCGTCCAAGCCCTCACAGGCTCCGGGCTGGCTCAGTGAACGCCTCGCCCCGCGGCACGACAACGAGAACAGCGACAAGGGCGGCCGGCCGTGAGCAAGCGCGATGTCTTCGAGTACGCCCTCCTGCGCGTGGTGCCACGGGTCCAGCGCGGCGAGTTCTTCAACGCCGGGGTCGTGGTCTACTGCCGCGCCAAGGGATTCGTCGCCGCCCGCACCGCACTCGACGAGGGCAAGCTCATGGCCCTGGACCCCGGCGCCGACGTGACCGGGGTGCGGGCCGCCCTGTATGCCGTCGAGGGCGTCTGCCGGGGCGGTGCGGACGCGGGCCAGGCGGCCGGTGACGATGCCGGGCGGCGCTTCCGCTGGCTCATCGCGCCGCGCTCGACCGTCATCCAGCCGAGCCCGGTGCACAGCGGCCTCACCACCGACCCCGCCGCCGAGGTCGAACGGCTTCTCGACCTGCTGGTGCGCTGACCGCGGCCCCTTCGGCGCCGCTCCCGCCCGCCGCGGGGGTGGCGCCGTCCGGTGTGACATGCGCCGCTGCGTCCGTGGGCCGTTGACACCGGGTGCCAGGGCTTCTAGCGTCTCGTCTGCTGAAGGTACTAAGCGGTTGCTCAGTTATCGGGAACGTTCTCGCGGGCCTGTCCCGCCCAGTCGTTCCCGACGTCCGCTGAGCCGCGATCCAAGGGCGAGGAGAGCCAAGCATGTCCACCACCGAGCAGCGCGTAGCCATCGTGACGGGAGCCGCACGGGGCATCGGTGCCGCCACCGCGGTACGCCTGGCGGCCGAGGGCCGCGCCGTCGCCGTACTCGACCTGGACGAGGCGGCCTGCAAGGACACCGTCGAGAAGATCACCGCCGCGGGCGGCCGGGCCCTCGCCGTGGGCTGCGACGTCTCGGACAGCGCCCAGGTGGAGGCCGCTGTCGCACGGGTCGCCGCCGAACTCGGTGCCCCGACGATCCTCGTCAACAACGCGGGTGTGCTCCGCGACAACCTGCTCTTCAAGATGAGCGAGTCCGACTGGGACATCGTGATGAACGTGCACCTCAAGGGCGCGTTCCTGATGGCCAAGGCCGTCCAGAAGCACATGGTGGACGCCAAGTTCGGCCGGATCGTCTCGCTGTCCTCCTCCTCGGCCCTCGGCAACCGCGGCCAGGCCAACTACGCCGCCGTCAAGGCGGGCCTGCAGGGCTTCACCAAGACGCTCGCCAAGGAGCTCGGCAAGTTCGGCATCACCGCCAACGCCGTCGCGCCGGGCTTCATCGTCACCGAGATGACCGCGCAGACCGCGGAGCGCGTCGGCATGGGCTTCGAGGAGTTCCAGGCCGCCGCCGCCACTCAGATCCCGGTCCAGCGCGTCGGCTTCCCGGAGGACATCGCCAACGCCATCGCCTTCTTCTCGGGCGATGACGCGGGCTTCGTCTCGGGCCAGGTCATGTACGTCGCCGGCGGACCGCTCAACTGACCCGAAGGGTTACGGACATCATGACTGTGCAGGACAGTGGCAAGGTCGCGCTGATCACCGGTGCGAGCCGGGGCATCGGCTACGGCATCGCCGAGGCGCTCGTCGCCCGCGGTGACCGGGTGTGCATCACCGGACGCGGCGAGGACGCGCTGAAGGAGGCCGTCGAGGCGCTCGGTTCCGACCGGGTCATCGCCGTCGCGGGCAAGGCGCACGACGAGGCGCACCAGGCGGCGGCCGTCGAGCGCACGATGGAGGCGTTCGGCCGGGTCGACTTCCTGGTCAACAACGCCGGTACCAACCCGGTCTTCGGGCCGATCGCCGAGCTCGACCTCAACGTGGCCCGCAAGGTCTTCGAGACGAACGTGATCTCGGCGCTCGGCTTCGCCCAGCAGACCTGGAAGGCCTGGCAGAAGGAGAACGGCGGGGCGATCGTCAACATCGCCTCCGTCGCCGGCGTCTCCGCCTCGCCGTTCATCGGCGCGTACGGCATGAGCAAGGCGGCCATGGTCAACCTGACCCTGCAGCTCGCGCACGAGTTCGCGCCGGTCGTCCGGGTCAACTCGATCGCTCCGGCGGTCGTGAAGACCAGGTTCGCGCAGGCGCTCTACGAGGGCCGCGAGGCGGAGGCGGCCGCGGCCTACCCGCTGGGCCGGCTCGGTGTCCCGGCGGACATCGGCGGGGCCGCGGCCTTCCTCACGTCGAGCCAGTCCGACTGGATCACCGGGCAGACCCTCGTGGTCGACGGCGGGATTTTCCTGAATGCCGGCGTGGGCTGAGAACGGCCTGGGCCGTTTTGGCCCTGATTGACTCAAGTGCCCCGCCGGGCCAGCGGATTGACCCGGCGGGGCGCTGCGGTATGGTCTGCCGACCCATGGCTGATCGAGGAGCGTGCACGTGTTCTACCGGGCCAGTCTGCAGGCTGCTGCAGCCCTTGCATCCCTGTCTTTGCTGGCCGGCTGCGGTCTGCTTCCCGGCGGCGATTCGGACGTGGAACAGAAGCTGTCGGTCGGGACCACCAGCTCACCGTCCACGCTCGACCCCGCCGCGGCATGGGACGGCTCCTGGGAGCTGATGCGCAATGTGTTCCAGACCCTGGTGAGCTTCCCCACCGGCAGTACGAGCCCTGAGCCCGACGCCGCGGACAACTGCCGCTTCACCGACATGACCAGCACCGCCTACCGCTGCGAACTCCGCAAGGGGCTGAAGTTCTCCAACGGGGACAAGCTCGACGCCGAGGCCGTGAAGTACTCCATCGACCGGATCAGGACCATCGCGGTCAAGGGCGGCCCGGTGGGCATGCTCGGCTCGCTCGACCGGGTGGAGACCAAGGGCGACGACGTCGTCATCTTCCACCTGAGCAAGCCTGACGCCACCTTCCCGTTCGTGCTGGCCACGCCCGCCATGTCGCTCGTGGCGCCCAGCGCGTACTCGGAGCACAAGATCCGCGACGACGGCAAGGTCACCGGGTCCGGCCCCTACCTGCTCGACGACTACAAGCAGGGCGACCGTTCCGAGCTGGTGCGGAACCCCGATTACAAGGGCTTCGCCGACCGCAAGAACGACGCGGTGACCATCCGGTACTTCAAGGAGTCCGGCGCCATGGTCACGGCGCTCAAGAAGAACGAGATCGACGCCACGTACCGCGGTCTGGGTGCCGAGGAGGTCGTGAACCTCGAGGACAACAAGGACGCCGACAGTGATCTCCAGATCGTCGAGTCGGTCGGCGCCGACATCCGCTTCCTGGTCTTCAACCCGGAGGACCCGGCAGCCGGGAACCCGGCCGTCCGGCGCGCGATAGCCCAGCTCGTGGACCGTGACGCGCTGGTGGCCAAGGTCTACCGGGGAACTGCCGAGCCGCTCTACTCCATGGTTCCCAAGGGCATCGCGGCGCACACCACGAGCTTCTTCGACACCTTCGGCGACCCGGACAGGAAGAAGGCCGAGAAGATCCTCACCAAGGCGGGCATCACCGAGCCGGTCGCGATGACGTTCTGGTTCACGACCGACCGCTACGGATCCTCGACGGCCCCCGAGTTCGCCGAACTCAAGCGCCAGCTGGAAGCTTCCGGGCTGTTCAGGATCACCCTGAAGAGCCAGCCCTGGAAGACCTTCCAGGAGGGCTTCACCAAGGGCCAGTACCCCGTCTTCGGGCGCGGCTGGTTCCCGGACTTCCCGGACCCCGACAACTTCATCGCCCCGTTCGTCGGCAAGGAAAGCGTCACCGGCATGCCCTACGTGAAGAACGAGATCACGAACCAGCTGCTGCCCCAGTCCCGCAAGGAGAGCGACCGCGGCGCGGTCAGCAAGCAGTTCGAGCGGGCCCAGGAGATCCTCGTCGACGATGTCCGGCTGCTGCCGCTGTGGCAGGGCAAGCTCTATGTCGCCGCGGGCGAGGACATCGGCGGCGGCGAGCGCGCGCTGGACCCGCAGACGGTCATGCAGATGTGGGAGCTGTACCGCAAGGCCAGCTGGTAGCCGGCCCGCCGACAACGGACCCCGGGGGCTCCCCGGGGTCCGTTGTCAGTGGGCCCCGGTAGGTTCTGGGATCAAGAACCTGATTGCTTACCGGAGGTTGTTGACGTGACCGACACCTACCCGCTGCCCGAGTCCTGGCGCGGCGTCCTCGGCGACGAGCTCGATAGCCCCTATTTCAGGGAGCTCACGGAATTCGTCGAGAAGGAGCGGGCCGACGGACCGGTCTATCCGCCCCGGGAGCAGGTGTTCGCGGCTCTGGAGGCGACCCCGTACGACAAGGTGAAGGTCCTGGTCCTCGGCCAGGACCCGTACCACGGCGAGGGCCAGGGGCACGGCCTGTGCTTCTCCGTGCGGCCGGGCGTGAAGACGCCGCCCTCCCTGCGCAACATCTACAAGGAGATGAAGGAGGAGCTCGGCCTGCCGGTCCCGGACAACGGGTATCTGATGCCGTGGGCCGAGCAGGGCGTGCTCCTCCTCAACGCGGTGCTGACGGTGCGTGCCGGTGAGGCCAACTCCCACAAGGGCAAGGGCTGGGAGAAGGTCACCGACGCGGTGATCCGCGCCGTCGCCGCACGGCCCGACCCGGCGGTCTTCGTGCTCTGGGGCAACTACGCGCAGAAGAAGCTGCCGCTGATCGACGAGGAGCGCCACGTGGTGGTGAAGGGTGCGCACCCCTCACCGCTCTCGGCGAAGAAGTTCTTCGGCTCGCGTCCGTTCACCCAGATCAACGAGGCGGTCGAGTCGCAGGGCCACCGGCCCATCGACTGGCGCATCCCCGACCTGGGCTGAGGGCGCGCCGGAGCCTGAGTGCGAATGTCCGCCACGGCGGCTAGCGTCGAACCGGCTGCAACCGGAGGGTACCGGCACGGATCGGCAGGTTCCGTCGGGAAGCGGCCGGAGTGTGCCGGGACCGATCGGCCGGGCGTGGGCGGACAGGTGCGAGGGAGACCGCGGTGACGGAGCAGCAGGAGGCGTCGCAGGACGTCGTCATGACCAGAATCGGCCAGGCGGTCATGTTGCTCCACGGTGGTGACCGGGAGGAGGCCCGCAACCGCTTCGGCGCCCTCTGGGCGGAGATCGGCGAGGGGGGTGACGCCTGGCACCGGTGCACCCTCGCGCACTACATGGCCGACACCCAGGACGATCCCGGCGACGAACTGGCCTGGGACCTGCGGGCCCTCACCGCCGCACAGACGCTGACCGGCGAGGGCATGGCCGGGCACCGGGACGCGCTCGCCGTGCGCGCCTTCCGTCCCTCGCTGCACCTCAACCTCGCGGCGGACTACGTGAAACTCGAGCGCCCCGCCGCCGCCCGGATCCATCTGGACCGGGCCCGGCAGGCCTCGGGAGTCCTCGCCGACGACGGTATGGACGACGGGTACGGAGGAGGCGTCCGGGCCGCCATCGGGCGGCTCGAGCGGCGACTGCGGGAGTTCTGACCGCCCGCCCCCGGGCACGTGTCCCGTGGCCGGGGCGGGCGGTTTCCGGTGGCCCGCCGGGCGGGTCACCGGTCCTGGTGCCGGTCCGCCGCGTCAGCGGCCGTAGGTGTCGTCGCAGATTCGCGACTGCGGGCTGCCCGCGGGCCAGTGCCCGTATCCCCGGCCGAGCGCACACACGTCCGCCCCGGTGACGGGCGCCGGCAGGGCGGGAGCGGGCACGGGCGGGGCGGCCCGGCGCGGCTGCGGACGGGCCTGGGCGGGGCGGCGCCGCTGCGGGAGCCGCGGTTCGTCCCGGCGCGCTGCCTCAGGCGCCGGGGCGGCCCGGCGGGAAGCCCTGGCCGAGGGCTTCGGATCCGGCAGCGCCTCCAGCGTGTCGCGTACCGGGGGCCGGATGATCTGCGGGGCCAGGTGCTGCGCCGGCCGACTGCTCTCCGGGCGCGCCGGTGCGCTCGGCTCCGGTTGTACGGACACACACCCGGACAGGGCCGTGACAGCCACGCCGACCAGGAGTTTCACGGTGGTTCTGGTTCGATGCACCTGATCAACTCTGCGGTGCGGGAGGCCCGTCGGGGGCACCGCGAGGCCCGGATTGGCCCGCACGAGTGACCCGGTCAGCATGACGCCCCCGCGTGTCGCCGGTGGTCGGCGACCGCGCCCTATCCCACTGCGCCCAGCATCCCGCGCAGCAGCTCGCCGAAGCCGGTGCGCAGTTCCGCCTCGGTCGGAACGGAGCGGTGGTAGGAGCCCGCGGCGCACGAGAACATCAGCCCCTCGCACCAGGCCACCAGGGACAGGGCGTGCCGTTCCGGTTCGGGCGATCCCGCCGCCGTCATCAGCGCCTCCAGCGGTTCGCGGAACTGCCGGCCCGTCGCGTCGTAGAACGCGCGCAGTTCGGGACGCCGGGTGGCCTCCAGTGCGAGTTCGTAGCGGCAGACGAGCAGGTCCGGGTGGCGGGTCAGATAGCGGTGGAGCGCCGCCGCGAGACCTGCGATCAGGGCGTCGGGGCCGGGGGGAGCGGCCGGTCCGGACGGACCGGGCGGCGTGGACCCGCCGCCTTCCGTGGCCCCGCCCGGTGTCGCGCCCGGCGTCGGGAGTTCTCCGGGGGCGAGGACCCGGGCCTCGCGTTCGGCCAGCCGTCGCACCGTCGCTTCCAGCAGGGACTGCCGCGTACGGGCGTAGTTGGACGTCGACCCCTGCGGAAGGCCCGCGCGCTCGTCCACCGCGCGATGGGTCAGACCCCGCATGCCGCGTTCGGTGAGGAGCGCCAGTGCGGCGTCGGTGATGAGCGAGGCCCGGGAGGAGCCGGCGGCGGTGCGTGTGGCCATGGGGTCAACCTACCGCTCTCACTACACCTGTAGTAGCTTGACTGTGGCACTACAGGTGTAGTTCCCGAGAGGTGAGGAGGAGCCATGGACGCGCCACGCGCGGTCGTCATCGGCAGCGGAATCGGTGGCCTCACGGCAGCGGTGGCGCTGCACCGTTCCGGCTGGCAGGTCACGGTCCTGGAGCGGGCCGGTTCGCTCCAGCCCGTCGGGGCCGGCATCGGTCTGGCCCCCAACGCCCAGCGCGCCCTGGACGTCATCGGTCTCGGCGACGAGATCAGGTCCCTGGCGGCCTGGCAGGGCGCGGGAGGCATGCGCGGCCCGGACGGCCGCTGGCTCTCCCGGACGGACAGCACCGCCGCCGCCGAGCGGTTCGGCGGCCCCCTCGTCCTGGTCCACCGGGCCACCCTGATCGACCGGATCGCCGCCCGACTGCCCGCATCCGCCATCCGTACCGACTGCCCCGCGTACCTCGTGGACCCGGGTGTCGCAGGGGGCAGGCGTGCCATGATCCGGACGGCGGACGGGACGACCGAAGCGGATCTCGTCGTCGGCGCCGACGGCATCCACTCCGGCGTGCGCGGCGCCATGTTCCCGGACCACACCGGTCCGTCCTACGCCGGATTCACCACCTGGCGCGTCGTCGTGCCCGCGCCGCCCGAGCCCTTCGCCCCGCACGAGACCTGGGGCCGCGGCGCCCTGTGGGGCACCCAGCCGCTCAAGGACGGCCGCATCTACGCGTACGCCGCGGCCGTCGCCCCGGCGGGGGAGCGCGCCGACGACGAACGGGCGGAACTGCTGCGCCGCTTCGGCGACTGGCACACCCCGGTCCCGGAGATCATCGCCGCCGCCGGGCCCGAGGACGTGCTGCGCAACGACGTGTACCAGATGAACCGCCCGCTGCCCGCCTTCCACCGCGGGCGCACCGTCCTCGTGGGGGACTCCGCCCACGCGATGGCGCCCACCCTGGGCCAGGGCGGCAACCAGGCCATCGAGGACGGGATCGTGCTCGCCCACCACGTGGCGCCCGGCAGGGACCTCGGCGCGGGCCTGGCCGGGTACACCGCAGACCGGCTGCCGCGGACCACCGCCGTCGTCCGCAAGGCCGCACAGGTCACCCGGCTGATGCGGCTGAGCTCCGCCCCGGCCGTCGCCGTAAGGGACTTCGTGATGTCCACCCTCTCCCGGCTCGGACCGGGGCTCGTCCTGCGCACCTTCGACGGCATCGCCGACTGGCGGCCGCCGCAGCACACGTATGCTGCCGGGACGAAGGACGCGCAGGCCCGGCCGCGGTCGGCCTCCCCGGAGGAGGACCGCGACGTGCGGCGCTGAACAGCGAGAAGGAGACCCTGTGAAGGTCGGCTGCATCGGGCTCGGCGACATCGCGCAGAAGGCGTATCTGCCGGTACTCACCACCCTGCCGGGGGTCGAACTGCATCTGCAGACCCGCACCCCCGCCACCCTCTCCTCGGTCGCCGCCGCCCACCGCATCCCGGCCGCCCAGTGCCACGCGGACCTCGACTCGCTGATCGCCCAGGGCCTGGACGCGGCGTTCGTACACGCCCCGACCGCCGCGCACCCGGAGATCGCGGGACGGCTGCTCGAAGCGGGTGTCCCCACCTACGTCGACAAGCCGCTGGCCTACGAACTCGCCGAGTCCGAGCGTCTGGTGGAGCTCGCCGAGGCACGCGGTGTCAGCCTCGCGGTCGGCTTCAACCGACGGGTGGCGCCCGGCTACGCGCAATGCGTCGAGCACCCGCGCGACCTGATCCTCATGCAGAAGAACCGGGTCGGGCTGCCGGAGGAGCCGAGGACCATGGTCCTCGACGACTTCATCCACGTGGTCGACACGCTGCGGTTCCTTGCTCCCGGGCCGGTCGAGCACACCGTCGTCCGGGCCAGGATCCGTGACGGCCTCATGCACCACGTCGTGCTCCAGCTCTCGGGGGACGGCTTCACCGCCATCGGGGCGATGAACCGGCTCAGCGGCTCGACCGAGGAACGGCTGGAGGTCTCGGGCCAGGACTCCAAGCGCGAAGTGGTCAACCTCGCCGAGGTCATCGACCACAAGGGCCAGCCGAGCCTGCGGCGGCGCGGTGACTGGGTGCCGGTGGCCCGCCAGCGCGGTATCGAGCAGAGCGTGTGGTCGTTCCTGGACGCCGTCCGGGCCGGGAAGCTGCTGAGCGCCCGGGACGCCCTGGAGACGCACGAACTGTGCGAGCGCGTGCTGCGGGACCTCGACTGCGCGTGACGCCTACGGGGCGCGCCCGGCCGGCCCGCACGCCCCCGTCCCGGCGGTGCGGAGTCGGCGACCCGGTGCGGGGTCCCTTGACGGCTCCGGATGCGTGCGCGACGGCACCGATGCAGGCTGGGGGGATCGACCGTCGGCCCGTGGAGGTGACCTCGTGAAGTCCCACCGCGAGCCGGAGGGCTGGGGCGCGCTCCAGCCGCCTCCGGGGTACTACTCGTCCGACGGGCGCCCGCCCGACGCCATGCAGCGTGCACTGATCCTCGACTGGGCGGTCAACCAGCGGATCGCGAGCGGCTGGCGTGTGGAGTCCCGCTCCGAGACCCAGGTCGTCATGGTCCGGGGCCGGCCGCCCAACCATGTGCTGCACGCCGTGCTCACGGCCCTCACCTGCTTCCTCTGGGGCGCGGTGTGGCTGGTCCTGGGCGTGACCAGCAAGGTCGAACGGGTCGCGCTCACCGTGGACGCCATGGGTGACATCGTCACGGTGCACGGACCGGGCCGCGCCACCGTCTGAGGCCCGGGCTCACTGGGGCGCCGTCTCCGCCGTCTCCGCCGTCTCCGCCGGGGTCTCCGCGGCCGTACCGGTGGAGCCCTCCGACCTCGCACCGCCTGCCGGGGCGACCGCTCCCGCCGGCTCCGGCTCCCCCCGCCCGCGCACCGCCCGTAGACCTTCGAAGGCGCAGAAGGCGGCCAGCACTCCCAGCGCGCCGTACAGCGGCCAGTCGCCCAGCCGGACGTACAGCGTCGTGCCCCGGGCCAGCGGCACGCCGTACACCGCGGCGCCGCTCGTGTCCGTACCGAGCGGAGACCCGACACGCTGCCCCTGCGGGCCGTACACCGCACTGACACCCGTGAGCGTGGCGTGCACCATCGGACGGCCGTTCTCGGCGGCCCGCAGCGCTCCCAGCGAGGCGTGCTGGCCGGGCGCCCAGCCGTGCTGGAAGGACGACGTGGACGACTGGGCGATCAGGAGCCGGGCGCCGTCACGGGTCAGCCGCCGGCTCATGTCGGGGAACGCGGACTCGAAGCAGACCAGCGGACCGATGCGCAGCCCGTGCGCGCCGGGCGGCGTCATCGTCACGGGGCCCGTGCCGCGCAGCCGGTCCTCGCCCGCCGCCTTGCCCATCGACGTGGCCCACCCGAGCGCCGAGCGGGCGGGGATGTACTCCCCGAAGGGAACGAGGCGCATCTTGTCGTAGCGGTCCCCGGTCAGTCCCTGCGGACCCACCAGCACAGCGCTCTTGAAGATTCCGGTCCGCCCCGACGCATCGGTCTGTCTGGCATCAACGTTCACCAGCACATCCGCTCCCACCAGGCGCGACAGCGCGGCGATCCTGGCAGTGACGTCGGGCCGCCGGACCGGATCGGCGCCGACGCTGCTCTCACCCCACACGACCAGGTCGAGGTCCCGGCCCGCCAGTGAGCGTGTCAGTTCCTCGCTGCGTGCGAACCGCCGCTGCACGCTGCCGGGCCCCTCGATGACACCGGGCTGCACGACGGCGATCCGTGCCGTCCCGGACGGTTCGGGCCGCGGCGCCCACACCCACACCGCACCCACGGCCACGGCGCCCGCCACGAGCGTGGCGACGGCCGCCGCGCGGGCGGCGGGAGCGGTGAGCAGCAGGGCGAGAGCCGTGTTCACGGCGACCACCAGCAGGCTCACCAGCCAGACCCCGCCCACCGAAGCCAGCCGGAGCGCCGGCGGCACCTGCCACTGGCTGGCGCCGAGGAGCCCCCAGGGGCCGCCGAGCCCTTCCCACGACCGGACCGCCTCGATCATCAGCCAGCCGCACGGCACCACGATCACGGCCGCCACGACGCGCGCACCGGATACCGGCCCGCGCAGGAGCCGGGAGACCAGTAGCCCCCACGGGGCCCACAGCAGACCCAGCAGGGCCGCCAGCACCACGATGAACACATGCAGGCTCGGCATCAGCCAGTGGTGGACGGCCAGCATGTAGCCCGCCCCGCCGAGCCAGCCGTCGAGCGCCGCCCTGCGCCCCGTGCCGGCTGACCGGATCAGCAGCAGCAACGGGACCAGTGCGACGTACGCGAACCACCACAGCCCCGGTGCGGGGAAGGCCAGCGCGGGCAGCGCGCCGGCCAGGAGCGCGGCGCCACCGCGGCCCAGGGGTGAGCCGAGTATCCGTCCGCCCCACGCGCGCCCCACGACCCCGCTCGGCATACCGCGCCTCCTCGGCCTGCCGGGTGGCAGGCAGTGTCCGGAATCCGTTTCCCCTGTCGTTCCCCCAGTGTGGGGCAGCGGAGGCGGGTCGGGGCGGTTCACCAGGCGGTTCGCCCGCCGGATCATCCGGCGGCGAGGGAGCCCGACAGGTCCCGCCACTTCTCATGGACCGTCACGCCCTGGATCCGCCAGCCGTCGTCGGTACGCAGCAGCTCGAAGGCGTAGCGCCCGCCGGAGACGAAGTTCGGGGCGGTCGGACGGTCCGCCGAGCCGGTGTCTGCGCCCCGCTCCTCCTCCGGTCCGCTCACGAGCCGCATCGGGTTCATGTAGTCGGCCTGCAGCCGTGCACGGTCGCCCGGATAGCCGCCGAGGTCCTGAAGGTCCAGGCGCCGGTTGACGATCAGATGCTGCCGTACGGGAAAGAGCAGCATGGTCTCCGAGAGCCAGTCCGCGACCTCGGCGGCGGGTCCCTCGATGCCGCCCGCGGTGCGGTAGTCGGCGCGGCCGTCCGCGGTGAACAGGGCCCGGTAGTCCGCCCACTCACCGTCGTCCACCGCCACGGCGTAGCCGGTGATCACTGCATCGATGGAGAGCCGGTCCATCACGGTCGAGAGATCCACACGCTGCGTCATCGAGTCAGTGTGGGCCCCTGGGCGCCAGGGGCCAAGTGCCGTGCACCGGCGACGGCCCGCGAACGGCGGGATCCGGCCGGGAGCAGCCTCCGAAGGGCTCGGTGACGCCGCCGCGCAGCAGGTCAGCAGGGCACCACGGCCACCGGCCCCAGCGCGTGCGTGAGCGTGGTCTGCGCGACCGGGGAGAGCCCGAGCCCGAGCGACTCGCCGCCCTTGCGCCGGCCGATCACCGTCAGGGCCGCGGTCGCCGACGCGGTGACCAGCGTGCGGGACGCGGAGCCGTGGACGGGCTCCTTCACGACCTCGACCTGCGGATACTTATCGCGCCGGCCCGCTGTCAGCTCGGCGAGCGACCGCTCCGCGGAGTCGGCCGCCGCCTCCCGGTCGAAGACGGGGCCGCCGGAGAGCATCGACGAGAACATCGTCCAGCCGTGCACGATCCGCAGCCGCGCACCGGGCCGGGCTGCCGCCGTCTCGAAGGCGAACTCCAGCACCGCCTCGCTGCTCTCGTCCGCGGCCACCCCCGCGACGATGTCCCGGAAGACCTCCGGGGTGCTCCCGTCCGGCTCCTCGTCCGGCCGCCCGCCGTGGATGACGACCACGGGACACATGGCCATCGCGGCGGTCGCCAGGCTGTTGGAGCCCAGCATCAGGGAACGGAACCCGCCCAGTCCGCGGGAACCGACCACCACCAGCGACGCGTCGCGGCTGAGCGAGACCAGCGCCGCCGAGGGGAAGTCGAGCGGTGAGAGCGTCGTGGGGCCCAGCCCGGGAGCGATCCGTTCCACGCGCTGTACGGACCGGGCGAGGAGTTCCTCCGCCTCGCGCTGCTGCGCCTCCTGGCCGGTACGCCGGGTCAGGAGGCGCACGTGCACGACCACCAGCGGAAGCCCCCGCACGGACGCCTCACGGGCCGCCCAGTCCAGCGCGTCGTCGCTGTGCGTGGACCCGTCGACCGCGGCGATCACGGGAAGCTCGGTTCCGGTCATGCATGCCTCCTGAGTGCGGTGGTGCGTGCCCCGGCTCCCGCACGCCCGCGTGGCGCCCGCAGAGCCCCCGGGCCCGTTCCTCCGGACCCGGCCGGCCTGCCCCGTACGCTACGGCCGCTCGGCGCCCGTCGCAGGGGAGGCGCGACGGGGCCGGTGTGCGCCGGTCCGGCGCGGCTGACGACGGACGCCGGTTGTCCTCGTCGGCCGGTGCGCCTGCACCTATGCTCGCGGGATGGAGCAGAGCGAAGTCGTGAAACGTGTGATCGGCATCCTCACCGAGGCGGGCGAGATGCGCCGCCTCTTGGAGGAGGACCCGGACCGTGACGACCCCAGCACCGATTCGACCGTGGTGACCGCCCTTCTCAACGAGACGATGCCACGGATCGCGATTCCCGAGGACGCCACGATCGAGGACGTGGTGGCGCTGGTCGGCCGCGAGGTCGGAGGGGCGGTGGAGCAACTCGTCGGGGCGTTCACCCTGGCGTTCGCGATGCTGGCGCAGGTGCACGATTCGGGGCAGACGGACGTGTCGTCCGCCGATGTGCTCCAGGACCTCGCCCTGCGGGCCGAGCAGTTCGGTTCCGAGGGGCCAGGAGGCCCGGGGGACACGGAGGCGTAGACGGCGGGTGAGCCCAGGGAGCCGGGGACGCGGAGGCGCGGAACGACGGGGGAGCCGGGGACGCGGAGGCGCGGAACGACGGGAGAGCCGGACGCCGTACTGGGCATACTCGGCGTCATGCGTATCGACTTCGATCCCGGCGCCACCGACACCGGCACGTTCTACCGGCTGCTCACCGCCGTGGTCGTTCCCCGGCCCATCGCGTGGATCTCCACGATCACCCCGGACGGTGAGACGGCCAATCTGGCTCCCCACTCCTTCTTCACCATCGCGTGCGTCAGCCCGCCCGTCGTGCAGTTCACCTCGGTCGGGCGCAAGGACACCCTGCGCAACATCGAGGCGACGGGCTCCTTCGTCGTGAACTTCGCCCCGGAACACCTCTTCGAGCAGATCAACGCCACGGCGACCGACTTCCCGCGCGGCATCAGCGAGTTCGAGGCCGTGGGCGTCGAGCGGGAGCCCAGTCTGCGGGTGAAGCCGCCGCGCGTGGCGGGGGCTCCCGTCGCGCTCGAGTGCGAGCTGCACAGCACGGTCCTGCTCGGCGACTCCACCGTGGTGTTCGGACGGGTGGTGCACGCCGCGGTCGACGAGGACGTCATGACGGACGGGCATCCGGAAGTCACCGCCCTCCGCCCGCTGACCCGGCTGGGCAAGGACGAATGGGGCACCTTCGGAGGTGTACGGGAGATCTCCCGCGTCCCGTACACCCGCTGGCAGGAGGACCGCGACGTCCGCTGACGGGGCTGTGCAGGCGAATGCCGGGCGGACCGGGCGACGGCGGCTACGGCTGGGCCCGGTACAACGGATACTCTCAGCATGCCTCGTCGGATACCGGTGCCCTGGTGGGTGTGGGGCCGGGACGGTGCCACACCCCGTCGCCGCCGCTTTCCGAAGGACCGGACGGCGTCCCGGGGCCCTCAAAGCAACTGCGAAGCAACAGGAGACCCCGATGGCTGATACCCCGCCCCGCCAGGTTCAGCGGCGCTCGGACGAGAGCGCGGCGGGCTCGGTGTCCGAGGCCCCGGGCCGTACCGAGGCCGTACCGACACCGCGCTACCAGGGGCTGTTCGTCGAACCCGATCTTCCGCCCTTCGCCGAGACCGAGTGACACCACCCGCGTCGAGGCCCGCGCTGCCCCCGTACCCGCTCCGGCGGGGACGGGGGCAGCCCGGCATTCGGGCCCCTCGTGCTCGCGGACGCAGCCCTCAGGCCGCCGCGAAGTCATGGGCCGCGGCACCCTGCCACTCGACGAGCGACGGGGTGTCCAGGGCCCTTGCGGGGTCCGCCATCCCGGCGTCGGCGAGGAACACGATGACATCGTGATCGCTGTGCGCGAGCCCCAGCCGCTCCTCGCGGCCCGCGATGTGCACGGTGACGAGCCGGGCGCCTGACGGTGTCGGTCGGTGGATGACAATCGGGGGAGTAGCCATACCTCCAGCGTGGCCCCAGGCGCCCGCGCCCGCATCCGGTTCGGATGCGGGCAGGATCGTCCGGGCCCTCCGGCCGGCTCTCGGCCCCGTTCCCCCGGGCCGAACGGCAGCCGGTCAGCCCGCGGACTCACCCGCGTGCGGGCTCAGGGACCCCGCGCCGACCAGGATGAACAGCACGATGCCCAGAATGATCCGGTAGATCACGAACGGCATGAAGCTCTTGGTCGTGATGAACTTCATGAACCAGGCGATGACCACGTATCCCACGCCGAACGCGATGAACGTCGCGAAGATCGTCGGGCCCCAGGACACATGGCCCTCGCCCGCGTCCTTCAGCTCGAAGACACCGGAGGCGAGTACAGCCGGGATCGCGAGCAGGAACGAGTAACGTGCCGCCGCCTCACGGGTGTACCCCATGAGCAGACCGCCGCTGATCGTCGCGCCCGAGCGGGAGACGCCCGGGATGAGGGCCATGGCCTGGCAGAAGCCGAAGATCAGGCCGTCCTTGACGCCGAGCTCCTTGAGCGACTTGCGCTCCTTGACGGCCCGGTGCTTGCCGCCGGCCTCGTCGCGTGCGGCCAGGCGGTCGGCGATGCCGAGGACGATGCCCATCACGATCAGCGTGGTGGCGATCAGTCGCAGATCGCGGAACGGGCCCTCGATCTGGTCCTTGAACGTCACGCCGAGCACGCCGATGGGAATCGAGCCGACGATGACCAGCCAGCCCATCTGTGCGTCGTGGTCGCCGCGCATAGAACGGTCCGTCAGCGACTTGAACCACGCCGAGACGATGCGGACGATGTCCTTGCGGAAGTAGATCAGGACTGCGGCCTCCGTGCCGATCTGGGTGATCGCGGTGAACGCCGCGCCAGGATCGTGCCAGCCGGCGAATGCCGCGGTGAGCCGCAGATGCGCGCTGGAGGAGATCGGCAGGAACTCGGTCAGTCCTTGAACGAGGCCGAGGACGAACGATTCGAACCAGCTCATGGGGCTTGGGCCATCCCGGAGTGATCATGCATCGGCCGACGGCGTCGAGCCGTCGGCGGCGTGCGGATTGCGGTCGTGCGATGACAGGGCCGCACCGGGCCCGGAGATCGTCAGTCGGTCGCGGGCAGCGTATCGCCCCCGGATGAACGGAGGGACGACTACCCCCGTGCAGCCCGCCGCATCACTGCGCTCGATCCGCGCCGAACCGGCGGCGCCGCCGCCAGGCGACGACGGCCCCGCCCGCGCCCGTCAGCACGATGAAGCCCATCGCGGCCAGGAAGGCCGGTGACGTGGGCGAGGCGGCCTCGCTCCCCGCCACGACGTACGCCGCCGTGTTCGGGATCGACCCGAGGCCCGTCGCGACGAGGAACGGCGGGTACCCCATGCGTGAGACCGCCGCGCAGTAGTTGGCCGCGGCGAACGGCACCCCGGGGAACAGGCGCAGCGCCAGCATCGAGCGGAAGCCGTGCCTGCTCAGCTGGCCGTCCGCCGCGCGCATCCAGCGCCCGCGAAGCAGCGTACGCAGTGCCTCCTGGCCCAGTACCCGGCCGAGCATGAACGAGATGCCCGCGCCCAGCACCGTGCCCGCCAGGGCCGCCGCCAGCCCCGCCTGCGAGCCGAACAGCGCACCGGCGGCCAGGTTGAGCAGCGGTCTCGGCACGAAGGCCACCGTGCAGACGCCGTACGCGAGGCCGAAGAGCACGACCGCGGCGGCCCCGCCGCTCAGCTGGGCCGGCCAGCCCGAGGAGAGCAGCCGCTGGGGCTCCAGGAGCAGCATCGTGGACGCGGCGGCCAGCAGGACGGCCACGAGCAGGGAGAGGCGGGACCAGGGCGACAGCAGCACCCGCGTGCAGCGCACGGCGAGGCCACCGGCGGGCCGGGCGGCAGGAACGGGGACGGGGTCGAGCATTCGGGGAGAGTAACCGAATCCCGTAGGTGATCGCCGTAATGTGACCGTTATGAGCCCTGGAGCCGAGCAGGCACCCGGTCTGCCCCGCAGCGTTCTCGCCGACACGGTGCTGGAGCGGCTGACCCTGCTGTACCCCACGGCCGCCGACCCCGTTCGCGCCCGGTCGGCCGCCGCGTACATGAAGCACGTCGCACCGTTCCTCGGCATTCCCACGCCCCGCCGCCGCGCCCTGTCCCGGTCCGTACTCGCAGGCACCGCACGCCCCGCGGAGCCGGACTGTGCCGCGATCGCGCTGCGCTGCTGGGCGCTGCCCGAGCGCGAGTACCAGTACTTCGCCGTCGACTACCTGCGCCGTCACGTCGCACACTGCTCGTCCGGATTCGTTCCGGTCCTGCGCCGTCTGGTCACGACCGTGCCCTGGTGGGACACCGTCGACCTCCTGGCCGCTCATGTCGCGGGACCGCTGGTGGCCGCCGACCCGGAGCTGCGGCGGACCATGGACGAGTGGATCGAGGACGACGACCTCTGGATCGTCCGCACCGCGCTGCTGCACCAGCTCCGCTTCAAGGAGGCCACCGACGCGCGCCGGCTCTTCGCCTACTGCCTGCGCCGCGCGGACCATCCCGACTTCTTCATCCGCAAGGCGATCGGCTGGGGCCTGCGCGAGTACGCGAAGACCGACCCGGAGGCCGTACGGGACTTCGTCGACGGCGCCCGGGACCGGCTGGCGCCGCTGTCCGTACGAGAGGCCACCAAGCACCTCTGAGGAGCGCCGGGCCCAACCCCCGTACCGTCCCCGGAAATTCGCTCGACGGCCCGACGGCCGTCGGAGATGATCGAGCCATGTTCCGGTACGCCTTCCTCGCAGCGCAGTCCGCAGTCGCGGACACGCCGAAGGCTGCCGTGAGCCCCCTCGCAGCAGTTGTCGCAGCAGCGTGCACCGCTGCCGCAGCGCCCCTCGGCGGCGCCCGAAGCTGACCCTCCCCCGACTGTCCGGCGGACCCCGCGAGGGGAGGGTCGGCCGGGCCTCGGGGTCCCCACTCCAGCTTCGCATCCCAAGGAATCCACCATGCCCAAGACGGCATACGTGCGCACCAAGCCGCACCTCAACATCGGCACGATGGGCCACGTCGACCACGGCAAGACCACCCTGACCGCCGCCATCACGAA
The DNA here is from genome assembly GCF_019399235.1 of Streptomyces poriferorum. GTDB lineage: Bacteria > Actinomycetota > Actinomycetes > Streptomycetales > Streptomycetaceae > Streptomyces > Streptomyces poriferorum. The sequence continues at coordinate 3,217 of NZ_JAELVH010000025.1, read as the reverse complement.
GGTCCTCAGCGACCGGGGCACCGGCACGTTCGTCCCGTTCGACCGCATCGACCGGGCGCCCGAGGAGGCGCAGCGCGGCATCACCATCAACATCGCGCACGTCGAGTACGAGACCGGCACCCGCCACTACGCGCACGTCGACATGCCCGGACACGCCGACTACATCAAGAACATGGTCACCGGCGCCGCCCAGCTCGACGGGGCGATCCTCGTCGTCTCCGCGCTGGACGGGATCATGCCGCAGACCGCGGAGCACGTACTGCTCGCCCGGCAGGTGGGTGTCGACCACATCGTGGTCGCCCTCAACAAGGCGGACGCGGGTGACCCCGAGCTGACCGACCTGGTCGAGCTGGAGGTGCGCGAGCTGCTGTCCGCGCACGGGTACGGCGGTGACACCGTGCCCGTCGTGCGGGTGTCGGGCCTGCGGGCGCTGGAGGGCGACCCGCGGTGGACCGCGGCCGTCGAGGCGTTGCTCGACGCCGTCGACACGTACGTGCCCATGCCGGTGCGCTACACCGACGCGCCGTTTCTGCTGCCGGTGGAGAACGTCCTGACCATCACAGGCCGGGGCACGGTCGTCACCGGCGCCGTGGAGCGCGGCACCGTGCGTGTCGGCGACCGGGTGTCCGTGCTCGGTGCGGACATCGAGACGGTCGTCACCGGTCTGGAGACCTTCGGCAAGCCGATGGAGTCCGCCGAGGCCGGCGACAACGTCGCGCTGCTCCTGCGCGGTGTCGAGCGCGACCGGGTGCGACGCGGGCACGTCGTGGCGGCCCCCGGCAGCCTGACACCGAGCAGGCGCTTCACCGCGCAGGTGTACGTCCTGTCGGGGCGCGAGGGCGGCCGCACCACTGCGGTCGCCACCGGCTACCGGCCGCAGTTCTACATCCGCACCGCCGATGTCGTCGGCGACGTGGACCTCGGCGCGGCGGCGGTCGCGCGCCCCGGCGAGACGGTCACCATGACCGTCGAGCTCGGCCGTGACGTGCCGCTGGAGTCCGGCCTCGGCTTCGCCATCCGTGAGGGCGGCCGCACCGTCGGCGCGGGCACCGTCACCGGAGTGCTCTGAGGAGTACGGCTGTTCCGGGCCCGCCTCCCGTGTCCCACGGGAGGCGGGCCCGTCGACGCCGCGGCGGGGGAGGGCCGGACCGCACCGCACAATGGTGGCGTGAACGAGTCGATACCCGTCATCCGCGACGTGGACCACGGCACCGCCAGGCTGCTCCCCGACGTGGACCGGGAGCGGGCCTGGCTGCTCACGGTCGACGGCGCACCCCAGTCGTACGTCGACCTGGACGCGCCGGAGCACCTCGAGTTCGAGTACGCGCGACGCCTCGCCCACGTCGTGGACTGCGCGGCCGGAGCGGGTGCGGCGCTGGATGTCCTGCATCTGGGCGGCGGCGCCCTGACCCTGCCCCGCTACGTCGCCGCGACCCGGCCCGGCTCCCGTCAGGACGTGGCCGAGGCGGACCGCGCGCTGCTCGGCCTCGTCACGGAACACCTGCCGCTGCCCGGGCGCAGCGGAATCACCGTGCACGCGGCGGACGCCCGCAAGCAGCTGGAGGAGACGGCACCCGGCTCGGTGGACCTGGTGATCGCGGACGTCTTCGGCGGCTCGCGGGTGCCGGCCCATCTGACGTCCGTGCCCTACGCCCGGGCCGCGGCAAGGGCCCTGCGCGCGGACGGGATCTACGCGGCCAACCTGGCCGACGGTGCGCCCTTCGGCTTCGTCCGCTCGCAACTGGCGACCTTCGCGACCGTTTTCGGGGAGCTGGCCCTGATCGCCGAGCCCGCCGTGCTGCGCGGGAGGCGCTTCGGCAACCTGGTCCTCGTCGCGTCGCGGGAGCCCTTCGACACGGCCGCGCTCACCCGCCGCTGCGCCGCCGACGCGTTTCCGGCCCGCGTCGCGTACGGGGACGCGGTCGCCGCACTCCTCAAGGGCGCGCGGCCGGTGGGCGACGACGAGGCGGTCGCCTCACCCGAGCCGCCCGACGGGGCTTTCAGCATCGGCTGACGCCGGCGGGACCTTGGCCAGGACCTCGGTGGACGTGGTCCGGCGGGTCAGATTGCGTACGTCCGGTACGAACAGCACCGCGCCGGTGACCAGGACGACCAGGCACGCGCAGCCCCACAGCGCCTGGCTGCGGCCGACCAGCGACTCGACCGGGCCGGCGAGGGCGGTGGCGAGCGGCACCATGGCGACCGACCCGAACCAGTCGTACGCCGCGACGCGGGACAGCTTCTCCTCGGGGATCTCCTGGTGCATGGCCGTCATCCAGGAGACGCCGAACACCTCGATGGCCGCCCCGCTGACGAACATCACCAGACAGAGCCCCTCCACCGGCAGCGGGACGGCGAGCCCAGCCGAGGGCAGGGCGAGCGGGAAGACGCAGAGCGTTCCGGCGAGCAGCAGCCGCCGCGGCTTCCACCGGACCATGAGCAGCCCCCCGGCCACCGTGCCGACGCCGAAAGCGGCGAGCGCGAACCCCCAGGGAGACGGGCGCCCCCGAGCTCGTCCTGGGCGACCAGTGGCCCGTAGACCGCCTCCGCGGCCCCGACCGCGGCGACGACCACGGAGAACTGCGCGACGACGGCCCAGAGCCAGGGGCGCCCGATGAACTCCTGCCAGCCGTCCCGCAGATCGGCGAGGAGGCCGCCGCCCGGTTCCCGGGCCGGGATGTGGCTGACGTCGAGGAAGGCGCGCAGGGCACCGGCCAGGGCGAAGGCGGCGGCATCGACGGCCAGCACCCAGCCCGGATCCATCGCGGCGATCATGGCCCCGCCGAGCGCCGCGCCGCCGATGGCCGCGCCCTGCATGGCCATCCTGAACAGGGCGAAGGCGCGGCTCGCCTGTTCACCGCTGACGCTGGACATCAGCATGCCCTCGGCCGCGGGACTGAAGAAGGCCTGTCCGGTCCCGCACAGAGCGGTCAGCAGCATCATCTGCCAGAGCTGCGGGTCACCGGCCAGGACCAGCCAGGCGAAGACGCCCTGGGAGACACAGTTCAGGGTGTTGGCCGCGACCATCACGCGATGGCGCGGCAGCCGGTCGGCTATCGCCCCGCCGATCAGCAGGAAGAGCACCAGCGGCGCGGTCCTGGCGGCGGCCACCAGACCGACGTCGCCGGCGTCGCCGCCGGACTGCAGGACCGCGAACGCCGCCGCGATCAGCGCGCCATGGGTTCCCAGGCCGGTGATGATCGCGGCGGCGTTCGCG
>NZ_JAELVH010000259.1 GCF_019399235.1 Streptomyces poriferorum | reverse complement strand
GGGCGCCCCACCTTCATGTCCGGCGTACGCGGGGAAGGGCCGGGTCAGGGGCCGTTCGTCCCGCCGTCGTTCTGGCCGCGGCCGTTGCCGTCGTTGCCGCCGAGCAGGTCCGGCGGGATGCTGATGCCGGGGAAGGGGTTGTCGTCGCCGGGCTTGTCGTCGCCCTCGCCCGGCTTCTTCTTCTCCTTCTTTTCCTTGTCCTCCTTCGGCTTCGCCCGCGGTACGTCGACCGGGTTGAAGGCCGGGGTCTCGGAGGCGTCGAGGGAGCCGGTCATCGCCGTCTTCCAGATCGGACCGGGCAGACAGCCACCGCAGACGTCCTCGTAGTACTGGCCGCCGATGGTGATGTTGCTCATCGGGATCTGGCGGGCCCCGTCACTGCCGACCCACACCGCCGTGGACAGGTTCGGTGTGTAGCCGACGAACCAGGCGTTGATGCGCTCGTCGGTCGTACCGGTCTTGCCCGCGTTGTCACGGTCGCTGAGACCGGCCGACTGCCCGGTGCCGTCCGCGACGACGCCCTTGAGCATCTGGTTGATGGTGTCGGCCGTGTGCTCGCTCATGGCCCGGTCGCACGTCGACTTCGGTACGTCGATCTGCTTGCCGTCCGGCTTGGTCACCGAGAGGACCGCGATCGGGGAGCAGTACGTGCCCCGGTTGGCGAAGGTCGCGTAGACCGAGGCCATGGCCAGCGGCGTCGACTCCTGGCCGCCCAGCGTGGTGTTGGCGACCTGCCACAGCGGCTTGTTGTCGCCGCGGTTGTAGCCGACCTTCTTCGCCATCGCGAGCGTCTCGCAGAGGCCGGTCTTCTGCTCCAGCTTCGCGAAGTAGGTGTTGATCGACTTGCCCAGCGCGCTGGTCATGTCGAACATGCCCTTCTCCGTTTCGAGCTCGTTCCCCACCTCCCACGGCTTGTCGTCCGCGGGCTGGTTGTCGCAGGTGCGGAAGCTTTCGCCGGGCAGGGAGATCTCGTGCGGGGTGGTGAAGCTCTGCGCCGGACTGATGCCCTTCTCCAGCGCTGCCGCCGCGGTGATCGGCTTGAAGGTCGATCCGACCTGGAAGCCGGCGTAGCTGCCGCCCATCTCGTGGTCGACGGAGAGGTTCAGCACGGTCTGGTGCTTGGCCGCGTCCAGTCCGTACGGGCGGGACTGCGCCATCGCCAGGATCTGGCCGGTGCCGGGCTGGACCTGGACGACCGAGGCCGCGACCTTGTCGGTCTCGTTGACCCGGGAGGTCGCCGCCTCGTTGGAGGCAGCCTGGGAGCGCGGGTCCAAGGTCGTCTTGATGGTGAGTCCGCCGGTCGCCCAGAGCTTGGCGCGGTCCTTCGCGGTCTTGCCGAAGGCCGGGTCGCTCGTGACGATCTGGCGTACGTAGTCGCAGAAGAAGCCGGATCCGCTGACCGCGGTGATGCAGCCGTTCTTCGGCCGCTTCACCTTCAGCTTGATCGGGGCGGCCTTGGCCTTGTCCGCCTCTTCCTGCGAGATGTCCTTGACGTCGGCCATCCGCTGGATGACGGTGTTGCGACGCTTGGTCGCCTCTTCCTTGTCGTTGACGGGGTCGTAGCGGCTGGGCGACTGCACGATGCCGGCCAGCATCGCCGCCTCCTCCAGCTTGAGGTCCTTCGCCGGCTTGGAGAAGTACCGCTGGGAGGCCGCCTCGACGCCGTACGCCTGCTGCCCGAAGAAGGTGATGTTGAGGTAGTTCTCCAGGATCTTCTTCTTGCCGAGCTCTTCCTCGACCTGGATCGCGTACTTCAGCTCCTGGACCTTGCGGCCCAGCGTCTGCTGCGTGGCCTGTGCGACCTTGGTCGGGTCGTCGCCCGCCTCCTCGACGAAGACGTTCTTCACGTACTGCTGGGTGAGGGTCGACGCGCCCTGCGCGGTCCCGCCCGCCTGTACGTTGCGGTTCATCGCACGCAGGATGCCCTTGAGGTCGACCGCGCCGTGCTCGTAGAAGCGGGCGTCCTCGATCGCGATGATCGCTTTCTGCATGTACGGGGAGATCTTCGTCAGCGGCACGACGGTGCGGTCCCGCGAGTACACCGTGGCGATCTGGCCGCCCTGGTTGTCCAGGATCGTGGTGCGCTGGCTCAGTGGCGGAGTCTTCAGATTGGCCGGGATCTCGTCGAATCCGTCGACCGTTCCCTTGGCGGCGAGACCCAGTGCTCCGGCGGCCGGCAGCGCGATGCCCGCCAGGACCACTCCGGAGAGTGCGGCGACACCGAGGAACTTGGCGGCCTGCTGGGTCGTCGTGAGACCCCCGCCCGAGCGCTTCTTTGGCATGGGGGCAGCCTACGTTCTCATTCGCCGGACACACGTATATGCCTTGGCCTAAGCTGCTCTCAACTGTCACAGCAGTCCGGTTTTGTATCAACCCCCCTGCATGACCCTGTGCATGACCCGGCCACGAGTTCAGGCGCTCCCGAAATCGCCTCGTGTGTCATCGATCGTCCGTTATAACTCAGGTGGTCTGTCCCGATTCTGCCGGGATAGTCGCGGATGTCCTCACCTCACTCCCCTGGGTGATCTGCCGCATACGCATAGTCCGTTCGGGCCATTCAAGATTGGGCCCGAAGGGGGTGTTGTGCTGTCGCCACCTTCCGTAACGTCCTCAACTGGCAGCGGTGAATATGCCGCTGCCGCCGTGGGGGAGCCTCGATTCGGGAGAGGACGGCGCCGGGATGGGCTGGGTAACCGACTGGAGTGCGCAGGCAGCCTGCCGCACTACCGATCCGGATGAACTGTTCGTACAAGGGGCAGCGCAGAACAGAGCCAAGGCGGTGTGCACCGGATGCCCGGTGCGGACCGAGTGCCTTGCCGATGCGCTCGACAATCGCGTCGAATTCGGCGTGTGGGGCGGAATGACCGAGCGGGAGCGCCGCGCACTGCTGCGCCGGCGCCCGACGGTCACGTCGTGGCGCCGGCTGCTGGAGACCGCACGCAGCGAGTACGAGCGGTCCACGGGCATCCTGCCCGTGGCGATCGGGCTGGAGGACGACGAACTGCACGAGACGTTCGCCGCCGTGGGGTAGTCCCGGGCGGCGGGACGGACGACGGGGAGACTACGCAGCTCCGGCCGATGCGGAACCGGTCGCGAGCCGGTCCCCGATGGCTCGCAGCCCTGCGAGGTCATGGACATCTCCGGGCAGCGCGGCCACGGCGGTCACGGCCACCTCGGGATGCAGTGCGGTGAAGCGGTCGCGTGTGTGCTGTTCGCGCGCGACCACCTGCATCCGTTCGGCATGCAGGCGCAGCAGACCGGCCGTCAGCTGTTCGACGGTCACGGCGTCAGCGGTAGCTGTGTTCGTTGCGGCGTCGGTACGCGTGTCCGCTTCCGCGTCCGGGATGTCGGCGGGGTCATGCTCCGAGGCGTGCTCGGACGGTTCGGGGGTGGCGGCTCCTGCGGTGTCCGGGGTCGGTGCGGAACCGGCCGCGGGGGATTCGGCGGGCTCACGAAGTCCAGCCTTCCCGGCCCCCTGATCCACAATGCCGTCGGCATCAAGATTTTCTGCGGCCGCCAGCGCGCGCTCCGCGGAGAGCCGGGCGGCGTCACTGCCGTGGACCCGGTTGAGCACCAGACCGGCCAGCGGCATGTCCTCCGCGGCCAGCCGCTCCACGAAGTACGCGGCCTCGCGGAGCGCGTCCCGCTCCGGGGTCGCGACGACGAGGAACGCCGTGCCGGGTGCCTGGAGGAGCTTGTACGTGGCATCGGCGCGGGTGCGGAATCCGCCGAACATGGTGTCCATCGCGGCGACGAAGGTCTGCACATCCCGCAGGAACTGGCCACCGAGCAGCTTGCCCAGCGTTCCTGTCATCATCGACATGCCCACGTTGAGGAACTTCATTCCGGCCCGGCCGCCCATCTTCGCCGGGGCCATCAGCAACTTGATGAACTTCCCGTCCAGGAACGAGCCCAGCCGCTTCGGCGCGTCCAGGAAATCCAGGGCGGACCGTGACGGCGGGGTGTCGACGACGATCAGGTCCCACTCGTCGCGCGCCCGCAGCTGACCGAGCTTCTCCATCGCCATGTACTCCTGCGTACCGGCGAAACCGGCCGACAGCGACTGGTAGAAGGGGTTCTCCAGGATCGCCCGGGCCCGCTCCCCGTCCGCGTGCGCCTCGACGATCTCGTCGAAGGTCCGCTTCATGTCGAGCATCATGGCGTGCAGTTCGCCGGCGCCCTCGGCCCCGACGCCCTTGACCCGGCGGGGGATGTTGTCCAGTGAGTCGATGCCCATGGACTGGGCCAGCCGGCGCGCCGGGTCGATGGTGAGGACGACGACCTTGCGGCCGCGCTCGGCCGCCCGTACGCCGAGGGCCGCCGCGGTCGTTGTCTTGCCGACGCCGCCCGAGCCGCAGCACACGACGATCCGGATGTCCGGGTCGTCGAGCAGGGCGTCGGTGTCCAGAGAGGGGGCCTGGGCCGTGGCGGCGCCCGCACCGGCATCAGTACCGGCGCCCGTTCCGGTGCCGGTGTCCGCGCCGGTACGCGCTCGCGTGCCCGTGTCCGATGTCATGAGCCCACCCCTTGTTCCGCCGCCCCTTCGCCCACGCCCTGCTTGCGCAGCTCCACCGCCAGTTCGTACAGCCCGGCCGGGTCCACGCCCTCGCCGATCAGCGGGAGTTCGTACGACGGCAGCCCCAGCCCCGTCAGCACGGCGCGCTGCTCACGCTCCAGCTCCACCCGCTGCGCGTGCTCGGCCGCCTGCTCGACCAGGGGGCGTACGAGTCCCGCGGAGCCGGTCACGCCTGCCCGGGTGAGGGTCTTGGCGATCTCCTTGCGCCGCCCGCCCGCCGCGGTGCGCAGCGCGTCCTCGTCCAGCAGGTGCGGGCGCACCATGTTCACGATGACCCGGCCCACCGGAAGTTCGGCGGCCTGCAGCTCCTCGATGCCGTCGGCGGTCTCCTGGACCGGCATCTCCTCCAGGAGGGTCACCAGGTGAACCGCCGTCTCGGGGGACTTCAGCACCCTCATCACGGCCTGCGCCTGATTGTGTATCGGGCCGATCCGGGCCAGCCCCGCCACCTCGTCGTTCACATTGAGGAAGCGGGTGATCCGGCCGGTCGGCGGGGCGTCCATGATCACGTAGTCGTAGATGAACCGGTTCTGCTTGTCCTTGCGGCGCACCGCCTCGCACGCCTTGCCCGTCAGCAGGACGTCCCGGACACCGGGCGCGATGGTGGTGGCGAAGTCGATCGCGCCGAGCTTCTTCAGCGCCCGGCCCGCGCTGCCGAGCTTGTAGAACATCTGGAGGTAGTCGAGGAGGGCGCGCTCGGCGTCGATCGCGAGTGCGTACACCTCGCCGCCGCCGGGCGCGACGGCGATCTTGCGTTCCTCGTAGGGGAGGGAGTCCGCCTCGAAGAGCTGGGCGATGCCCTGTCTGCCCTCGACCTCGACGAGGAGGGTGCGCCTGCCCTCGGTCGCGAGGGCGAGCGCGAGGGCGGCGGCGACCGTGGTCTTACCGGTACCGCCCTTGCCGCTGACGACCTGGAACCTGCTCACGTATTCGAGCCTAACCAGTCGCGCCGCAGGCTACGCACGAGGCTGGGCGTCCCGTGGACCGGCCAGGCATTACAGTCGGGCCATGACCAAGTGGGAATACGCGACCGTGCCCCTTCTCGTGCACGCGACCAAGCAGATTCTGGACACCTGGGGCGAGGACGGCTGGGAGCTGGTCCAGGTCGTTCCCGGCCCGAACAACCCCGAGCAGCTCGTGGCCTACCTCAAGCGGGAGAAGGCCTGATGGCGGGCGCCGTCGAGGCGAAGCTCGCCGAACTCGGGCTTGCCCTGCCGGACGTCGTACCGCCGCTCGCCTCGTACCAGCCCGCCGTGCAGTCCGGGGTGTACGTGTACACCTCGGGCCAGCTGCCGATGGTGGACGGCAAGCTCGCCGTCACCGGCAAGGTCGGCGCGGAAGTCACGCCCGACGAGGCGAAGGAGCTCGCGAAGACCTGCGCGCTCAACGCGCTGGCCGCCGTGAAGTCGGTCGCGGGTGACCTGGACCGGATCGCCCGCGTGGTGAAGGTCGTCGGGTTCGTCGCCTCCGCCACGGACTTCACCGGCCAGCCCGCCGTGATCAACGGTGCCAGCGAACTGCTCGGCGCGGTGCTCGGTGACAAGGGCGTGCACGCCCGCAGCGCCGTCGGCGTGGCCGTGCTGCCGCTGGACGCGCCGGTCGAGGTCGAGGTCCAGGTCGAGCTGACCGGAGCCTGAGCCGAAGCCGTACCGCTGCCGGGGCGCCGCCCCTATTCCGTGTGATCCCGTCCGGTCGTGACGACCGGGCGGGATCATCTGTGTACAGGGCATGCACGGATCATCGTGCCCCTCGAACATCGGCACGGTTCCGGATAGCCTCCGGCCATGTCCAATGGTCAGTGGTACCCACCGGAATGGCCCGACCGGATCCGGGCCCTCGCCGCAGGCGAACTGACGGCGGCGACCCCCAGGCGGGCCGCCACCGTGATGCTGCTCCGGGACTCCTCCGCGGGTACCGGGGACGGGCCCACGGTCCACATGCTGCGCCGGCGCACCTCGATGGCCTTTGCCGGAGGGGCGTACGCCTATCCGGGTGGCGGGGTCGACCCGCGCGACGACGACCGGCTCGTCGGCTGGGCGGGTCCCGCGCTGGAGGACTGGGCGAAGCGGCTCGGGGTCGGTACGCCGGCCGAGGCCCAGGCGATCGTGTGCGCCGCGGTCCGCGAGACGTACGAGGAGGCGGGCGTCCTGCTCGCAGGCCCGACCGCGGGCACGGTCGTCACGGACACCACCGGTGCGGACTGGGAGGCCGACCGCGAGGCGCTGGTCGCGCGGGAGCTGTCGTTCGCCGAGTTCCTCGACCGGCGCGGGCTGGTGCTGCGCTCCGACCTGCTGGGCGCCTGGGCGCGCTGGATCACTCCGGAGTTCGAACCGCGCCGCTACGACACCTGGTTCTTCGTCGCCGCGCTCCCGGCCGGCCAGCGCACCCGCAACGCCTCGACGGAGGCCGACCGCACGGTGTGGATCGGTCCGGCCGAGGCGGCCGACGGATACGACCGGGGTGAGCTGCTGATGATGCCGCCGACGGTTTCCACGCTGCGTGCGCTCAGGCCGTACGCCACCGCCGCGCAGGCGCTGGAGGCGGCATCGGGCCAGGATCTCGCCCCCGTGCTCGCACAGGCCCGCCTGGAGGGCGAGGAGCTGGTGCTGAGCTGGCCGGGGCACGAGGAGTTCACCAAGCACATCCCGGCGGGCGGTGGTTCCGCATGAGTGACGCGGCAGCGCTGCCCGGACAGCCGCGCGGCGGGGTGCTGTCCGGCCCCGCCACGCCCCGTGCGGTCAACGTCCTCGCGCCGAACGCGTCGGCCATGACCCTGGACGGCACCAACACCTGGATCGTCGCCGAGCCCGACTCGGACCTCGCGGTGGTCATCGACCCGGGCCCGCTGGACGACGCCCATCTGCGGGCGGTCGTCGACACGGCCGAGCGCGCGGGCCGGCGGATCGCGCTCACGCTCCTCACCCATGGGCACCCCGACCATGCGGAGGGGGCGGCCCGGTTCGCCGAGCTGACCCGGACGAAGGTGCGGGCGCTGGACCCGGAGCTCCGGCTCGGCGACGAGGGCCTGGGCACGGGGGACGTGATCACGACCGGTGGTCTCGAGATGTACGTGGTGCCGACCCCGGGCCACACCGCGGACTCGCTCTCCTTCCATCTGCCCGCCGACCGTGCGGTGCTGACGGGCGACACGATCCTCGGGCGCGGGACGACGCTGGTGGCGCACCCGGACGGGCGGCTGGGGGACTACCTCGACTCGCTGCGGCGGCTGCGTTCGCTGACGGTCGACGACGGGGTGGACATCGTGCTGCCCGGCCACGGCCCGGTGCTGGACGACGCGCAGGGCGCGGTCGAGTTCTACCTGGCACACCGCGCACACCGCCTGGCCCAGGTGGAGACGGCCGTGGAAGGCGGGTACCTGACGTCGTCCCAGGTGGTGGCACACGTGTACGCGGACGTGGACCGGTCCCTGTGGCCCGCGGCGGAGCTGTCGGTGCGGGCGCAGCTGGAGTATCTGCGGGAGCACGGACTGATCTGACGGGCTCTGCCCGTCACGGAGCCTGCGGGCTGCCCCCGTACTGATCCGGGGGAGGGCTCTGCCCCGTACTGATCCTGGGGCTCTGCCCCTTACGGACCCGGCGGGATCCGCCCCGTACTGATCCGGCGGGATCCGCCCGTGACGTACGCGAGGGGCCCTGCCGGTGTTCGGCGGGGCCCCTCGGGCGTTGCGTACGACGACGGGTCAGCGGGACCGCTTGGCCAGCCGCTCCACGTCCAGCAGGATCACCGCACGGGCCTCCAGCCGCAGCCAGCCGCGGCCGGCGAAGTCGGCGAGGGCCTTGTTGACCGTCTCGCGGGATGCGCCGACCAGCTGGGCCAGCTCCTCCTGCGTCAGGTCGTGCACGACGTGGATGCCTTCCTCCGACTGGACGCCGAAGCGGCGCGACAGGTCGAGGAGGGCGCGGGCGACTCGGCCCGGCACGTCGGAGAAGACCAGGTCGGACATCTGGTCGTTGGTCTTGCGCAGGCGCCGGGCGACGGCGCGCAGCAGGGCCGTGGCCACCTCGGGGCGTACGTTCAGCCAGGGCTGAAGGTCGCCGTGGCCGAGGCCGAGGAGCTTGACCTCGGTCAGCGCGGTCGCGGTGGCGGTACGCGGGCCCGGGTCGAAGAGCGACAGCTCACCGATCAGTTCGCCGGGGCCGAGGACCGCCAGCATGTTCTCGCGCCCGTCGGGGGAGGTGCGGTGGAGCTTCACCTTGCCCTCGGTGACCACATAGAGGCGGTCGCCCGGGTCACCCTCGTGGAACAGCGCGTCGCCGCGCGCGAGGGTCACCTCACTCATCGAGGCGCGGAGCTCCGCGGCCTGCTCGTCATCGAGCGCCGCGAAAAGCGGGGCGCGCCGCAGAACGTCGTCCACGAGTTCTCTCCTTGTCGGCCTGTTCAGGGAACCGTGGTCCCCATCATGCCGGACGGTAAAACAGTGCGATCAATCACAAACCAGTTTGACGCACGTGCGTGCCGGAGCGTACGGCAGGGGGCCGATTGGGGGTGGATCGCCCGCGAGCGGGGCGGACGCGGGCGATCCACCCCCAATCGGCC
>NZ_JAELVH010000258.1 GCF_019399235.1 Streptomyces poriferorum | reverse complement strand
AGGGGGGAAGGCGGGCATGGTTCCGGATGCCGCGACCTGCTGAGGAACGGGGAACCCTGGGGAGCTGGATTCGGAAGTGACCGGTGTGCCATGCGAGGACGTGTGCTGGGAGGCGTGGTGCTGTGCGGCCCAGTTCTGGCCCGAGGCACGGGAGACGTCGTCCGACATTCTGCGACCTCCTCTCATGTATCTGTGGGGACGGGCGGGAAGCGGGTCAGTCGAGCGGTGATGCGGGCGATGCTTGGGTCAGGGCAGCCATGGGAAGTTCAAGGCGGACTTCCGTGCCGGTGACCGCCTTGCCCTTGCCGATGCGGATACGGGCCCCGATGGACGCGGCGCGTTCCACCATGCCGACGAGGCCGAAGTGGCCGGCGCGCCTGAGGTCGTCGAGCGTGACGCCGGCCGGCAGACCGCGCCCGTCGTCGTACACGCTGATCCTCAGGACGTCGCCCTTCACTCCGGCAAGCACAACGAGGTACGTGGGGTGAGCGTGGCGGTTGGCGTTCTCCATCGCCTCGGAGGCGATGGTGAGCAGTTGCCGCGCCACGACCTGGGGCACGGCCGGGACCGGATCCTCGTTGAGCAGCCGGAAGCTCGCGGTGAGACCGTGTCGCCGGGTGAAGTCATCGGCTCGGGCTTGGAGTTCCGCCACGACGTCGATTCCGCCGTCGAGTCCCGACTCGCGTCGCAGGTCCGACAGCAGCTCACGCGACTCCGCCGCCGCGCGACGGGCGGAGCGGGCGACGAGCTCGGCCTGATGCTTGACGGTCAGCGGGTCCATACGGTCGGAGGAGCTGGCCAAGCCGTCTGCTGCCATGGCCAAACCGTGCAGGGTCTTGGCAACGGAGTCGTGCATCTCCCGGGCCAGTCGTGTGCGTTCACCTTCGATGGCCTCGCTTACGGCCAGCCGTGCGCGGGTCTCGGTGAGGGCCTGACTCGCTGTGCCGAAGCGGAGCAGTAGGTTGCGCAGGGTGACACCGACTGCGCCGGCGATCACGCAGAAGCCAGGGAGAAGCAGCGCGGTGGCCTCGCTGGCCTCCAGTTGCGCGTCGGTGCCGTACACGCCGAAGATGATCAGCGTCTGGAGGGCGGCGAAGACTGCCGCACCCCTCCACCCGTAGACGAGTCCGGCGAGCAGCGGCGTGCAGACCGTGACGTACGCCAAGGTGGATTCCGGCGTGGCGGTGATCAACAGCAAGGCACCGAATGCGGCGTCGACACCGAGCAGCCACGGGTGACGCAAGAAGAGCGGGCCGAAGCGCTCCCAGTCCCGGAAGAGGACGTAGGAGCCCATGAAGGTGACGAGGATGGCCGCGCCGATCAGCCACGTGGCGAGACCGGGCGCCGTGCGGTCGATCGCGAATGGCGTCGCTATGGCGGTCATCGCCAGACGGAATCCGAAGACCTGCCGGCACATCGCCTGGAGCGCGTTGAGCTGGATCGCGAAGGCCGGTTGAGCCCCTGGGTTTGCGAGCGCCTGGCGAACCTCGCTCGTCAACCCGGGTTGTGAATCGCTGAGTTGAAATGCCATGCGCCTGTCACCTCCTCCAGCTCGTGGTCTGCATTCTCCCCCGTCACGCAGGTCATCCCTTGATGAACGAGAAGTCGACGTTGGCTCCGTACACGAAACCGACTGTCAGCAGCACCAGCGTTCCCGGCAAGAGGAACGAGGTGACCGCGAAGGTCGCCTTCGGGACAGCCTTGGCCGCCTTACGTCGTGCGTTCTGGGCGTCGGTGCGGCGCATGTCGTTGGCGATCTGGATCAGCGTCTCGACGATCGGCGCTCCCAGTTCCTCACCTTGCTGGAGTGTGGTCACGAACATGGCGACCTGTTCCGAGTCGTTGCGTTTACGCAGTTCCTCGAAGGCCTGCCGTCTGCTGACTCCCATATCCATCTGGCGGAGAGTGATGCGAAGTTCGTCGGCCCAGGGGCCTTCGTACTTCTCGGCGACGCGCTCCAGCGCCTGGCGAAAGCCGAGGCCTGCCGACACGACGACCGCTAGAACGTCGAGGAAGTCGGGGAGCGTGCGCTCGATGTGTTCCTTGCGGACGCGGACGGCGGACCAGATGCCGACCTCCACCCAGAAGGCACCGAAGGCCAGGAGCAGGATGGAGACGAAGATCTGACCACGCATGAGGGTCGACAGGGCGCCGAACACGCCGAGCGCCCCGTAGACCGCGCGCCGGGCCGCATATCGGTCGATAGTGAGGCCGCCGGGGTTACCTGCCATGTCGATCTGGTGGCGCTTCTTGTTGACGGCCTTGGGGCCCATCATCCTGAGCACCGCGGGGGCCCACCGCATGCCCATCCGGTCAATGCCGGAGCCGACCGCGCTGGTGCGGGTGGAGCCGACCTCCAAGGCGATGGCGAGGTCGCCGGGAAGCTTGGCGTCGGCGCGGTACATCCGGATTCCGGCGATCGCTCCGTACACGGCGAGACCTACCACGAGTGCGAGCAACAAGTCCATGTCCGCTCCTCCCCTCAGACGTCGATACGGGACAGGCGGCGGATCACGATGAATCCGATCGCGTACAGGACCAGAGAGACGATCACCGCGACCTGGCCGATGAACGCCCCGGTCATACGGTCGAGAGCGCCCGGCATCACACCATTCATAAGGAGCATGGCCCCGATACCGAAGCCCGGAACGGCATAGGCCGTGACGGTGACCTGTGAGAGCTGCGTCTTGACCTCACGACGCGTCTCCTTGCGCTCCTCCAACGTCTCGGTGAGGTTGCGCAGGGAGCTGACCACCGTACCGCCGGCCCGGTTCGAGAGAACGAGGGTCGTGACCAGGACGACGAGTTCGCGGGACGGTAGCCGCTCGGTCAGTTCGCTCAGGGCATCGTCAAGCGATTCCCCGACGCTGAGGCGGCGGGCTACGCGGGCGAGCTCCTCGCCGGCGGGGTCCTCAAGCTCATCTGCCGCCATCGAAAGAGCGGTACGCAGAGCGAGTCCGGCCTGAGTGGCGTTGGCGAGGATGCGGGACAGCTCGGGGAGCTGGTTGATGAAGCGCTCGGTGCGCTTGGTGCGCTGCCAGTTCAGGAAGGCGTTGGTGCCCCATAGCCCGACTATGGCAGCCACAGGGCCGAAGAAGGAGGCCAGGATCGATGAGGCCACCATCCAGAGACCCGCCATGGCCAGAAACGCGTAGACAAGGAATTCGCCCGGAGTGATCTCGAGCCCAGTGACGGCAAGCTTCAGCTCGATCTTGCGGCCCAGTCCGGTCTTGCGAAGCCTCCGGTCGACGCCCTGGAAGCGGCGGTGACGTCCTGCGGCCTGTATCTGGCCGGTGTGCGACAGACGGTCGACGAGGGCGTCGCGGTCGGCCTTGCCGCCGGCGTACGCATGCAGACCCATGACGCCGAGCACCCCGCAGACGAGCGTGGCGCCGATGGTGAGAAGGGGGAGATTGGTCATGGCGCGGTACCTACTTGGCCTCTCGGGTGGCGAGCTGTTCGTCGGACGAGGCGACACCGAAGGCCTGGGGAATGGGCTGGCTGGCCATGTAGAGGCGTTCGGCGATCTTGCGCGGGAGCGGAAGGTACTGGAACTGGCCGTAGATCCGCCCGTCGGCGGCCATCGGCTGGGGAATGAAGCGGGCGACGCTGACGATGCGGTAGTTGTCGCGGCCGTGCGAGTCGAGGATCGCGATCTCGGTGATCTTTCGACCACCGTCGGCGTGCCGGGTGAGCTGGACGATCACGTCGACGGCGCTGTTGATCTGGTCGTGCAGGGCCTCGAAGGGGATCTTGATCTCCGACATGGAGGCAAGGGTTTGCAGACGCATCAATGCGTCCTCGGCGTTGTTGGCGTGCACCGTGGCGAGGGAGCCGTCGTGGCCCGTCGACATCGCCTGGAGCATGTCGAGCGACTCACCGCCACGGACCTCACCGACGACGATGCGGTCGGGGCGCATACGCAGGGAGTTGCGGACCAGGTCACGGATGCTGATCTGGCCCTTTCCCTCGACGTTCGCCGGGCGGGACTCCAGCCGGATGACGTGGCTCTGCTGGAGTTGGAGCTCGGCGGAGTCCTCGATCGTGATGATGCGCTCGTTGTTGGGGATCAGCCCGGAGAGCGCGTTGAGCAGGGTCGTCTTGCCGGTGCCGGTGGCGCCGGAGACGATGATGTTGAGCTTCGCCTGGACTAGACCCGAAAGCAGGATCAGCATCTGCTCATCGAGTGAGCCGAAGCCGATCATCTCCTGGAGGGTGAAGGCCCTTGGGAACCGTCGGATGGTGAGCGTCGCTCCGGTCAAGGAGAGCGGCGGAATGATCACATTGACACGCTCGCCACTGGGCAGGCGGGCATCCACCATCGGGTTCGACTCGTCCACGCGCCGGTTGACGGTCGAGACGATGCGCTCGATGGTCTGCATCAGCTGTTCGTGCGAGCCGAAACGCATCGGGAGCTGTTCGACCTTGCCGCTGCGCTCGACGAAGATCTGGTCGGGGCCGTTCACCATGATTTCGGTGATGGACGCGTCTTCGAGCAGCGGTTCCAGAATGCCGAGGCCGAGGGCCTCGTCGACGACCCGGCGGATCAGCTGCGACCGTTCGACGGTCGAGAGGACCGGGCCTTCGCGGCTGATGATGTGGCCGAGCACCCGCTCCAGCCGTGCCCGACGGTCGGCAGCGGCCAGCGAGGACATCTCCGCGAGGTCGATCTCCTCAAGCAGCTTGGCCCGGTAGGAGGCGACCATGTGGCCGTCTTCCCGCCCCCCGGCTTGCTCCTCGGGGGCGGTGATGCGTGCCCGCAGGCTCATGGTGCTGACTCCTCGGTCCGGCTTGCCGGTGTGGTGGGTGTGAGTGGGGAGGCTGTCCTCGCTATTCGCGGGGCATGGTGGAACTGCGGGTGGCGGTACCGAAGTCGTCGACCCACGGAATGATCGAAGGGATCTTGACGTGGGCGGTGTAGGTCACGGTCTTCAAGCCGGGCGAATCCGTGAAGTACGCTCCGCCCTTCGTGGTGATCCAGTCGCTCATGGCCCGGTGACCTGCCACCCTCGGCGCAGTCTCCGGAAACTCGTGGCTGGCCGTACGCGCCGCCGCCCGGGCTCCGGTGCCTGCCTGGTTCACCGCGTATGCGGCGATGCCCAGCTGGATGGCGCAGAGGCCGACCAGCAGCAGCAGCGGGACGAACCCCATGTACTCGAACGCGACCTGCCCGCGGTCGCGAGCAGACCTTCGCTTCTTCCCCGTCATGAATCAGCCCTCCTTCGCCGAGGCGGCTTCGCCGGTGACCGTCGGCCCCCAGTCGAGTACTCCGGGCACCAGGACGGGCACGGTGAGTTCGACCTTCACCTTGTACAGGCCGGGTTCGTAGGCGCTGGGGCACCGGAAGAAGGCCTCGCCCTGCCAGGCGCTCGGCAGGTCCTCCCGCCCAGCCTGCTCGCAGGCACCGTTCGGGTTCCACTGCGACCCGTTCCCCGCCCGTGCCGCCACATCCGCCGCGTTCCCGGCCAGGATGAACGTGTAGCCGAACAGCGCGCACTGCCAGAGCGCGATGAGCATCAGGATGATCAGTGGCGTAACCCCGACGAACTCGATCGCGGTCTGTCCGCTGTCGCGGTCACGCCTCCTGCCTATCCGGGTTTCCGCCCTCTCGGTGGTCGCCATGAATCAACCTGCCCCCTCAGTCGGTCTTGCCACGGCCCGCGGAATCGCCCCGCCTGCGCGAGCGCCCGATCGAACCTCGGTCGTTTTTGTACTTGCCACTGCCTTCCGCCCCGGCGGGCACCTTCACCAGGCCCAGCTCACCCGCCAGAGCCCAGAGCGCCTGCTTGACGACGCTCTTCGAGTCGAGTTCGTGCATGCGGCCGGCGTCGACCGCGCCCTGAAGTTCCTTGAAGTTGGCGGGAATCGCTGTTCCCGCGATCCGGGTCCCCGTGATCTTCTGGATCAGCGGGGGCTGGATCTCGGTGTTGCGGCTGTAGCGGTTGACGAGGGTCGTCGTCTCCTCCGCCTTGCGGATCTGGAGGCGGTCCCACATCCGTACGATGCGCTTCGCGCCGCGTACCGCGACCACGTCCGGCGTCGTGACCAGCAGGGCGACGTCGGCCATCTCGATGGCTGCCGCGTTGGCGCCGTTCATCTGGCTGCCGCAGTCGATGACCACGATCTCGTACCGCGAACGCAGTGCGCTGACGATCTGCCGGGCGGAGCGGTCGCTGACCTCCTCGCCGCGTTCGCCCTCGCCGGGTGCCAGCAGCAGGGCGAGCCCGCTGCCGTGGCTGAACACGGCGTCGGCCAGGACGCGGGGCGAGATGTCGCTGATCGCGGCGAGGTCGACGATGGAGCGGCGGAACTGTACGTCCAGGAACGAGGCGATGTCGCCGGACTGCAGGTCCATGTCGACCAGGGCGACCGTGTGGCCGGAGGCCTGGGCCGCCAGGGCCAGCTGTACGGCGGCGACGGTCGCGCCGACTCCGCCCTTCGCGCCGCTGACGGTGACGACCGTGCCGCCGGGGCCGGTGAAGACCTCGGCGCCCGCCCCCAGGTGGCGGCGGACTCCGACGGACCAGCCGGCGGCGGCCTGGACGCGCTGGGCCAGCTCCTCGTACGAGAGGGGCAGGCCGACCAAGCCGCGGGCGCCGGAGTCCATGGCTGCCGAGTAGAGCCCGGGGCTCGCGTCGGCGGTGACGAGCACGACCCCGACCGCCGGAAAGCGCAGGGCCACCTCCCGGATCAGCTCAAGGGCTGGGACCGGACCGATCCGCTCGTGCACCAGCACGACCTCGGGCAGCTCGTCCAGTGACTCGGCGGCGAGCCGGGCCAGGGTGTCGAGCAGCGCGGTGGAGTCACCCAGGGGCCCGGCCGGCTCCGCGTCGGGGAGCTGGCTGAGCAGTGTGGTGATGGATCGGGCGGCGTCGGCATCGCCGACAGCCGGGAGGATTCGTGTGCTCATCCAGTCCTCACTTGTTCTTGTCTTCGTCGAGGTTGTAGCTGCCCTCGCCCGGACGCAGGGTCGTCGGGCTGTCGTTCGGCAGGAGTGCCAGTCGGACGTGCTCGGCGAAGGACTCGGCGTAGGCGACGCGCTGCGCGTCGGTGGTGTCCAGGGCGAAGGTGATCGGCACGGCCTCGGTCGGGCCGCTGCGGGAGTCCTCCTTCGGGTCGAGGGAGGTCAGCTGGCCGACGTCGATGACCTTGGCGTTGGGGACGATGACGCGCGAGGTGGGCTGTTCCTTGTCGTTCTGGCCGCCGAAGGTCGCGTAGATGTTGACCAGGTTGCCCGGCCGGATCTTGCCGGCGACGCCCGTCGCGGCGTCGATCATGATGGCGATCTCCTGCTGCCCGCTCTCCAGCGCCGGGCGCTTGACGAGCATGTCCTCCTGGAGCAACGAGCCCGCGCGGAGCGTGGTGACGGCGATCTTGCCGTCCAGCACCGAGAGGTCGGTGACGGCGTTCTTGGACAGCCAGCGCTTCGGCATCGAGACCTTCTCGAACTGCCCCGGGTCCAGCGGCCGGTAGGGGGCTATGGTCGATTTGACCTGGTAGGCAGTCACCTCCGGCCCTACCTTCGAGTTCACATCACTGATCACCGAGAGCACACCGGCGAACGCGCCGAAGGCACAGAGGACCGAGAGAAGGAGAAGGATGACGCCGCGGCGTTGCCGTGAGTTCATGAGCGGAGCAACCTCGTTGGGAGACGTGGGCCGATGAGCGGACAGAGGGGCGGAGCGGGGTCGGGCCGACGCGGGTCACGCTGCGGCGTCCGCCCGTAGGGAAGCGGGCCGGTGCCGTGCGCGGTTCGCCGGGCTGTGGGTGCAGCAGCGGCACACCGCCGTCGCGGTGGCTCACGACCCGTGGTGCATGGGTGTTCCTTGGTTCAGGACACCGGAACCGCTCGTTTGGTTCTCCGGCGGTTTCAACGGGGCCGAGCACAGGCCGCAGCGGTCGCCGATGAGTTCATTTCCGCACCAGGTGCAGACCTCCCTGCGAACCGAAGAAACCAGCTGATAAATCAGTGAAATATCGGGCAGAAAGGCGGCGAATTCGATCATTTTCGAAGTACCCCACCAAGTGGGCGAATCCGCAGGCAAGGCGACTTCCTGCACGGCCTGCACCTGCCAGGCCGGAGCGATCGTGGAAGCCACCCAATCGGACTGCAACTGCCCCTTGGCAACAAGGAGATGGGTGGAGAACTCGGGACCGGTGAGGTCCCCCGAGCCGATCTTGATCAGCTGGGGGTTCGGGTTGGCCAGCACACCGAACTGCGATCCGGGGACCCATGACTTCGCATGGGCCTTCAGGCTGACGGGCACCCGGTCCAGCTTGGTGACCGAGTTCAGCAGCGCCCCGGCGTGGATGTAGTGGGACAGCAGCCTCGCGGCCGAGGCGACGACTCCGGCACTGAAGTCACAGATGGACAACTGCCGCAATTGGCGCACCAGTACCGCCACACCCAAGGGGGGCAGATCGGCCTTGATCAGCGCAATGCGGTCGCTCTCCAGCACCGAGCGGATCATGTGCAGCCGGCGCTCGTGGGCGACGGGGATGCTGGCGGGGTAGACCGCGATGACGTAGCCGTGCTGCTCCAGGAGCAGATGCATGTCGCTCAGCGCCTGGTCGAGCGGCTGCTCGCCGGGCGCCCTCAGGACCACCGCCGTGGGCGTCTGCTGATCGGTCGGAGGCAGCACGAGGTCAGCACTGGTCACTGCTATTGCTGTCGGCACGCTGTTCCCCGTTCGGCTCCGGCCGCCGCGTACCGCCGGCCGCAATCGCTCCTGCCAGGTGCTCCTTACTCGGGCGCTCCTGCCTCAGCACTTTATCCACGTCCGGGGAGGCAGAGAACACCTTTGGGGGCCCAGTGAGGCAGGGCTCACGAAGTCCGCACAGGGCGTTCGCCTGACAAATCACCTCAAGTGACTGGTAGTTAAATTCCGTACCATTCAGCGGCTTAGCCGCGCACGTCGAGATAATTCATGATCCATTTACGCTTCGGCGCACGTCGGAGCGCGTGGGAGCGCTTTCACGCGACCGATTTCAGTGGTCCTGGTGGGCCCACTGTGAACTCTGGGCCCGGATTGGGGCCCCCGGACCTACGGGGTCGGAGCGACCGGGAGCGCAGGTGCACACACCCCGCCGCGAGGCGGTCCGCGTCCCTCTCGGGAGTGAACGGGCAGCGGCCCGCAGCCCTGCCACCCACCACCGCACACCACCGCCACTCACCACCACACACCACTGCCAC
>NZ_JAELVH010000257.1 GCF_019399235.1 Streptomyces poriferorum | reverse complement strand
TTGCTGGACCCCAGCGTGAGACCCGCGATGAAGTGCCGCTGGAGCAGCAGGAAGACCACGAGGGTCGGGAGCGCGACGATCACCGAGCCGCCGGTGCGCAGGTTGCAGTCGGGAAGAACTGGCCGCGCATGTTGTTCAGTACCGAGGTGACCGGGAGCTTGTCCCCGTACACCTCGCCGACCTGCACTCTGTTCTGTTCCATTGAGTTCCTGCGTGTTCTGGTGAGGTGTCGCAGGGGCGGGCGAATCAGGGACAGAACCTGCTCCCCAGACGCTCCCCTTCGGGGCCTTGAAGCTGGAGGACCTGCCCGGCGAAGGACCTGCATTTGGCGAGCGCCGACGGCAGCGCGGTGGGGCAGGAGGCACGGGATCCGGCCGCGGAGTCCGGCGTCAGGTTGCCAGCCTTTGACTCGTGCCTGGCCCCAGTTGTTGAAGGGTTCGGACGGCGATGCAGGGGCATGCGTGGCTCATGACTTCTCACGTGGCAGCGTCGTCGATGCTTGTGCTCGCTGGGCGGTGGCAGGGCCCGCCATGGTTCAAATGGGCGTTCCTCGGGGTGTGGGTGCTGTTCGCCGTGTTCATCCTGTTGCGGTTGCGCAGGAACGGGTGGAAGTTCCCCAAGCGTTGACGCCCCTTTGTGCGACTGCGGCCCTACCGGTTGATGGGGCCGCGTCGTGTCTCTGGCCATTCGTTCGGCTGCTGATGTATCTCTCGGACGAGAGCGTGGAGGTCAGAGGACGCGGGAGCTGACGCTGGACGCGCCAGGTCGAGCCGGCTGAGACGGCGGCGGGTACGGCGTTCACGGAGCGCGGTCGGGAAGTCCACAGCCCTGCTGCAACGGCCGGGGCGGAAGTCTGGCCATTCCCTGGAGGGAATTGTGGGCACCACCGCCGGAGGGGAGCCTCTGGGGCATGGACATCGGCGTACTCCTCCCGACCGGAAAAGCCCAGTGGGGCGCGGGCGACGACCCCCGGGACCTGATCGACTTCGGCATCCGGGCCGAACGGTCGGGCTTCTCTTCGCTCTTCGTCAACGACTCCCTGATCAGCCCGCGTATCGAGGCGCTCACGATGCTGGCCGCGCTCGCCCCCGCGACCGAGCGCGTGACGCTGGGGACCGGTGCGCTGCTGGCATTCCTACGCCGCCCGATCCAGGTCGCGCAGTCGCTGGCGTCGATCGACCTGCTGTCCGGCGGCCGACTCACAGTGGCGGTCGGCGCCGGTTTCCCCGGACGTTTCGGACGGCCCTTCTATACGCTGTCCGAGGTGCCGTGGGAGCGCCGCTTCGCCCGACTCGATGAGACCGTCGCGCTTTGGCGCGGCCTGTGGACCGGCGCCACCTCCTTCCACGGCGAGATCCTCCGGTTCGAAGACATCCCGCCCGCGACCCTGCCCTTCCGCGAAGGCGGCCCACCGATCTGGCTCGGCGGAGCATCCCCGGCCGCGCTGGCCCGCACCGGCCGGCTGTACGACGGCTGGCTCCCCTACCCGCCCGACCCGGCCGACTACGAGTCCGGACTGCTGGACGTACGGAAGGCGGCGGCCGAGGCCGGTCGCCCTGCCGACGACGTCACCCCGGCCCTGTTCGTGTCCGTACGGGTCGACGACGGCGTCGAGAACGGCCGCCGGGCGCTCGACGACTACGCACGGGCCGCCTACGGCATGCCTCTGGAGGAACTGGAGAAGATCCAGGCAGTCGTCACCGGCTCCGCCGAGCAGGTTCTCGACGGCCTCGCCCGCTACGTCGCCGCTGGCGCCCGCCATCTCGTCATCCGCCTCGCCGCGCTCGACCTCCGCTCACAGCACGACCAACTCGAGCGCACCGCCGCCCTGATCCCCGATCTCCAGGCATCGGCGGTTCACGCCTCGTCGGCATTCACTACTCTGAGCACGGGCGTGCCTTCCCGACCGACGGTGCAACGTCGGCCTACTCGATGACCAGAAGTCGATCACTCGCCAGGTGAGGCGAGTTGGAGGGAAGCTGGCATTCGGCCCGCCCAAGGGCGACAAGGTACGCACCACGCCCTTCCCGGAGTACCTGGCTGCCAGGTACTCCGGGAACACCGGAAGGCCGTCCCTCCGCAGGCAGTCACCCTGCTGTGGAGGGAACCCCGCACGGGCACCACGAAGCGGGAGACCGAGGAGCGTGCGCCCCGCACTCACAAGTACGCGCACTTCATGCCGGAGGCTGACGGGCGGAGCAGGGCGGCGATGGACGCCTGGTTCGGCTCGGCGGTATCCGCCGCACAGACGATCTCCCCAGATTCTCCCCAGGCGCGCGACTCGTCCGGTGAGGGCACCTCGCCGGACCGCCTCTCCCCTGCCGAGGATGGCGTCTCCAGCGAGCCGCATGCCGATCAGTTGGCGCTCGCCGGAGTTGGGTAGCGAAGGCTTCTTCGCAGGTCATACGTCACCCCTTGCTGGACCCCAGCGTGAGCCCCGCGATGAAGTGCCGCTGGAGCAGCAGGAAGACCACGAGCGTCGGGAGCGCGACGATCACGGAGCCGGCGGCGAGCAGGTTGTAGTCAGTAAAGAACTGGCCGCGCAGGTTGTTCAGCGCCGAGGTGACCGGAAGTTTGTCGCCGTCGGAGATGAAGACCAGCGCCCAGAGGAAGTCGTTGTACATCCAGGTGAACTGGAGCGTCCCCAGGGCGGCGAGTGCGGGACGGCACAGGGGCAGGGTGATCCGCCAGTACTGGGTCCAGACGCCGGCCCCGTCCACGACGGCCGCTTCGAGGATCTCCTGCGGGAGGGTTCGCATGAAGTTGGCGAGGACGAAGACGCAGAAGCCGAGCTGGAATCCGACCTGCACCAGGATGACGGCCCAGTAGGAGTCGAACATCGTCATCGAGTCGGACATCCAGTAGGGCAGCGGAATGCGGTTGAAGACGACGTACAGCGGTGTGACGATCACCTGTTGCGGAAGCAGGTTCCCCGCGGTGAAGAGCATCAGCAGGACGAGCCCGCCGCGCATCCTCAGCCGGGCGAGCGCGAATGCCACGAACGAGGCGAGGAACAGGGTGATGAGGACCCCGGGCACCGCGATGATCATGGTGTTGACGAAGTACTTCGTCATGCCGGAGTCGGTGAACGCCTGCCGGTAGTAGTCCAGCGAGAGATGGCGGGGCAGCGAGAAGTAGCCGTGCTCCGAGGTCTCGTCGTAGGGCCTGAGCGAGGCGTACACGGCGAGCAGCAGCGGGGCGAGGAAGGCGAGCGACACCGTCATCAGGAAGGCGTGCACGCCGAGCCGGCCGGGACGGATGCGGAGCCGGGACGTGGCGGGGACGGACTGCGCCGGGCGGGCAGCGGCTGCTTGCGTGGTCATCGGTCCTTCTCCCCTCGGATCTCCTGGACCAGATACGTCACGACGAATCCCAGGGAGACGACCAGCAGGACGACGGCGATGGCGGAGCCGAAACCGATCCGGCTGGCCTCGCCGATGATGTTGTCGGTGACGAGCACCGAGAGCAGCTCCAGGCCGTTGCGGCCGTGGTTGACCGCGTAGACGATGTCGAAGGCGCGCAGCGACTCGATGACGGTGATGACGCCGACGATGACGTTGACCGGGCGCAGCGTCGGAAAGACGATGCGGAAGAAGGTCTGGGTCTCGCTCGCCCCGTCGATCGCGGCGGCCTCCTTGAGGGAGGTGTCCACGGCCTTGAGCCCGGCGAGGTAGAGGATCATCACATAGCCGGTGTGGCGCCAGGCGGCCGCGAGCAGGACCATCCAGATGTTGAGGTCGGGATCGCCCAGCCAGTCGGTCGGTGAGGCGGTGTCGCCGACGATCGCGTTGAGCGCTCCCTGGTCGCGGGAGAAGACCAGCTGTGCGATGAAGCCGACCACGGCGAGGGAGAGCACGACGGGCATGTACAGGGTCGACTGGTAGAAGCGGCTGAAGCGCACGCCCTTGTCGATGAGTACGGCGAGGAGCAGCCCGAACGGCGTGGCGACCAGGCCGAGGAAGGCGAGCCAGAGCAGGTTGTGGCGGGCGGCGGGCCAGAACTGCGGGTAGTTCGTGAAGAGGTTCGTGTAGTTGCGCGTGCCGACCCACTCGATGTCGCCGATGCCGTCCCAGCTGGTGAAGGACAGGACGACTGAGGCGAGGGTCGGCCCCCACACGATGGCGATGTCGAGCAGGACAGGTATGCCGAGCAGGGCGCCGAGCACGACGAGGTCGCGGCGGGTGAACCGTCGCGAGCCCCGTCGTCCGGTGCGCCGCCCCGAGATGAACGACACGGTCGGTACTCCCGGTTCAGTCCGAGGCGAAGATGGTCTTCTTCTGCCGTTCGATGTCGTTGACCAGGCCGTCCACGTCGTTCGGGCTGCTGATGAACTTCTGGATCGCCTGGATCATGACCGTGGACGCGAAGTCCGGACGGGTGTCACGGTCCAGGAACTGGGAGATCTGCTTCGCCCCCGACACCAGCTCGACTGCCTTCTTCTGGATGGCGGAGTACTGGGAGGTGTCCGCCCGGTCGTTGACCGCGACGTTGTTCGGGTCGCTCTTGAGGTAGATGTCCTCGGCCTTGCCGGTGGCGAGCCACTTCAGCAGGTCCTTGGCGCTCTCCAGGCTCTTCTCGTTCTTGAGGCTCTTCGACTTCTTCGCCAGCAGGAACCCGTCGATCGGCGCCTCGACGGCGTCCTGGCCGTGCTCCGGGTTGATGACGGGAAAGGGGAAGAAGTCGAGGTCGTCCTGTTCCGCCTTGGGGAACTGGGCGCCGGGGTGCGGCAGTCCGAAGACCGCCATGCCCGCGTCCCGCTTCTGGAGGCTGGTGGCCGCCTCCTGCCAGGTGCGGCCGTTGGCGCCCTGCTGGCAGTACGGGAGCAGGCGCCGCCAGGTGTCGAAGACCTCCCTGACGCGCTTGGCCGTCCAGGCTTCCTCGCCGGCCATCAGACTCTTGTGGAATTCGTATCCGTTGGTCCGCATGTTGATGTAGTCGAAGGTGCCCATCGCGGGCCAGCCGTCCTTGTCGCAGAACGCGATGGGGTCGAGCTTGTCCTTCTTCATCTGCTTGGCAAGGGCCACGTACTCGTCCAGCGTCCTGGGCGCCTGGTAGCCCCGTTCGGCGAAGAGGCTCTTCCGGTGGAAGACGGCCCACGGATAGTAGTAGTACGGGGTGAGGTACTGCTTGCCGTCCTCACCGGTGGACTGGGCTTTCAGAGCGTCCGAGAATCCCTCGTACCCCTCCCAGTTGTCGCTGATGTCGTACAGCAGCCCCTTCTTGGCGAAGAACTGCATGCGGTATCCGGCGAACCACATGAAGACGTCGTCGGGCTTTCCCTGCAGATAGCGGTTGATGTTCTCCTGAAAGGTGTTGTGGTCAACGGTGTTGACGTTCACCTTTCGGCCGTCCGACTGGCCGGCATAGGCCTTGAAGGCGTCAGAGAAGGCCTTCTTCGGAATGGGGTCGGACGCATTCGAGCCCAGGGTGATGGTCTTGCCGTCACCGCCGGGCCCACCTCCGCACGCGGTGAGCAGTGCGGGAAGCGCGACCGCGCCGGCACCGACTGCCGCGCCACGCAGCAGAGTTCGCCGGGACATCCGATGCCCCGTGACACTGCCGGGCAGATCTGACCTGTCGTACGAGTGCGCCATGACCCCCTCCTCCGGAAGGCAACCCAACACAACCGAACGTGCGCTTGGATCTCACCCCCAACGAGCAGCGGCGTCAAGGGTTTTGACGAGATACCGAACAACCGGCACCACCCCTCTTCCAACAGACTCCAACACGCTCTAACGTAATCGCTCGTCTTGGCGTGCACATGCCGCCACTCGATTCGGCACGAGTACGGAGGAACGTAACGATGCGTCATCTTCCAAGCCGTACAACCCGCACAAGCCGCCGCAGAGTCATCGGAGCGCTGACCGCGGGCCTCCTGTGTGCGGCGGGAGTCACCGTTCCCGCCGCCGCACAGTCCCCGGAATCCGCCCAGGCGCCGACGGCCGGCGCACGCGCCGGCAACGACCTCGCACTCACTCCACCCATGGGGTTCAACAATTGGAACTCCACCCATTGCCGGGCCGAGTTCAACGAGGAGATGGTCAAAGGGATCGCCGACATCTTCGTCGAGAAGGGGCTCAGGGAGGCGGGCTACGAGTTCGTCAACCTGGACGACTGCTGGGCGAAGCCGCAGCGTAATGCGGACGGCAAGCTGGAAGCGGATCCGGTGCGATTCCCGAACGGCATCGCGGCCGTTGCGGACTACGTGCACTCGAAGGGTCTCAAGCTCGGCATCTACACCAGCGCGGGCACCAAGACCTGCGACAGCGTCGGCCTTCCGGGCGCGCTGGGTCACGAGTACAGCGACGCGCGGCAGTTCGCGGACTGGGGCGTCGACTACCTCAAGTACGACAACTGCAACAACCAGGGCGTGGACGCGAAAGAGCGCTATACGACGATGCGGGACGCGCTGGCCGCCACCGGTCGCCCGATCGTCTACAGCATTTGCGAATGGGGCCAGAACAAGCCCTGGGAATGGGCCGCCGGACTCGGCAACCTGTGGCGCACCACGGGCGACATCAACGACAGCTGGAGCAGCATGCTGTCGATCATGAAGCAGAACCTGCCGCTCGCCGCCGCCGCGGGTCCCGGCCACTGGAACGACCCCGACATGCTGGAGGTCGGCAACGGCGGGATGACGGACACGGAGTACCGCACCCACTTCTCGATGTGGTCGGTGATGGCCGCGCCGCTGCTCATCGGTTCCGACCTGCGCACGGCGACGCCCGAGACGTACCGGATCCTCTCCAACCAGGAGGTCATCGCCGTCGACCAGGACCCGCTGGGCAAGCAGGGCACCGTGCTCTCCTCCGAGGGCGGCCGCTGGGTCGTCGCCAAGGAGATGCGGGACGGCAGCCGGGCGGTGGCGCTGTTCAACGAGACCGGGAGCGCGCAGCGGATCTCGACGACGGCCGCGGCGGCGGGGCTTCCGGGGGCGGACGCGTACACCGTGCGCGATCTGTGGGCGCACACCACGCGCAACACCGCGGGCGGCCTCTCCGCGACGGTCCCGGCCCACGGCACGGTGATGCTGCGCGTGGCCGCCGACCGCCACTGGGCGGCGTATCCGCCCGCGGTGGAACTGGCCCTGGACGGAAGCCCGCTGGTGGAGGCGGGTCGCACGGCACAGCTGACGACGACCGTCACCGATCTGGGCCGGACCCCCGCCGTGCAGGCGTCGGCGGCGCTCACCGGCCCGTCCGGCTGGCGGATCGCGGCCGACTCCGCGACCACCGCACCGGCCCTGCCGACGGGAAGGGCGCTGGCCACCCACTGGCGGGTGACGGCTCCGCCGGGCACCGCCACCGGCACCTACGACCTGACGCTCACCGCGCAGTACCGCTCGCCCACCGGGCAGCGGGTGCGGTCCGCCGTGCCGTTCCAGGCCCATGTGGTGGTGGCGCCACCGGCAGGCGACGGCTACCTGAGCGATCTGCCGCAGCTCACCGCGTCGAACGGCTACGGACCGGTGGAGAAGGACACCAGCAACGGCGAGAGCGCGGCGGGTGACGGGCATCCGCTGACCATCGGCGGCGAGGTGTACGCCAAGGGGCTGGGGGTGCATGCGGCCAGTGCCGTCGAGTACTACACGGGCGGCGCGTGCGCAACGGTGACGGCACGCGTCGGGGTCGACGACGAGAAGGGCGCCAAGGGAAGCGTGGCCTTCGAGATCTGGGCCGACGGCACGAAGACGGCATCGACCGGGGTCCTGACCAACGCCATGGCGGCGCAGCCCGTCTCGGCGGACGTCAGCGGTGCCCAGGTCGTACGTCTGGTGGTCACCGACGGGGGCGACGGCGTCGACTCCGACCACGGGGACTGGGCGGACCTCCGCATCACCTGCTGAGGCCGCCGGGGGAATCCGGGGTCCCGGGTGGCTGCGGCCTGCGCCGCCACCCGGGGCCGCGTCAGACGGAGACCGCTCCGTCCGCGGCCACGCGCGCGGCGAAGGCCGCAGCCGCCGCGCCCACCAGCCCCGCGTCGTTGCCCATGACCGCCGGCGCCACGGTCAGCTTCTGGACGAACGACAGCGTCGCGTACCGCCGCAGGGCGCTGCGCAGGGGGGCGAACAGCACCTCGCCGGCACCGGCCACGCCGCCGCCGATCACCGCGATGTCGATCTCGACCAGGGTGGCCGTCGCGGCGATGCCCGCGGCCAGCGCCTGTGCGGCCCGCTCGAACGACGCCACCGCGACCGGGTCCCCCGCCCTGGCCGCAGCCGCGACCGCCGCCGCGGTCGCGTCACCGTCGGGGCCGGGCAGCCAGCCGCTCTCCAGCGCGCGGCGGGCGATGTTGGGGCCGCTCGCGATGCGCTCGACGCAGCCGCGCGCCCCGCACGGGCACGGGTCGCCGTCGAGGTCGACGCTGATGTGCCCGATGTGGCCCGCGTTGCCGCTCGGGCCGGGGTGGAGGGCGCCGCCGAGGACGAGCCCGCCGCCGACGCCGGTCGACACGACCATGCACAGCGCGTTGTCGTGGCCGCGGGCCGCGCCCATCCAGTGCTCGGCCGCGGCGATCGCGACGCCGTCGCAGACCAGCTCGACGGGGAGACCGCCGGTCGCCGCCCTCACTCGCTCCACCAGCGGGAAGTCCCGCCATGCGGGTACGTTCACGGGGCTGACCGTGCCGGCCGCGGCGTCGACCGGACCGGCGCTGCCGATGCCCAGGGCGGTGACCCGGCCCCACAGGGGCGACGCGGACAGCTCGGCCAGCACCTCGGCCACCGCCGCCATCACCGTCTCGCTGTCCTCGCGGGCGGGCGTCGGGCGCTGCACCCGGACGCGGAGCGTGCCGTCGCCGTCCACCAACGCCCCGGCGATCTTGGTGCCGCCGATGTCCAGCGCGGCGACGAGGTCGGTATACATCGGTGAGGGCTCCGTGGGTGAGGTGGTGGGACCTGCGACTTCAGTAAATAGTCTGCATAGTCTCCATTCCTCTGACAACGTTGTCCAGGGCCTATGCTCGACGCCACAGCCTCCGGTCTCCTCCGCGGCACCCGCCGCGGCGCTTCCGGACAGCCCGTACCCGACGACAGGACAGCGCATCGTGGCCGAGACCACCCGTCACTCCGAGCCCCGCTACGGCAACCGGCCGACCATGAAGGACGTGGCGGCCCGTGCCGGAGTAGGCCTCAAGACGGTCTCGCGCGTGGTCAACAGCGAGCCGGGCGTCACACCCGACACCGAGCGCCGGGTCCAGGAGGCCATCGACGCGCTGGGCTTCCGCCGCAACGACAGTGCGCGGGTGCTGCGCAAGGGCCGTACCGCGTCGATCGGCCTGGTTCTGGAGGACCTGGCCGACCCGTTCTACGGCCCGCTGAGCCGTGCCGTGGAAGAGGTGGCCCGGGCACACGGCGCCCTGCTCATCAACGGCTCCAGCGCCGAGGACCCGGAGCGTGAGGAGGAGCTCGTACTCGCGCTGTGCGCGCGACGGGTCGACGGACTCATCGTGATTCCGGCCGGGGACGACCACCGCTATCTGGAGCCGGAGATCAAGGCGGGCATAGCGACGGTCTTCGTGGA
Source organism: Streptomyces poriferorum (assembly GCF_019399235.1). Classification (GTDB taxonomy): domain Bacteria; phylum Actinomycetota; class Actinomycetes; order Streptomycetales; family Streptomycetaceae; genus Streptomyces; species Streptomyces poriferorum. The sequence goes on along the minus strand of NZ_JAELVH010000257.1, from coordinate 2,119 downwards.
CCGTCCGGCGGGCCGGATCGAGGCCGACATGGTGCTCTCGGACAGTTTCGGGGGCGCCCGTGAGGGTGTCGCCCATCTGATCGCGCACGGCCACCGCCGCATCGGGTTCATCGGTGACCAGCCGAGGATCCACACGGCCACCGAGCGCCTGCGCGGCTACCACGCCGCCATGACCGACGCCGGGATAACGGTCGAGGACTCCTGGGTCTCGCTCGGTTCCACGGAGCCCGAACGGGTCCGGCCGGCCGCCGAGACCATGCTCTCCGGCCCCGAACCCGTCACCGCGCTCTTCGCGGGCAACAACCGCGTGACGGTGACAGCGGTACGTGTACTGGCCGGCCGGGAACGACCGGTCGCCCTGGTCGGGTTCGACGACATCGAGCTCGCGGACCTGCTCGGCATCACCGTCATCTCCCAGGACGCGGCAGCCGTCGGGCGCACCGCGGCCGAGCACCTCTTCCGAAGGCTCGACGGCGCCGACCACAGTCCGGCACGCGTCGAGCTCCCGACAAGGCTGATCCCGCGCGGTTCGGGCGAGCTGCGCCCGGCCTGAGCGGGTTTTCGGGTGACCTGCGGCCGGAAGGCGGACGCGGTCCGGTACGTGCGGCCTTGGCAGCGCGGGAAGCCCGCGTGCCGACCGTGGCCGCCGTATCGCAGGTCACCCGAAAGCCTCCGCGCCGGGCGCCGGGCGCGCGGGCGGACTACGGCGTGGTCACTGTCAGTCCGCCACGCCTCGGGGAGGCGAAGGCGTCCAGGTCCGCGCGGGTCAGTCCGGTCAGCCGGGCCACCTCCGCGGTGTCCAGGGCGCCGCAGTCGATGCCCCTGAGCAGGTAACCGCTGAGGGCCTTGGCGGTGGCGGGTTCGTCCATCACGTCGCCGCCCGCCTTCGCCACGTAGGCGGCGAGCCGGGCCGCGGCCTGCTCCAGGCCCTCGCGGTAGAAGGTGTACACGGCCGCGTAGCGGGTCGGGAGGTGCCCCGGGTGCATGTCCCAGCCCTGGTAGTAGGCGCGGGCCAGGGCGCGCCGGGTGAGCCCGTAGTGGAGCCGCCAGGCCTCGTGGACCTGAGGGGTGGGGCCCACGGGCAGGACGTTGGTGGAGCCGTCGGAGACACGCACTCCGGTGCCCGCGGCGGCCACCTGCATCACGGCCTTCGCGTGGTCGGCGGCGGGATGGTCGCTCGCCTGGTAGGCCGCGCTGACCCCGACGCAGGCGCTGTAGTCGAACGTGCCGTAGTGCAGGCCCGTCGCCCGGCCCTGCGCGGCGTCGATCATGCGGGCGACGGCGGCGGTGCCGTCGGCGGCGAGAATCGACTGGCTGGTCTCGATCTGGATTTCGAAGCCGAGCCGCCCGGAGGGCAGGGCGTGTGCCTCCTCGAAGGCTTCGAGGAGCTGGACGAAGGCGGTGACCTGTTCGGGGTACGTCACCTTCGGCAGCGTGAGCACGAGCCCTTCGGGGAGGCCGCCCGCCTCCATCAGGCCCGTGAGGAAGGCGTCCGTGGTGCGGATGCCCCGGTCGCGTACACCGGCTTCCATGCACTTCATCCGGATGCCCATGTACGGCGCCGCCGTGTCCTTCGCGTACGCCTCGGAGATCAGCCGGGCCGCGCGGGCCGCCGCCTCGTCCTCCTCGGCGTCGGACCGGGGGCCGTAGCCGTCCTCGAAGTCGATGCGCAGGTCCTCGACGGGCTCGCGGATCAGCTTGGCGCGTACGCGGTCGTGGACCGGCCCGGCGAGCTCCTCCGGGATGCCGAGCACCGCGGCGAACGAGGCGGCGTCGGGGGCGTGCTCGTCGAGCGCCTCCAGCGCCCGGTCGCCCCAGGAGCGGATGGTGTCCGCGGTGAAGGTGTCGCCGGGTACGTAGACCGTGTGTACGGGCTGGCGCGTTCCGGGATCGCCCGGGTAGCGGCGGGCGAGTTCGGCGTCCACCGCCGTGAGGGAGGCGCTGATCCCGTCGCTGACCGCACCGGCGAGGCTCGTCGCCACCTTCTCCTGCTGACCCATTTCCGCACCCTCCACGCTCTCGTCGTTTCCGCTTCCCGGAATCAACAATCCGTATAGTGAAGTTATAAGGCTGTCGTACCTGCGTCAATGGTGATCGGAAACGGCCCGGGGCCGCGCGG
>NZ_JAELVH010000256.1 GCF_019399235.1 Streptomyces poriferorum | reverse complement strand
GCGCCACCAGGAGGGCCGCGACCAGCGCCGTACCTCCACCGGCGAGCCAGGTGGCCGCCCCGGTCCCGCATCCGCCGGTTCCGTCCACCCTCCCCTTCCAGCCGTCGATGCCGGCCTACCCGTTCCCGCTCCCGCTCCCGGGCGGACCGCAGCCCCCGGCCACGCCCCAGCGGCTGCGCATCGCCGGGCGGGCGTCGCGCGGCAAAGCGGCCTCCACCCGGACCGTGGCGGCCACCTGGCTCGCCGGTGGAGGTACGGCGCTGGTCGCGGCCCTCCTGGTGGCGCTGTGCTCCCCGGCCGGCACGGAGGGGGTGCTCGCCGGCGCCGTACTCGCCTGGCTGCTGGGCATGGCGGGAGCCCAGGGGTTCACCAACATGTTCGACCCGCGGGAGAAGTCGCTCTTCACCCGGCTCGTCTCCGCGCTCCTGCTCGCCGTCCCCCTCGGCGTGGGCGGTGCGGCCATCGACAACGCGGCCAGGGACGAGCTCTCCGGGCGCTACCTCGTGATCGCGTTCGCGGCCTGCGTCGCCGCGCTGACGGTGGGGGTACTGATCGCGGACCAGCTCATCGCCCGCCTCCGCCTGTCGCCGCGCGCGGCGCTGATCCTCTCCATGAGCGGCTGGATCAACGGCGTCGCCGCCTGGGCGGTACTCGCCCACCGCTCCCCGCTCGAAACCGTCGGCGCGGTGCCGGTCGCCTGCGGCGTATGGCTCGTCACCGCCGCGCTGCCGGGCTGGATCCTGGGCCGTCCGGCCGGCCGGACCTACCAGGCGAAGGCCTCCGGCGACGGGCCGGGGCCCGGGAAGATCTCGTCGAGGCCGGCCAGCACCTCGTCCGAGAGCTCCAGGTCGACCGCGCGCACCGCGGACTCCAGCTGCTGGAGGGTGCGCGGACCGCTGATCGGGCCGGTGACGCCGGGACGGGTCAGCAGCCAGGCCAGGCCCACCTCGCCCGGCTCCAGGCCGTGCTTGTCGAGCAGGTCCTCGTACGCCTGGATCTGTGCCCGCGCCACGGGGTCGGCGAGCGTCTCGGCGGACCGGCCGGTGGTCGAGCGGGCGGAGCCGCCCGTGCTCTCCTTGCGGATCGCGCCGCCGAGCAGTCCGCCGTGCAGCGGCGACCACGGGATGACACCGAGGCCGTACTCCTGCGCGGCCGGGATGACCTCCATCTCCGCGCGGCGCTCCGCGAGGTTGTAGAGGCACTGCTCACTGACCAGACCGTACGAACCCCGGCGCTGCGCCGTCTCGTTGGTCTGCGCGATCTTCCAGCCGGCGAAGTTGGACGAGCCCGCGTAGAGGATCTTGCCCTGCTGGATCAGGACGTCGACGGCCTGCCAGATCTCGTCGACCGGGGTGTCCCGGTCGATGTGGTGGAACTGGTACAGGTCGATGTGGTCCGTCTGGAGCCGCTTGAGGCTGGCGTCGACGGCACGCCGGATGTTCAGCGCGGAGAGCTTGTGGTGGTTGGGCCAGGCGTCGCCGTCGGCGGCCATGTTCCCGTACACCTTCGTCGCCAGGACCACCTTGTCCCGGCGCTCGCCGCCCTGGGCGAACCAGGTGCCGAGGATCTCCTCCGTGCGGCCCTTGTTCTCGCCCCAGCCGTAGACGTTCGCGGTGTCGAAGAAGTTGACGCCCGCGTCGAGTGCGGCGTCCATGATCGTGTGGCTGTCGGACTCATTGGTCTGCGGACCGAAGTTCATGGTGCCCAGTACGAGGCGGCTGACTTCGAGTCCCGTGCGTCCCAGATGTGTGTACTTCATGGGGCCCAAGCCAACGCCTTCGAGTCCGCTCGAAGCAAGCACCCGCCCACATCCGCGCGGACGGTCAGTCCTCCAGTCCGGCCAGGGTCTCGGCCAGCCAGCCCAGCTCCGCCTCACTGGTCGCGCGGGCGATCCTCAGCAGGCCCCGGCGGAAGGGGTCGCCGAACGCCTCGGCGCCGAGCGGCCGCTCCCCCTCGTAGAAGAAGCTGCTGGGCTCCTCCAGGAACGACAGCCGCCTGCGCAGTACGGCGGCCTGCTCGGCCGGGTCCGTGAGGTGGCGCAGGAAGGCGAGGACGGTGAACCAGCGGTTCTCGTCGCTGATGTCCAGGTCACCGGCCTCACGCAGCCGGCGGAGCAGTTCGTCACGGCCCCCGTCGGTGAGGGTGAGGGTGTGCCGGGGCGCGGCTCTGGTGCCGGGTTCGGTGCGGCGGTCGAGCAGTCCGGCGCGCTCCAGCCGCTTGATCGCGGGGTAGAGGGTGCCGTCGGCGATCGGACGCACATGGCCGGTGAGGTGGGCGACCCGCCGTTTCAGTTCGTACCCGTGCAGCGGCTGCTCGTACAGAAATCCCAGGATGGCCAGTTCCAGCATTCCCGTATCTTCCCCCACGCCGTTATACCTCGATGCCGATGTATAGTCTCACCGATACTTACGAGAGCAGCGAAATCAGCGGCGGGATCCGAGGAGGAGACATGCGGGACGCACAGGTGACGGCCGGCGGCGCGCGTATCCGGTGGGTGGAGATCGCGGGCCACGACGCCGCCGCACCGCCCCGGCTCTATCTCCACGGACTCGGCGCCTCCAGCGGCCCCTACTTCACGGCGAGCGCCACCCACCCGCTGCTCGCCGGCGGCCGCGCCCTGCTGATGGACCTGCTCGGCTTCGGCATCAGCGACCGGCCCACGGACTTCGGCTACACCCTGGAGGACCACGCGGACGCCGTCGCGGAGGCGCTGGAGACGGCCGGGGTCCGGGAAGCGGAGGTCGTCGCGCACAGCATGGGCGGCGCGGTGGCGATCGTCCTCGCGGCCCGCCACCCGCACCTGGTGGCGCGGCTGGTGCTGGTGGACGCGAATCTCGACCCGGTCGTCCCGTCGCCGGTGCCGCCGGCGGGCAGCAGTGGCATCGCCGCGTACACGGAGGAGGAGTTCCTGGCCCACGGCCGGGACGAGGTCCGCGAGCGGGTGGACGCGCACTGGTGGTCGACCATGCGGCTCGCCGGGCCCGAGGCCCTGCACCGCAGCGCGGTCAACCTGGCACGCGGGACGACGCCGACGATGCGGGAACTCCTGCTGGAGCTGCCGGTCCCGGTGACGTACCTGCGCCCGGAGAACGCCGGACCGCTGCCCGGCGAGGACGCGCTCGCGGCGGGCGGGGTGCGCGTGGTCGCGGTCCCGGACTGCGGGCACAACATCATGCTCGACAACCCCGGGGCGTTCGCGGAGGAGACGGCGCGGGGGTTCAGCTGAGGCAGGCCGTCATCAGCCGACCGCGGCCGCCACGGCGACGACGGCGAACATCAGCACGAGCACGGCTGCCATGATGCGGTTTCTGGTCTTCGGGTCCACCCGTCGAGCGTAACCGCCCCGCTCAGCGACCCAGGCCCCAGGCTCGCACCACCTCGTACCCGGGCTGCTCACCGGGTACCCCGTCCACGGGCAGGATGCTGCGTACGAGACTGAGCTCACCCGCCTCCCAGTGCAGGCCCTCGAAGCCCTCCAGGGCCGCGGTGAACGGGGTCAGGTCCGCCGGGACGCGGCTGCGGGCCAGGGTCAGGTGCGGGGTGTAGCGGCGGTGCTCCTCCATAGGCACCCCGGCCCGGCGCGCGGCGGCGTGGGCGCGCTCGGAAAGCAGCCGCAGGGTGTCGAGCGCCCCCGCGGCCCCCGCCCACAGCGCCCGCCCGTCGAACCGGCCGCTGCCGTGGACGCGCATCCCGAACGCCCCGGTCCGGTGCGCGGCCCGCTCCAGCCTGCTGTACAGGTCGGGCAGCAGCTCCTCGTCGACCTCCCCGAGGAAGGCCAGCGTGTAGTGCCAGCCCGGGGTCCCCGTCCAGCGCAGGGTATCGGCGCCGGGCAGGGAGCGCAGCGGGACCACCGCACGGCGCAGCTCCTCGACGGCGGGGGCCGGTGGCAGGACGGCGGCGAAGAGTCTCATGCGGCGAGTCTGGCAGTCCCGGCGTTCCCGGCCTCCGCGCGCGCCGTCGCACTACGCGGCGGCCCAGGCCCGTGTGGCAGCGGGGGGGGCCTGCCACGCCACGCGATACGGCCCCGTACCGGGTTTCCCCGGTACGGGGCCGTATCGCGTGGCGTACCGGCGGCTCTCAGGCCGCCGTCGCCAGCTGCTCGCGCGGGACGAACCGCACGTGCGGGCGGCCCGGACGCAGGTCGACCTTGAGGCGCAGACCTCCGACGCGGGCCAGCATGAAGCCGACGCCGAGCGCGGCCACCAGGGAGAACGCCCCGCCGACCGCCATGCCGGTGCGGACGCCGTACGCGTCGCTGATCCAGCCGACGATCGGGGCGCCCACCGGCGTACCACCGGCGAAGACCATCATGTACAGGCTCATCACCCGGCCGCGCATGGCCGGGTCCGCGGCCATCTGCACGCTGGTGTTCGCGCTGATGTTGGTCGTCAGGCCGATCATCCCGATCGGGACGAGCAGGATCGCGAAGATCCAGACGGACGGTGCCATGGAGGCGATGATCTCCAGCACACCGAACGCCGTACCGGCGGCCACCAGCATCCGCAGCCGCGAGGACCGGCGGCGGGCGGCGAGGAGTGCGCCGGCCAGGGAGCCGGCCGCCATCAGGATGTTGAAGAACGAGTACATCCCGGCGCCGCCGTGGAAGATCTCGTCCGCGAAGGCCGTCAGCCAGATCGGGAAGTTGAATCCGAACGTGCCGACGAACCCGACGAGGACGATCGGCCAGATCAGCTCGGGACGCCCGGAGACGTAACGCAGCCCTTCGCGGAGCTGCCCCTTGGCGCGCGGGATGACGACGGCCTTGTGCAGTTCGCTCGTACGCATCATCAGCAGGCCGACGAGCGGTGCGAGGAACGACAGGCCGTTGAACATGAAGGCCCAGCCGCTGCCGACCGAGGTGATCAGCACACCCGCGACGGCGGGACCGACGAGCCGGGCGGACTGGAAGTTCGCCGAGTTCAGGCTGACCGCGTTCCGCAGCTGGGCGGGGCCGACCATCTCGGAGACGAACGCCTGGCGGGCCGGGTTGTCCACGACCGTGACCATGCCGAGCAGGAAGGCGATCAGGTAGACGTGCCACACCTGGACCACACCGGAGAGCGTGAGGACGGCGAGCGCGATCCCGCACAGGCCGAGTGCCGCCTGGCTGACGAGGAGGAGCTTGCGCTTCGGGAGCCGGTCGGCGATGACGCCGCCGTACAGGCCGAAGAGCAGCATGGGGAGGAACTGGAGTGCCGTGGTGATACCGACGGCGGTTGCGGACCCGGTGAGGCTCAGGACGAGCCAGTCCTGCGTGATGCGGGACATCCAGGTACCGGTGTTGGAGATCACGGCGCCGGTTGCGAACAGGCGGTAGTTGCGGATCTTCAGCGACGAGAAGGTCCCGCCGGGCTTGCTCTCGTGGGTGGAAGTCGGTGCGGGGGCGGAGTCTGCTCCGGATCCCGTACTCAAAAGGGTTCGCCTCCTCGGGCGTGGACATTGCGCTGACTGACGGGGATGCGGCGGTGGGGCGGTGCGCCGGTTCGGTCCGGCGCGGCCCGCTCCGCTACAGGTGGGCGAGCTTCTCCAGCACGGGCGCGGCGTTGCGCAGCGTCTCCCACTCGTCCTCGTCCAGGCCTTCGGCGAGGGTGGTCAGCCAGGCGTTCCGCTTGGAGCGGCTCTCGGCGAGCATGGCTTCGGCCTGCTCGGTCTGGCTGACCATCTTCTGACGACGGTCATCGGGGTGCGGTTCCAGTCTGACCAGTCCCTTGGCTTCCAGCAGCGCGACGATGCGGGTCATCGACGGCGGCTGCACATGCTCCTTGCGGGCCAGCTCACCGGGGGTGGCCGAACCGCAACGCGCGAGTGTGCCGAGCACCGACATCTCGGTGGGGCTCAGCGACTCGTCGACGCGCTGGTGCTTGAGGCGCCGGCCGAGCAGCATGACGGCGGAACGAAGGGAGCTCACGGCGGCGGCACTGTCGCTGTCGTGGATCAGGTCAGGCATGTTTGTTAGCGTAACTCATTACCCAACCTAAAGACACTCGGTGGTACACGCGCGAGGCCCAGATCACCAATCGATCACCCAAACGAGTGAGTCGATTCCGGAAAGTCACGCGCGTCGGGCCCGCAGGACGTAACCCTGCTTGCCATGGGATCGACAGTGCTCAGCCTGCGGATAGACGGTGAGCTGCTCGACCGGCTCAAGCAGCACGCCGCCAAACGCGGAATGAGCGTCCAGGACTATGTGGTCCGGACGCTCATTCGCGACGATTTCGACGAGCGCTTCCAGGCGGCCGTCGACGAGACGGAGAAGTTCTACGGAGCGGAGGGGGTCACGGCCGAGGAGGTCACCTGACGGAGACCCCCGGGCCGTGAGCCCGCGCCCGTACCCCTCCGGGGATCACGTGAGGCCGAGTGCCGGCATCGCGTAGTAGAAGACGAAGACCGCCGACACCACATACATGGCCACCGGCACCTCACGACCCCGTCCGACGGCCAGCCGCAGCACGCAGAACGTGATGAAGCCGATCCCGATGCCGTTGGTGATCGAGTACGTGAACGGCATCATGACCATGGCCAGGAAGGCCGGGATGGCGAGCGTGTAGTCGCTCCAGTCGATATCCCGCACCGAGCCGGCGATGATCAGGAAGCCCACCGCCAGCAGGGCCGGAGTGGCCGCCTGCGAGGGGACCATGGTCGCCAGCGGTGTGAGGAACAGCGCCGCCGTGAACAGCAGACCCGTGACGATGCTCGCGAAACCGGTGCGGGCCCCCTCGCCGACGCCCGCCGTGGACTCCACGAAGCAGGTGCCCGCCGACGCGGAGCTCGCACCGCCCGCGGCGACCGCGATGCCGTCGACGAACAGCACCTTGTTGATGCCCGGGAAGTTGCCGTCCTTGTCGGTCAGCTTGGCCTCGTCGCCGACGCCGAGGATGGTGCCCATCGCGTCGAAGAAGCAGGACAGCAGCACGGTGAAGACGAACAGGACGCCGGTGAGGACACCGACCTTGTCGAAGCCGCCGAACAGGCTGACATCACCGATCAGCCCGAAGTCGGGCGAGGCGACCGGGTTGCCCGGCCACTCCGGAACGGTCAGACCCCAGGCCGCGGCCGGCAGGTCGGTGACCGCGTCGATGATCAGCGCGACGCCGGTCATCGCCACGATGGAGATCAGGATCGCGCCCGGCACCTTGCGGACGATCAGCGAGAGCGTGAGCAGCGCGCCGAGGATGAAGACCAGGACGGGCCAGCCGTTGAGGTGACCGTCGTTGCCCAGCTGGAGCGGGACGGTGGTGTGCGCGAGGTCGGGGATGCGGGAGACGAAGCCCGAGTCGACCAGGCCGATCAGCAGGATGAACAGGCCGATACCGATCGCGATGCCCTTGCGGAGCGAGGTCGGTACGGCGTTCATCACGCGTTCCCGCAGGCCGGTCGCGACGAGCAGCATGACCACGACGCCCGCGAGGACGACCATGCCCATCGCGTCGGGCCAGCTCATCCGGGGGGCGAGCTGGAGGGCGACGACGGTGTTGACGCCGAGGCCCGCGGCCAGCGCGATCGGCACGTTGCCGATGACGCCCATGAGCAGGGTGGAGAACGCCGCGGTCAGCACCGTCGCGGTGACCAGCTGGCCACTGTCGAGCTGGTGGCCGTACATGTCCTTCGCGCTGCCGAGGATGATCGGGTTCAGCACGATGATGTACGCCATCGCGAAGAACGTGGCGAAGCCACCACGGATCTCGCGCGCGACCGACGACCCCCGCTCGGAGATCTTGAAGAAACCGTCCAGGCCGCCGGCGGGCCGGGGCGACGGAGGCGGAGTGGGGTCGACCGGAGCGGTGGCCGAGGGGGACATGTATGACCTCAGTCGTGCGTAGAGGGGGGTTAATTCTGGTCAGCTTTGGACCTTCGTACGAACAATTCACGACAGTCGTAAGCAGATTCAGTATGAATACATAAGGCAAAGATCGCTATCTCCGCGCGTAGACCCTTGCGCCGACTGGGCTGACCAGCTTTATGTACGCCGCGCATACACTGGCCGCATGGCGAAGTGGACACCGAAGCACGAGGCACCCGAGCCCCTGGAGGGGCCGGTCGTCGCGACCATCACCGGCGGCACGATCCTCTGGTTCGTCCTCTTCCTGGCCCAGCTCCCGTTCTACGGCTGGTTCGACGACCACGGGCACCTGTGGTGGGTGTGGACCTGCCTGGCCGGCGCCGGCCTCGGGCTGATCGGCATCTGGTACGTCCGTGGCCGCGACGCGGCACTCAAGCGGGCCGCCGCGGCCACCGCGTCGCAGGACGATTCCGGCGACACCCCGCCCGCCACCGCCTGAGCGCGGACCGCCCCACCGCTCCCGTACGACCACGGGACCATTCCCCTCCTCCCCCGGTCTGATCTTCCGACTGCTCGGTGGGTGAACCGGACGTTCCGCCCGTACCGTCGGAACCATGACTCAGCGGGCACTCGATCCCTCCGGGGACCAGCCGACAGGTTCCTCCGGACCTCCCGGCACCGGCCGGCCGGTGAAGATCGACGCCGGTTCCGAACTCGATCCGGTCCACCCGGTGGACCTGCCCGCCCCGGCCGCCGCCCGCGGACTGACCGCGGCCGAGGTCGCCGAGGCGATCGCCCGCGGCGAGGTCAACGACGTACCCGTGCGCTCCTCCCGGTCCGTGACCGAGATCGTCCGCGCCAACGTCCTCACCCGGTTCAACCTGATCATCGGCGTGCTCTGGGTGATCATGCTGTTCGTCGCGCCGATCCAGGACAGCCTCTTCGGCTTCGTGATCATCGCCAACACCGGCATCGGCATCGTGCAGGAGTGGCGGGCCAAGAAGACCCTGGACAGCCTCGCGGTCATCGGCGAGGCGAAACCCACGGTGCGCCGGGACGGGGTGGCGGCCGAGGTCTCCGTCTCCGAGATCGTCCTCGGCGACCTCGTCGAGCTCGGCCCCGGCGACAAGGTCATCGTGGACGGCACGGTCACCGAGGCCGACAGCCTGGAGATCGACGAGTCCCTGCTCACCGGCGAGGCCGACCCGGTGCTGAAACGGACCGGGGACCCCGTCATGTCCGGCAGCTTCGTCGTCGCCGGCGGCGGCGCCTTCACCGCGACCAAGGTCGGCCGCGAGGCCTACGCCGCGCAGCTCGCCGAGGAGGCCTCCCGCTTCACACTCGTCCAGTCGGAGCTGCGCAGCGGCATCTCCACCATCCTCAAGTACGTCACCTGGATGATGATCCCGACCGCGATCGGCCTGATCATCAGCCAGCTCGTCGTCAAGGACAACAACTTCAAGGAGTCGGTCGCCCGGACCGTCGGCGGCATCGTCCCGATGATCCCGGAGGGCCTGGTCCTGCTCACCTCGGTCGCCTTCGCGATCGGAGTCGTACGGCTGGGGCGCAAGCAGTGCCTGGTCCAGGAACTCCCCGCCATCGAGGGGCTGGCCCGGGTCGACGTCGTCTGCCTGGACAAGACCGGCACCCTCACCGAGGGCGGCATGGACGTCACCGAGGTCCGCGCGCTGAACGGGACGGACGACCCGTACCTGCGCCGCGTCCTCGGAGCCTTCGGCGCCTCCGATCCGCACCCCAACGCCAGCCTCCAGGCCATCATCGACACCTACCCGGTCCCCGAGGACCAGGCGTGGACCGTCACCCAGGCACTGCCGTTCTCCTCGGCCCGCAAGTACAGCGGCGCCGCCTTCGACGAGGGTGAGAGCCGGGCGTCGTCCTGGCTGCTCGGCGCCCCCGACGTGCTGCTGCCCGAGGCGGACCCGGCGCTCACCGAGATCGAGCAGCTCAACGAGCAGGGCCTGCGGGTCCTGCTGCTGGCCCGGGCGCGGGGCTCACTCGACGCCCCGGACCTCGCCGACGGGGCCGTGCCGAGCGCGCTGGTCGTCCTGGAACAGCGGCTGCGGCCCGACGCCGGGCAGACCCTCGCCTACTTCGCCGACCAGCGGGTCGCCACGAAGGTGATCTCCGGGGACAACGCCGTCTCGGTCGGCGCCGTCGCCGCCAAGCTCGGGCTGCCGGGCGCCGAGCACACCCTGGACGCGCGCAAACTGCCGGCCGACCCCGACGCGATGGCCACCGCCATGGAGGAGAACGCGGTCTTCGGCCGCGTCACCCCGCAGCAGAAGCGGGACATGGTCGCCGCCCTCCAGTCCCGCGGCCACACCGTCGCGATGACGGGCGACGGCGTCAACGACGTCCTCGCCCTCAAGGACGCCGACATCGGCGTCTCGATGGGCTCGGGCTCGGAGGCGACCCGGGCGGTCGCCCAGATCGTGCTGCTGAACAACAGCTTCGCGACGCTGCCGTCCGTCGTCGCCGAGGGCCGCCGGGTCATCGGCAACATCACCCGCGTCGCCACACTGTTCCTGACGAAGACCGTCTACTCGGTGCTGCTGGCCGTCCTGGTCGTCTGCTTCCAGGTCGAATACCCGTTCCTGCCCCGCCATCTGACCCTGCTGTCGACGCTGACGATCGGCATCCCGGCGTTCTTCCTGGCCCTGGCGCCGAACAAGGAACGGGCCCATCCGCACTTCGTGCGCCGCGTCATGCGGTACGCGATCCCGTCGGGCACCATCGCGGCCGCCGCCACCTTCGCGATGTACCTGATCGCCCGGAACCACTACTCCGGTACGGGCGCCCTGGACGCGGAGACGAGCGCGGCCACGCTCACGCTGTTCCTGGTCTCGATGTGGGTCCTGGCGATCATCGCGCGCCCCTACACCTGGTGGCGGATCTGCCTGGTGGCGGCGATGGGCCTGGCGTTCGTGATCGTGCTCATGGTGCCGTGGCTCCAGGACTTCTTCGCCCTGAAGCTGGTGGGCACGACGATGCCGTGGACGGCGGTGGGCATCGCCGTGGTGGCCTCGGTCGCCCTGGAGTACGCCTGGCGCCTGGTGGGCCGCCGCTTTCCGGCGTAGCGGCGGTCCGGGGGCCGCCCCTGGGGCCTCTCGTCCGGATCATGCCGGGCTCGTGTGGCCCGGCCCCTGATCCGGCCTGATCCGGCCTGATCCGAACGAAAGACCCGGGCTCAGTCGAACCAGCGGTCCCGGGCCAGTTCGTCCGTGCGGGACGGGTCCTCCAGCAGGGCCGCGACCTCGAAGCGGCGCGGCCACTGGCCCGCCGCCCAGGCCAGGCCCGCCGCGACGCCTTCCAGCGTCGAGGCGTGGACGACGCCGTCCGGGGTGCGGCGCCAGTCCAGTTCGGTGCCGCCCGCCCGCAGCTCGCCGTGCTCGACGTACGTGTCCGGGGTGCCGGCTCCGAGGAGGATCCGGACCGGGTCCGGGACCTGGTGCTCCTCGCCCTCGGACGTCACCTCCGCCTCGACGCTCTCGCCGAGCCGCCGCACCTGGAACAGCTCGGCCAGCTCCGCCGCGCTCGCCGGGGCGACGGGCAGCAGCGCCACTCCCCCGGTCAGCGGCAGCAGGTCCGGGGCGTCCGCGATCATCGCGTCCGCCGCGTCGACGACCCGCACCTCGCCGTCGACGACGGCCCGCAGCTCGTCCGGCAGCGTGACCTGCTCCGGGTCGAGCTCGGCGAGCGCCGTGTACAGGGAGTGCAGCTGCACGGGGCCGACCGGGCGGTCCTCGTCCGCGAGCCGCCCGAGGAGTTCGGCCGCACCGCCGGGCTCGTCCAGCAGCGCGGCGACCGAGGTCCGTACCCCGAGGGCGCGCAGCACCTGCGCGTCGTCGAAGCCGGTCGCGTCGGCGGAGTCGTACAGGCCCGCGAGGCGGGGGTCCCCGCCGTGGGCGCGCAGACCGGCCGGGCGGCGGCCGTCCAGCACCGGGTGGTCGCGCAGCCACCAGGCGGTGTACGGGCGCACGGACTGCGTCGTGCCGTCCGGGAGCAGCACGCGCACCGGCTGGGTCAGCGCGTCCCGCAGCGGCGGCCTGGCGAGCAGGGCGAGCGCCTGGGGCCAGGCGTCGTCGTCGACGAGGTCGAGGTCGCGGACGGCGACGATCTCGGTGGCGACCGGCGGCACGGGGGTGTCGGGAAGCTGGTCGAGGATGTCCTCGCACCACACGTCGACGGCGTCCAGCAGCCCGGCGTCGTCGGGTTCGGCGTAGTCGCCGTCGCGGGGCTCCAGTTCGTCCGGGTCCAGGACCACGTCGGTGGCGCGGACGAGCGCGAACGTGGCCAGGACGCCGCAGGCGGTGAGCGGCTGTTCGCCCCAGCGGTCGGCCAGTTCCTCGTCGCACAGGGCGATTTCGCCCTCACGCACGACCGCGGCGAACGGGCTGCCCGGCAGCACCAGTTCACCGGCCGGTGCGAGCTCGCCGTCCTCGTCGGGCAGGGCGAGCGCACCGAGCCAGGGCTCGTCGCCGGGTGCCAGGTCGGCGTCCCGGACCAGGGTGAGGACGGTCTCCACGAGCTCGTCGCCGTCCAGCGCGTCCTCGTCCCAGATCTCGCCCGCGTCCAGCGAACCGGCGACGGCGGCCCGCACCTGCGGGGTCGTCAGCACGGCGCGCGGCGTGGCGGGAAGGGCGCCCAGCTTCTCCAGGAGCGGGTGCGCGGCGTCCGGGTGCGCGACCTTCAGCCCGAGCCGGCCGAGCCGGTCCAGGACGGGACCGGTCAGTGCGTCGGGCAGCGGGAGCAGGATCTGCCGGGGCCCGATCGTCGTACGCGGGACGGCCGGCGCATCGGGGTCCGGGCCCTGGGACTCCGTACCGGCGAGCGGCACCGGAAGGCCGGACAGCCGGTCCGGCTCGACGCCGGCCAGGCTGTCGTACAGCCGCCGCCACCAGCCCGGGCCGCGCTCCAGGCCCGCGAGCCGGTCGATCGCCTCGGTCAGCGGCACCCGGGCGACGCCGAGTGTCCGCAGTTCGACGCGGCGCTCAAGTCCCGCGGGCAGCAGGCACGGCAGCACCTCGGCCAGCACGGCGACGGTCTCGGCCCCGACCCCCTCCAGCACCTCGGCCTCGATCGGGCGCAGCGCGGTGGTGGCCTTGCGGGCGCTCTCCGTCCCCGCGTCCCAGCTGTCCCACCGGTCGGGTTCGGCGGCGGGGTCGCGCGGGGCGGCCGGTTCCAGGAACGCGACCCGCGGCAGCCGCTCCAGCACGGCTCCCCGCAGCGCGCCGTCCAGTTCGCCCTTGCCGAGCGGTCCGGGCACGAGCCCGATCGTCGCGACGGTCACCGGCTGCCAGTCGGCGAGCAGTTCCGCGTACGCGTCGGCCGCGCGCTCCACCAGGAAGTCGGTGAGCGGACCGGGTGCGGGGTGCCGGCGGGTGGTGTCCAGCGGCAGCGAGGCGATGAGCAGCGCGGGAAAGCCGAGCGGTTCGTCGGTGGGCGTCGGGGCGTGCACGACGGGGGCGGTACGGGGGTGGAC
>NZ_JAELVH010000255.1 GCF_019399235.1 Streptomyces poriferorum | reverse complement strand
GCCGAGGACTGCACGATGCTGTTCGTGCCCGCCCCCTCCTCCCCCTTGTGGCGCCGGTAGTAGCGGGCCACTCGCGCACGGTTGCCGCAGCGCGCGGCCGAACACCAGCGGCGGCGGGGGTGGGCGGGCACGAACAGCATCGTGCAGTCCTCGGCCTCGCACTCCCGGATGCTCGCGAGCGCCGGATCCGCCAGCAGCTCGGCCACCTCCTCGGCCAGGGCCGCGGCCACCCTCACCCCGGGCGGGCCGGAGCGGCGGGCCGGCGCCACGACCCCCTCGCCGTCCCACTGCGCGTACCGGACGGCGGGGGCGGCGAGCTGGGCCTCGTTGAGTGCGCGCAGGGACGGTTCCGGCGGGCGCTCACCGCGCCGGGCCGCCGCGACGGCCTCGGACGCGGCCGCCCGGACCGCGCGCACCGCCGCCAGATCGTCCGGGGTCACCTCCCGCACCCCGGCGGCCCCGGGCAGCCGCTCGCCCTCCAGCGTCAGCCAGGCCAGCAGACCGGCCGTGTCGGCCAGGTGATCGGCCGGGGGGCCCTGGGCCGTGTACGGCAGCGTGTTGAGCAGGTCCAGGGCGAGCAGCTCGCCGGTCAGAGGCTCATCACCGTTCATGCCACTAACGCTAACTCATTCACTTGACGCATTAGAACTCTTCGGCGTAGAACTAATGCATCGGGCCAACCAGGAGGCATGTGAACATGGCGATTCAAGCTGTTCCGCACATCCGTCACCGGCACATCGAGGTCGACGGCGTCCGTGTCTTCTACCGCGAGTCGCTCCCCGTCGGCGCGGCGGACGACGCCCCGGTGATGCTGCTGCTCCACGGCTTCCCGTCGGCCTCGCACCAGTTCCGCCGGCTGATGGACGCGCTGGGCGCCCACTACCGGCTCATCGCCCCGGACTACCCGGGCTTCGGCCACAGCGACGCCCCGGCGTCCTCGACCACCGGCGGCCCGTTCACGTACACCTTCGACCGGCTCGCCGACATCACCGAAGGCTTCGTGCGGCAGCTCGGGCTGTCCCGCTTCGTGATGTACGTGTTCGACTTCGGCGCCCCCGTCGGCTTCCGGCTCGCCGCCCGCCACCCGGAGTGGATCGCCGGTCTGGTGGTGCAGAACGGCAACGCGTACGAGGAGGGGCTGTCGCAGCAGGCCCGCGACTTCATCGCCCTGCGCCCGGAGGTCCCCGGCGCCGCCGACACCGTGCGGTCACTGCTGACCCTGCCCGCGACCCGTGGCCAGTACGAGGGCGGCACGGCCGATCCCGAACGGGTGGCGCCGGACGGCTGGACGCTGGACCAGCACTTCCTGGATCTTCCGGGCCGCACCCGGCCGCAGCTGGACCTGGCCTTCGACTACCACTCCAATGTCGCGCTCTACCCGCAGTGGCAGGACTGGCTGCGCAAGCACACCCCGCCGGCACTGGTCGTCTGGGGCACGGGCGACATGTTCTTCACCGAGCCCGGCGCCCGCGCCTATCTGCGCGATCTCCCCGGCGCCGAACTGCACCTCTTCGAGACCGGGCACTTCGCCCTGGAGGACCACCTCCCGCAGATCGCACCGCTGATCGCGGACTTCCTGGACCGCACGTGGGCGGCCGGAGGCGGTGTGCGGTAACGTTGACGGCTGCGAAGGGGAGTAGCCCTGCAAACCGGTCGTCGACACACTGGAACCTCCGGGTTCCCGGTGGCCGGGCTCGTGGATCATTGCGGGCGGGCGAGACCTTCGGTCAGGTATGACACGCCCACGCCCCGTGGGCGGTGCCGTCATGCCGGGCCGAGTGGTCCTCCGAAAAGCCCGAGCGGCACTTCGCGGAAGATCCGGGGCCCGGCTCCAACAGAAAGCCACCCGGAATGCATCTCGACCCCCTGGCGATCCTCACCGCTTTCGGGCTGATCTTCCTCGCGGAACTCCCCGACAAGACGATGTTCGCGTCGCTGGCCATGGGCACGCGCATGCGCCCGCTCTACGTCTGGTTCGGCACCTCGTCCGCGTTCATCGTCCACGTCGCCATCGCGGTCGGGGCGGGCGGCCTGCTCGGCCTGCTGCCCGACTGGATCGTCAAGCTCGTCTCCGCCTCCCTCTTCGCCTTCGGCGCGTTCATGCTGCTCCGGGCCGACGCGGGCGACGACGACGAGGACGGCGGGCCCAAGACGGTCACCGGCTTCTGGCCGGTGTACTCCACCGCTTTCATGGCGGTGTTCATCAGTGAGTGGGGCGATCTCACCCAGATCACGACCGCCAACCTGGCCGCGAGCAACGGCGCCTGGTCCACCGCGATCGGATCCGCCGCCGCGCTGATGTCCGTATCGGCCCTGGCTCTGCTCGCGGGACGCTTCATCGCCAAGCGTGTACCGCTCAAGACCGTCCAGCGCATCGGCGGGGTGTGCATGCTGGGGCTGGCGATCTGGACGGTCGTCGAGATCTTCACCGGCTGACCGGTCCCGAGGAACGAACGAAGGGCTCCGCGCGTCGTCCGCGCGGAGCCCTTCGCCGTACGGTTCCGCCACACGGTTTCGCCGGCACGGTTCCTAGAAGAGCGCCGGAGAGCTGTCCTCCGTACCGTTCTCGAAGGCCAGCAGCCGCTGCTTGCGGTCCAGCCCGCCGCCGTATCCGGTGAGGCTCCCCGAGGCCCCGATCACCCGGTGGCACGGCACGATGATGCCGACCGGGTTCTTGCCGTTGGCCAGCCCCACCGCGCGCGAGGCGCCGGGCTTGCCGAGGTTCTCGGCCAGTTCGCCGTACGTACGGGTCTCGCCGTACGGAATCCGCTGGAGCTCGGCCCAGACGGAACGCTGGAACGGGGTGCCTGCGAGGTCCAGCGGGAGATCGAACTCCCGCAGCTCTCCGGCGAAGTAGGCGTCCAGCTGCTCGACGGCCTCGTCGAAGGGGCCCGCGTCGGGCTCGCCGAAGGTCTCCTCGGGCGGTCGGTGGCGCTGATCGGTCATGTACAGGCCGGCGAGGACCCGGTCGGTGGCGACGAGGGTCAGCGGGCCGTAAGGACTGTCGATCACCATGTGCTGCCGGGCCGGCCGGGGCGCAGTGGTGGTGCGGGGCGTGGTCACGAGGAACTTCCTTGTGCGGGAAGGTGGTTGATGGGGTGGTCGTCGACGGTCCACAGGTACTGGACGGCATAGGCCCGCCACGGCCGCCAGCCCGCCGCGCGTGCGGTGAGCGCGGCCGGTGTCGACGGCAGACCGAGCTGTTCTGCGGCCCGCCGGATGCCGAGATCCGTCGGCAGGAAGGCGTCCGGGTCGCCGAGCGCCCGCATGGCGATGACCTCGACGGTCCAGGGGCCGAATCCGGGCAGCGCGGTCAGTTCCGCCCGCGCCTTCTCCCAGTCGGTGTCGGTGCCCAGCCGCAGCGAGCCGTCCGCCAGGGCGCCGACGAGCGTGGTGAGGGTACGGCGGCGGCTGCGGGGCAGCGCGAGCTGATCGGGGTCGAGCTCTGCCAGCGCCCCGGGAGTCGGGAAGAGGTGGGTGAGGCCGCCCTCCGGGTCGTCGACGGGGGCGCCGTGGGCCGTGACCAGCCGGGCCGCGTGGGTACGGGCGGCGGCGGTGGACACCTGCTGGCCGAGCACGGCCCGGACGGCGAACTCCGCACCGTCGACGGTCCTCGGCACCCGGCGGCCCGGTGCCTTGTCGACCAGCGGGGCCAGCAGGGGATCGGCGCGCAGCTGCTCGTCGACGGCCACCGGGTCGGCGTCCAGGTCCAGCAGCCAGCGGCACCGGCTGATGGCCAGGGTGAGATCGCGCGGGTCGGTGAGCGCGAGCCGGCAGGCGATGTGGTCGGGGTGCGGGGTGAGCGCCACGAGGCCGTGCCCGTGCGGCAGGTCGAGTGTGCGGCGGTAGGCCCCGTCGCGCCACTCCTCGACCCCGGGGACGGCCGTCGCGGCGAGGTGCCCGAAGAGGTTGCTGGGGTTGAGCGGGGCGCGGTACGGAAGCCGCAGCGCTATCACCCCGGGCGTGGCCGGCGGCCGCACCGGCCGGGAGGCGCGGCTGCGCAGCTCCCCGGGGGCGAGGGCGAAGACCTCGCGGACGGTGTCGTTGAAGGTGCGGATCGAGGCGAACCCGGCCGCGAAGGCGACCTCGGCCATGGGCAGCCCGGTCGTCTCGATGAGCACCCGAGCGGTCTGTGCCCGCTGCGCCCGGGCCAGCGCGAGGGGGCCGGCGCCCAGCTCGGCGAGCAGTTGCCGTTCGATCTGCCGGGCCGAGTAACCGAGCCGGGTGGCCAGGCCGGGGACGCCTTCCCGGTCGACGACCCCGTCCCGGATCAGGCGCATCGCGCGGGCCACGGAGTCGGCACGGGCGTTCCACTCGGGCGATCCGGGGCTCGTGTCGGGCCGGCACCGCTTGCAGGCCCGGAACCCGGCCTGCTGGCAGGCGGCGGCGCTCGGGTAGAAGCTCATGTTCTCGACCTTGGGCGGCACGACGGGGCAGCTCGGGCGGCAGTAGATCCGGGTGGTCAGGACCGCGGTGAAGAACCAGCCGTCGAACCGGGAGTCCTTGGACTGAACAGCCCGCACGCAGCGCTCGGTGTCGGTGTGCATGGTTCAAGCATGGGGCACGGCCCGGGCGTGCGGCTGGCGGAAATCCGACATCAGCGTCGGGCTGCCAGGGCTTCCTCACCTCCCCGCGGGGGATGGACGGCACCGGCCGGCCCTCCGCATCCGGCGCACCCGGCCCGCGTCCGGTTGGGTCCCGGCTCAGGTGTTGGCCCTGAAGTAGGCGGCGGCGGCGTCGATGAAGCGGTCGTGCGCGGCCCGTGCGGCCTCTCGCGCCGCGGTCAGCTCCTCCGTGCTCGTGGCGGCGTCGGCCATGTCGTAGGTGGCGACGACCATGGCCTGTGCGGTGGCGTGGACGGCCGGGTCGGGCACGAGGAGCCGCAGGGCGACCAGGGGGCGGGTGATGGCGGAGCGGGTTTCGTGAGACCTGGCTCGCAGTTCCTCCCGCTCGGTGTCGCCGGCGCCACGCAGCCGGGCCTCACCCCGCATCCACAGGGCGCGACGGTGGTCGGAGCCGGCGGAGGCGAGTGTCGTCACCGCGTCGAGCCGGTCGCGGCGCAGCTGCGCCGTAGCGGCTGCCCGCTCGGCGCGGCCGGCTGCCAGGTGCTGGAACGTGCCGGTGACGATCGCCCCGAGGAGGGTCGCGACGACGGCGAGGACAGTGGCGATCATGATCTGCTCTCTTGGCCGGGCGCATGGCCCCGGACCGGTACGGAGGCGGGCGCGGCCGCCTCCGTCATCGAGAGCTGCGCCAACTGGCAAGGAAACGGCGTCCGTAGACCGGCCACAGCATAGATCCCGCCCGGTTACGGGAGGCGTTCGAGGTGGCCAGGAGTCCGCTCACGACCGGGAACTCCCGCGGCGCCGTCCTTCTCGCCCGTGAGCGCGGGCGCGGACACGCGGAGGAATCGAGGGTCGCGCGTCCCCCGGCGTGGGGCCTGCGGCCCGATCCCGCTGCCGACGGTCGCACCCGTCGGTCACGAGTTGACAGGCGACCTCGCGGTGAGAGGCTTGAGGAAGCTCCGAAGTGCCCGCGGTTGAGCCCGGTCCCCGTCGGCCCGCCGGACTCGGGGCGTGTCCCGCCGGTACGGAACCGCAAGGGAGAGCCCGTCATGACGGACGTGTCGTCCGCGCCGATCTGCTCGCATCTGGACCAGGTCCGACGTGTCACCCCGGACAGTCCGGACTCCTGCCCGCAGTGCGTCGCACAGGGCGACGACTGGGTGCATCTGCGCGAGTGCCAGAGCTGCGGGCAGATCGGCTGCTGCGACTCCTCCCGCAACAAACACGCCACCGCGCATCGTGAGGCCACGGGGCACCCCCTCATCCGCTCCTACGAGCCGGGCGAGACCTGGTGGTGGTGCTACGAGGACCAGGTGACGTTCGACGTCGACGGCGTCGGGCCCGCCAGGGCGGTCTGAGCGCGGGCCGCCGGGCCGATGCCGGACGTGCCCGGTGGCCGGGGCACACCAGGACCGTCAGGCGCCACCTCCCGCTGCCGCAGGACCGAGCTCCCGGCGCCGCCGGCTGATGGAGTCGGGGTCCCAGTCCGGCCGGGGAACGGACGCCAGCAGCAACTGCGTGTACGGGTGTCCGGGGTCGGAGAGCAGCTCCGCGACAGGGCGGTGCTCCATGGTGCGGCCCCGGTACAGGACGAGCGCCTCGTCGCACACGTACCGCACGACGGCCAGGTCGTGGCTGACGAAGACCAGGCCGATGCCGGTGTCGCGGCGGATGTCCGACAGGAGGTTGAGCACCTGGGCCTGGACGGAGACGTCGAGCGCGGACACCGCCTCGTCCAGGACGAGCACGGCGGGTTCGACCGCCAGCGCACGTGCGATGGCGGCGCGTTGGCGCTGGCCGCCGGAGAGTTTGCGCGGCAGGGCCGCCGCCTCCCGTTCCCCGAGCCCCACCTGGGCGAGGAGTTCCCTCGTCCTGGCGGTCCGGGCGGCGGGATCGGCGAGGCCGTGCAGGCGCAGCGCTCCGTCGATGGTGGCGCCGACGGTGATCCGGCCGTCCAGCGAGAGGTACGGATCCTGGAAGACGATCTGCACCGCCTTGGCACGGGCGAGGCGGGCCGCTCTGCCGCGTACCGTCGGGGCCAGTGGTTCGCCCTGGACGAGTATCTGTCCGGCGTCGGGGCGTTCGAGGCCGATCAGCATCCTGGCCGTGGTCGTCTTGCCGGAGCCCGACTCCCCCACGATGCCGAGTGCGCCGCCGGCCCGTAGTGAGAACGACAGGTCATCGACGGCGACGACCTCCGTCTTTCCCGTCCGGTAGGCCTTGCGCAGGCCGCAGACCTGAAGCAGCGTGCGGGCATGGTCGTCGACGGTCAAGTGCCCTCCCCTGTAGCTGTGTTGTCGGTTGCGGTGAGTGACTCCGCGAGATGGCAGGCGACCAGCGCCGTGCCGTGCCCCTCCAGCGGCGGCGGTGTCCGGTCACAGACACCGGGCCGGGCCGAGCGGCAGCGCGCCGCGAAGGAGCAGCCGGGCGCCGAGTCGAGCAGCCCCATGGGGGAACCCGGGATCGGCGTGAGCCGGGCGGGCGGTCCGGCCGGAGCCCGGAGGGGCGGCGAGGAGCCGAGCAGGCCCGCGGTGTAGGGGTGGCGGGGCGCCCCGAAGAGCTGTGCGGTGGGAGCCGTCTCGACGATCCGGCCCGCGTACATCACGTAGATGCGGTCGCAGACCGCGGCGGCGAGCTCGATGTCGTGCGTGATCAGGAGCATGCCCAGGTCACGCTCGCGCTGCAGCCGCCCGAGGATGGCCATGATCTCGGCCTGGGTGGAGACGTCGAGCGCGGTGGTGGGTTCGTCGCAGAGCAGCAGCCTGGGACCGGCGGTGAGCGCCGCGGCGATCATGACGCGTTGCAGCATGCCGCCGGAGAGCTCGTACGGGTACTGGCGCAGGTGCCGTTCGGGGTCCGGGAGTCCGACCGCGCCGAGCAGTTCGACGGCGCGGTCGTCGGCGCGGCCCTTGCTCCAGCCGTTGCTGACGCGCAGTGCCTCGGTGAGGAAGTCGCCGATGCGGCGGACCGGGTTGATGCCCGCCCGGGGGTCCTGGAAGATCATCGAAGCCGTGCCGGTACGGATCGCCCGCAGGGCCGCCGGGCCGGCGCCCACCACCTCCGTACCGTCGACGCGCACGTGTCCGTCGACGTGGGCCCCGGTGGGGAACAGCCCGAGGGCCGACCGTGCGGTGACCGACTTCCCGGAACCGGATTCGCCGACCAGCGCGACGACTTCACCTGCCGAGACGGTCAGGTCGATGCCGTCGAGGACCGGCCGGGCCGTGCCGGGCAGGGCGATGCTCAGGTTCTCGTACTCCAGCAGCGCCATCAGGTCTTCCTCCCTGCGAGCCGGTCGCCGACGTTCTCCCCGACGATGTTGAAGGCGACGACGACCACCACGACGGCGACGGCGGGCACGACCGCGGACAGCGGCTGGCCGCGCAGTACGGCCGCCTGGGACTGGTTGATCATGGCGCCCCAGTCGGGCGTCGGTGCCTGCACGCCCAGGCCGAGGAACGACAGGGCCGCGAGGTCGAGCAGGGCGTAGCCGAAGTTGACGGAGGACTGGGCGAGCACGGTCGGGCCGATGTTCGGGAGCAGCCGGCGGACCGCGACGTACAGCGCGGAGTGCCCCTGCACCCGGTAGGCCGCGATGTACGGCCTGGCCTGTTCCTGCATCGCGAGGCCGCGCACCAGGCGTGCGGTGTACGGCATGTAGGCCACGGACATGGCGATCACCGGCGCCGTCATCCCCTTGCCGAAGACGGCCACCGCGAGAATCGCGACGAGCAGCGCCGGGAAGGCGAAGACCACATCGAGCAGCCGCCCGAGAACGGTGTCCACCCAGCCGCCCCGCCATGCCGCGAACAGGCCGATGGCGATGCCGGCCACGGTCGAGACCAGGACCACCAGAAGCGGTCCGGCCAGACTCGTGCGGCTTCCCTCGATCAGGGCCGAGAAGGTGTCGTGCCCGCCCTGGTCG
The DNA here is from genome assembly GCF_019399235.1 of Streptomyces poriferorum. Lineage (GTDB taxonomy): Bacteria > Actinomycetota > Actinomycetes > Streptomycetales > Streptomycetaceae > Streptomyces > Streptomyces poriferorum. Next base: position 5,799 of record NZ_JAELVH010000255.1, on the reverse strand, counting down.
GTGCCCAGCCAGTGGTCGGCGCCCGGGCCGACAAGCCCGGTGCCCAGCTCGCCGTACGTCGGGTCCTGCGGTGACAGCCACGGTGCGAACAGCGCGACCAGCACGAAGAGGACGAGAAGGCCCAGGCAGACCTTCTCCAGCCAACCGCCCCCCATGGAACGCAGCTTGGCGATCGGCTTGCGGGTCACTCCCGCCATCTGGGCGCTCATCGCGCACTCCCCGCTGCCGCCACCCGCGGATCGATCAGCGGATGCACCAGGTCCACCAGGAAGTTGACCACGACGAACGCGGCCACCACGAGCAGCACGATCGCCTGCACCACCTGGAAGTCCATCTGGTTGACCGAGGTCACCAGCAGGGATCCCACGCCCGACATGCCGAACGCCGTCTCCACGATCGAGGTGCTCACCAGCATTCCGGAGATGAGGAGCGCGGAGACGGTGACGATCGGGCCGAGGGCGTTGCGCAGTACGTGCCGCCGGATCACGGTCCACCGGGGGGTGCCGCGGCTCACCGCGACCTCGACGTGCTCACGGCCCAGTTCCTCCAGCATCGACGAGCGGGTCACCCGCGTGACCATCGCCATGAATGTGACGGACAGCGCGATCGCCGGCAGTACGACGTGGTGCAGCCGGTCGAGAACGCCCGTGCCGTTGCCGATGGTCGGGAACCAGCCCAGCTTCACGCCGAACAGCGACCGCAGCAGCAGCGCGGCGACGAAGGCGGGGGCCGCGGCCCCCACCGTCACCAGCAGCATCAGCATCGAGTCGGTGCGGGTGCCGCGGCGCAGCGCGCCGACGATGCCCGCCGCGACCCCGACCACCGCGATCAGCAGGGCGGAGGCGGCGATCAGCAGCAGGGTGGCCGGCAGCCGCGACCAGATGACCGAGCTGACGTCCTGGTGGAAGACGTAGGAGCGGCCGAAGTCGCCGTGCAGTACGCCGCCCAGCCAGTCCCAGTACCGGACGAGGAACGGCTCGTCGAAGCCGTACCTGTGGCGGATCCGGGCGAGTTCCTCGGGGCCGGCGCTGCGCCCGCGCACCAGGAAGCTCGCCGGGTCGCCGGGTGCCAGGTACAGCGAGGAGAACACCAGGAAGGAGGTGACCAGCAAGGTCGCCGCCATCCCGGCCAGGCGGCTCACGACCCCGATCGCCCGGGTGGCCGTGCGGCTCACTTCTTGGCCCCGATCTCGGCGGCCCACGGGTAGTAGAGGTAGGCGACCGACGGCTGGACGCCGGTGATCCGGTTCCCGAGGAAGACGCTCGTGGGCTGCGTGTACAGGGGCAGCCAGGGCAGTTCCCGCAGGGCGATCTTCTGCGCCTCGGCGCTCGCCGCGGACCGCGCGGCCGGGTCATAGGTGCCGGCGGCGTCCTCGACCGCCCGGTCGAACTCCTTGTCCGACCAGCCGCCGTAGTTGGTGAACATGCCGGTCTCCAGGGAGCCGTACACATCCAGCGGGTCGGTGATCGAGGTGTACCAGAAGGTCAGGAAGAGGTCGACTCCCTTACGGGCGGCGGCGTCGGTGAAGAGCGTCGAGTACTTCTCCGGCGACAGCGTCTCGATCCTGGGGTCGAGGCCGATGGCCTTGGCGGCCTGCTCGACGGCCTGCGCGACGATCGTGGTCTGCGAGTCGAGCGGGCTGGTCGCGATGACGATCCGCTCCCCCTTCACCCCGGCCTTCTCCGCGATCTCCTTGGCCTTCGCCGGGTCGTACGGATACTTCGGCACGTCCTTGATGATGTCCTTGCGGCTCGCCGCAGGCGCCTGGTCCCACATGTTGTCGGTGACGAGGGAGTCGGCGACCTCGCCGACCCCGCCGGCTCCGGCCTTGACGATGCCCTTGCGGTCGATGGCCATGAGCAGGGCCTTGCGCACCTCGGCGTCGCCGAGCGGGCCCTTGAGGTTGCTGACGATCTCCTCGGCGACGGTGCTGTTGACGCCGTAGTAGAGCTTGCCGGCGGAGGACGTGCCGAGCTGGTCGTAGGCGTCGGCCGGGACCATCCAGCCACCGTCCACCTCACCGCTCTGGAATGCGTTGACGCGGGTCGTCGCGTCACTCAGGAACACGAACTTGACCTGGCCCGCCTTGGGCTTCAGATCCTTGTTCCAGTAACCGTCGTACTTCTTCAGGGTGAGTGACTGACCCGATGCCCAGGACCCGAAGGAGAACGGGCCCGTGCAGTTGACCCCTCCCTTGGGGCTGCCGTAGTCCTTGCCCGCCCTGGCGAGGGTCGCGGCCGACTCGATGGTCCCCGAGCTGGTGGCCATCTCCTGGTTGAAGACCGCGTCCGGCTTCGTCAGTTTGACGGTGACTTCCAGCGGTGCGGTCATGTCGATCGACTTCACGTTGCGGAAGGTGTTCTCCCACGCGCTGCCCACAGCGGGGTCCATGTGACGGCGCAGCGAGGCGACGACGTCCTTCGCGGTGAGGACCGTGCCGTCGTGGAAGCGCACGCCCGGACGGATCTTGTAGACCCAGGTGGTGGGCGTCGGATTGGTGAACGAGGACGCCAGGTTCGGCGACGTCGACAGGTCCGGGTTCCAGCGCAGCAGGCTCTCGCAGACGTTGGCGAGGATCTGGTTCGGCGGGTAGTCGTACGCGTAGACGTAGTCCAGCGAGGAGGGCTCGGCATAGATCGACCAGGTGAAGGAGTCGATGTCGCCCGCGGCGGCGGGCGTCTGCTTGGTCAGCTTGTACGACGTGCCGGCGTCGGCGTCCTTGCCCTTGTCCGCCGTGCCGCTGCACGCACTCGTGATGAGCACGGCGCTCGCCGCGAGGAGGGCCCCCGCTGCGCGGCGCACCGTCCGCATCCGCGTCGGCCGTCTGGATCCTGCACTCTTCGATGGCACTGTCTGTCTCCGTCCGGGGTGGGCTCGATGAAGTGCGTGGGGGGCTGTGTCAGTCGGTCGACGCAGTGGGCGCGGTCGTGTTCGCGTCGAACACGAGGCGGCCTTCGACGTACGTCCGGCGGACCCGGACGTCGCCTATCTCGTCGGCGGGGCGCGTGAACGGGTCACGGTCGAGAACGACGAGGTCCGCGTACTTGCCCACCTCGACCGTGCCGGTCACGTCGTCGAGGTGGTTCACCCAGGCGGTGCCCGCGGTGTATGCGGTGAGCGCCTCGGCCAGGGTCAGTGCCTGCTCGGGGTAGAACGGTGGGTACGTCGCGCCCTCGGGGAGCTCTCCCGCCGGGGCGGCACGGTTGACCGCGACGTGGATGCCCCACAGCGGGTTGGGACTGCTCACCGACCAGTCGCTGCCGGCGGCGAGGTGGGCACCGGCCGTGCGCAGATCGCCGAACGGGTACTGCTGGGCGGCGCGTTCGGCCCCGAGGAACGGGATGGTCAGCTCGTCCATCTGGGGTTCGTGGGCGGCCCACAGCGGCTGGATGTTCGCGGCGACGCCGAGTTCCGCGAAACGCGCGATGTCATCGGGGTGGACGACCTGGAGGTGGGCCAGGTGGTGCCGGTGGTCGTTCGCGCCGTTGGCGGCACGGGCCGCGGCGAGGGCGTCGAGCGCCTCGCGCACGGCCCGGTCGCCGAGGGCGTGGAAGTGGACCTGGAAGCCGGACCGGTCGAGTGCGCAGACCGCTTCCTTCAGGAGCCCGGGCTCGACGAAGCTCAGGCCCGAGTTTCCGGTCGCGCAGCCGCAGCCGTCCAGATAGGGCTCCAGCATCCCGGCGGTGAAGTTCTCCGCCACGCCGTCCTGCATGATCTTGATGCTGGTGGCGTCGAAGCGGCCCTCCCGGCCGATGCGGCGACGCTCCTCCAGTTCCGGAAGCTGCTCCATACCGCGGTTGCGGTCCCACCACAGGGCACCGACGACCCGGGCGAGCAGCGAGCCCTCGCGGGCCGCACGCAGGTAGACGGGCAGGTTGTCCGGGTAGCCGTGGAAGGAGCCGATCATGGCGTCCTGCCACCCGGTGACCCCGAGTGAGAACAGGTACTCCTGAGCGGCGAGCAGTCCGGCGTATGTCTCGTCCTCGGTCGCGACGGGAACGTGCCGGGCCACCAGTTCGACGGCACCCTCGTGCAGGGTGCCGGCCGGGGTGCCGTCCGCCTCCCGCTCGATGCGGCCGTCGGCCGGGTCTGCGGTGTGCCGGTCGACACCGGCGATCTCCAGCGCGCGGGTGTTGACCCACGCACCGTGGCCGTCGCAGTTCACGAGCAGCACGGGCCGGTCGGGCACCACCGCGTCGAGCATGGAACGCGTCGGCGTGCCGCCCGGGAAGCAGTCCATCGACCAGCCGCCGCCACGGATCCAGGCCGTGTCCGGGTGGTCCTTGGCGTACTGGGCCACCACGTCGAGGCAGCCATCGGCGGTGGTCTGCTCGCTCTGGTCGCAGCCGAGCATCTGGGTGCCACCCATCACGGGGTGGATGTGCGCGTCCTGGAATCCGGGGACGAGCAGGCCGCCCTCCAGATCGACGACCTCCGTACCGGCGCCGGTCAGCGTGCGCACCGTACCCACGTCGGCGACGGCGATGATCCGGCCGCCCGCGACGGCGACGGCGGCGTCCACCGGGACGGGGCCCGCGCCGGTGAAGACCCGGCCTCCGACGAAGACGGTGTCGGCCCGTTCGCTGCTGTGCGCCATCAATTCAACCTCCATCAGGGCGGAATGACCCGCCCGACGTGTTCGTTGAGGAGGAGTGAACGACAGCGCAACAGCGCTGTCAACAGTGTTGCGCTCACTGGATCCCGAACCGATACACTGGCCGCACCATGCCGAAGTCACCCGCCACCAAGGCCCGGAGCAAGCGCGCCGGCAGTCAGCTCACGCCCGCCGCGATCATCGAAGCGAGCCTGCGCATCGCCGCCCGGGGAAGCGAGGACGCCTTCACCGTCCGGCGCCTGGGCGAGGAGCTCGGGGCGGATCCGACCGCGATCTACCGGCACTTCCGCGACAAGGACGAGCTGCTGCTGTCGGTCGCCGACCACATGCTCGGCGAGGCCCTCGACGCCATCCCCGACGGCCTCGACTGGCAGGGCCGCATCCGGGCACTCGCCGACGCCTCCCTCGCGGTCGCCCTCAAGTACCCGGTGGTGGGCTCCGCCATGGCGAGCCGGACCACACGCCGCTCCAACGAGTTCCGGGTCGTCGAACTCATCCTCGGCGCCGTCCGGGAGGCGGGCCTGGAAGGGGCGGAGGCCGCCGTCCACTACCGCATGATCGGGGACACCCTCCTCGCGTACGTGGGGCAGCAGGCCGCGTTCCTGCTGTTCGACGCGGACGCCCGCGCGGCCGACGACTCCGCGTGGAACCGCGAGTACCGGCTGGTCGACCCGCAGCGCTTCCCCCACATCACCGGCCTCAGTGGCGAACTGGCCGCGGTGACGGACGAGCAGATCTTCGGCGCCACGGTCGAGGCGCTGATCTCGGCCGTCGAAGGGAGCGCCGAGAGCCTGCGGGGCGCCTGACCGAGGTCGGTCCTTCGCCGGGTTGTCCGGCTCGGTCGCCCGGGACACAAGGACCTGCTCGACCCGGCGCTGAAACACCTGCCCGCGTACGTCCTGGCGTCCCGCACAGGGCTGGGGGAAGCGAGCCATTTCAGCAGGGTGTTCCGGGCCGAGTTCGGCCTGTCGCCGCGCGCGGTGAGGGAACAGGCACGCGGCGGGGCCTGAGGGCGCCGGCGCGGGCCGGTCAGACCGTCGGCGCGTCCTCCCAGCGGTCCAGGATGTCCGCGGCGATCCGCTCGGCCTCCGGCTCGAAGCGGGCCGCGAGTTCACGGAACAGCGCTTCGGCGTCGGCTGCCGGCCATTGCGGGGGGAGGTGTTCGGCCGGCAGCCGACGCCGAA
>NZ_JAELVH010000254.1 GCF_019399235.1 Streptomyces poriferorum | reverse complement strand
CGCCGACGCCGTGACCTTCACGGTGCCGGCGGCGCCGGGCGCGGTGAGCGAGAGGACCGATCCCTTCGCCCGGTTGTCGGCGGCGGTCGCCTGCGCGCCCACCGGGCCCGTCGCCGGGATGTAGCCGACCTCCTGCTTGTCGCCCTTGCCGCGGACCACCCGCAGGGCGGCCACCACCGGGGTGGCCTTGCCGTCGTCGGCGGGGGTCAGGAGCAGGGAGCCCGGCTCGCCCCGCGTCAGGGCCTTCAGGTCGACGCCGGCGGTCATCTGCGACTTGACGTGGAGTTCCTCATTACCGGCCGGCGAGATCGCGCCCGTCTTGCCGAGCAGTTTCACCGTGAGGTCTGCGTCGTCCTCGCCGGGGGCGAAGGCCACGAGCCGCACCGAGGTCGCGTCCGCCGGGATGCCGGGCAGGACCAGGGTGCCCGCCGGCTCGGTGGAGGCGGCGAGCCAGTCGCTGCCGCTCCTGTCGTCCGCGGTCCTGACGACCGCCCCGACGCGTCCGCTCCGGGTGGTGACATGGACGGTCACATCGTCCTCGGCCTTGTTGATCAGCGTCGAGATCAGGACGCGGATACCGGACCGGGCGGGCACCGTGATGTCCTCGCCCACCTCGGACTTGAGCGGGCCTTCCGGACCGTACAGCTCGATGTCGGCGACGGCGGCGGTGTCGTCGGGGTTGGTGAGGTGGACGTAGTCCTCGCGGGACTTCGCCGTACTCGCGGCCGGGAACCAGAAGTCGGTGTCGGGCACGGTGCAGCCGACCCCGAGCAGCCCGCGGGAGTCGCCCGCCTCGACGGTGGTGGTCTGCTGGGCGGTCCAGCCGGGGGCCAGCCGGCCCGTGGCGGTGCCGACGAGGGCCGGGGCGTCCGCGCCGGACACCTCGGCGGTGGCCGGCTTGCCGGGCTCCTTGAGGAGGACGACCGGCTTGTCCGGGTCCGTCTTCCCGGTCTTCTTGTCCTTGTCCTTCGCGGTGTCCTTGGCGACGCCCTTGACGGCCGAGGACAGGAGTTCGGCCGTACCGGCCGGTTCCGCGGCGCCATCGCTCTTCGCCGCCGGGGTGAAGGAGGTGTACTCCGTCTCCGCGAGGTCGGACAGGCCGGGGGCCGGGCAGAGCAGGCTGGAGCGCTCGACGGGCAGCCGGGTGGCCGCCTTCGCCGTCGTCGTACCTCCACCGTCCGGCGCGGTGACCGCGGCGAATCCGGTGACGGCGGCGAGGGCGACGGCCCCGGCGATGAGGGACAGGCTGGTGGACTTCACTCGGACTCGCCTCGCGATGCGTTACGGGTCGGCCACTGGTTCTGGCCCGGGGCCGGGTTCCCGTCGGGGTTCTCGTCGGGGTTCTGCGGGTCGTACGTGCCCTGCTCGCCGTAGGCGCCCTGGGTGCCGTACTGACCCGTGCCGTACTGACCGGCGTCGTACGGGGCGTTGCCGTACTGGCCGTCGGGGTCGTACTGACCGCTGTTGTCCTGCGGGAGGCTGCCGTACTGGCCCTGGGTGTACGGGGGGTACTCGCCCTGCTGCTGCTGCTGCGGATAGCCGTACGCGTCGTAGCCTGCGGCGCCGTCGGACTGCTGCTGCGGCGCGGCACCGTACTGGCCGTCCTGGTACTGGCCCTCCTGGTACTGGCCTTCCTGGTACTGCTGGTAGCCGGTGCCCTGGTACTGCTGGGCGTCCCATTCCCCGTACTGCTGCTGCGGCACCGCCGCGTACTGGCCGGTGTCGCCGTCGGCCTGCTGGGGGACGAAGACGTCCTGGCCGGCGTCGGAGTCGGTGTCGAGCGGCTCCTGGCCGGTGGGCAGGCCGGTCTGCCGGTCGGGGAAGTGGTCCGCCCGCTCCCCCTCGGCCGCGGGCTCGCCGGCGTCGAAGTTCTCGCCGTCGTCGCCCTCGCCCTCCGCCAGCGCGGCCGCTCGCAGCCTGCGGGCCCGGCGCCCCTCACCGGCGACCGGCTCGGCGGGGACCGGTGCGTCCTCCTCGGGCAGGTCGTCGTCGATCTCCCGGCGACGGCCCGGCAGTGCCAGGACCAGCAGGACCACGGTGAGCGCGGCCTGGATCCAGATCCACACGGAGTGCGTGAAGGGCGTCTCGTACGTGAGGTCGAGCGTGCCGCCCTCGGCGGGGAGTTCGAAGCCCTGCGCCCAGCCGTCGACGGTCTTGCGGGTCAGCGACCGTCCGTCGAGCGTGGCCTGCCAGCCGGGGTCGGCGTCGTCGGCGATCCGCAGCACGCGGCCCGCGCCGCCCGCCGGGATCTTGGTGTGCGCCTCGACGGGTTCGGAGCCCACCGGGAGCTGCTCGTCGGCGGCTGCCGCCGGGACGATCATGATCCGGGCGACCTGGCGGTCCACCTGCCAGAGCGCGCTGCCGTCCAGCTGGCTGAGGCGCCTGAGGCCGGGGGTCGCGTCGAGGACCCGGCTCATCTGCTTCGGCGCCCCGTCCCGGACGAGGACGTAACGGATCGCGAAGCTGCGGAGCTGGCTGCCCTGGTCGGCGCCGGAGCCCGCGACCAGGTTGCCGACGACCTTGTCGAGGTAGCCGTTGCCCTCGCCCGCCGCGGCCAGTTCGGCATCGCCCAGCCGCGCGCCGGAGCCGCGGATCAGGGTGTACGCGACGGAGCCGGGCGAGGTGCCGCCGAGCACCAGGGTGCGCGGCTGGTCCCGGGTGCTGCTCTCCGCGGCGACGAACGCGGGCACCTGCACCGGGTCGCGGCGCTCCAGGGGTCCCGCGGCGCCGCCGATCATCCAGCCGACGGCGGCCAGCACGGGAGCGACCCCGGCGGCCAGTGCGATCAGGACGGCGACCGGCTGACGCCAGCCGAAGCTGAGCTCGGCGACGCGAATGCGGGCGCCGTCCGCGCCGACCAGCGCGGCCGCGATGAGCGCGGCGCCGTAGACGAGGGTGGCGGGTCCGGCCCAGCCGGAGCCGTTGGCGAGCCCGGCGAAGGCCAGGGCCACCAGAGCGACGGCCCAGGCGGTCCGGGCGGCGAACTGCCGCTCCCCGCGCAGCAGAGCGGCCAGGGCCGCGAGGACGATGCCGAGGAGCAGGACGCCACCGGCCGCCTTGGGGCCGCCGGGGCTGATCCCGAGGAGGTCCAGCGCGGAGGCCGAGCCCGAACCGGTCTCCAGCCCCGCTTCCTTCAGGAAGGACGAGGGGCTCGTCAGGAGCGAGAGCGACCAGGGCGCGAGAACCAGCAGCGGAGTGCCGGCCGCGGCGAGGAAGCGGAGGCCGTAGGCCGTGATGTCGTTGCGGCGCAGTGCCAGCACACCGATGCCGAGGACCACGGCGAGCGGCCAGACGATGGGGGTGAACGCCATCGCGAGGGTGAGCAGCAGGGTGTACGCCCAGGTGGCGCGCCAGCTGCCGCGGCTGTCACCGCCGCCGCTCCGCATGCCGTGCGCGGAGACGGCCGCGCGGGCGATCAGCGGGAGCAGGACGGCGAGGACGGCGGTGCCGAGGCGGCCGGTCGCCAGGGCGCCGGTCGCGGCGGGCAGGAAGGCGTACGCGACGCTGGCCCAGGCCCGCAGCAGCCGGGAAGGCAGCAGCGGGCGGGACACGAAGTACGCGGTGAGTCCGGCGAGCGGGACCGAGCAGACCAGCAGCAGGGTGAGCGCGAAGCCGGTGGAGCCGAGGAACAGCGCGGACAGGGCCGAGATGACGGCCAGGTAGGGCGGTGCGGTCTGGGTGCCGCCGGTGCCGACGGTGTGCCACCCGTCCGCGTAGCGGCCCCACAGGTCGGAGACGTCGCCGGGAGCGGGCAGCAGGACGCCGCCGGCCAGGGCTCCGCCGCCCAGGAGGCTGCGGCAGGCGACGAGGGAGACGAGGAGCAGGAGGGCGAAGAGCACCGGGCCCGGCTTGCGCCCGACGCGCTTCAGCTTGGCGAACTGGTCGATCTCCAGGAAGTCGGCGTCGTCGCCGCCCGGACCCGACTCGACGGCGCCGTGCCGCGAGCCGCCGGACTCGGTCTCCGCGCCGCCGCCGAAGTTGCCGGCGACCTGTTCGACGGTCGCGCGGACGGTGGCGCCGGGGGCGGGGAAGAGCCCGCGCAGTTCGGCCGGGTCGACGGCCCCCTTGCCGCGGTGGCGACGGGCGGTGAGGATCCGGCCGGGGCGCAGCAGGGTGCCGAGGAGGCCCGTGACCTCGTCGAGTGCCTGGCCGGGCACCTTGCCGACGAGATAGGCGAGCGTACGCAGCAGCGTGCCGAGCACGAGCCGGAGCAGCACCCAGGGCAGCCGTTTGCCGGGTGCGTTGACGAGCATGGTGTAGACGGCGCCGGCCTTGTCGACGCGGTGCGGGCTGGAGACCGAGCGGCCGGCGCAGTCGATGGGGCGGCGTTCGCGGGCGGATGCCTCGGCGTGCCGCAGGACGGCGTCGGGGGCGACCAGCACCCGGTGTCCTGCCATGTGGGCGCGCCAGCACAGATCGACGTCGTCGCGCATCAGGGGCAGTCTGCGGTCGAAACCGCCGAGCTCCTCCCAGACGTCCCGGCGGATCAGCATGCCCGCGGTCGAGACGGACAGGACGGTACGGACCTGGTCGTGCTGGCCCTGGTCCTGCTCGCGCCGGTCGAGGCCGGTCCAGCGGCGTCCGCTGTTGGCGATCGAGACGCCGACTTCGAGGAGCTGCCGGCGGTCGTACCAGCCGCGGAGTTTGGGGCCGACGATCGCGGCGTGCTGGTCGTTGTCGACGACGCGCAGCATCTCGGCGAGGGCGTCGGGTTCGGGGGCGCAGTCGTCGTGGAGCAGCCAGAGCCACTGCACCGGTTCGCCGTGCGGCAGGTCCGGCAGGTCGTAGGCGTCGTCGCGCCAGGACCTGGTGACGGGGTCCCAGCCGCTCGGGCGCTTCAGGTACGGCAGGTCGTCCGGGGTCAGGACGCCGGCGGTGCGGCTCGCCTCGTCGACGGCCGTGCCGAAGCCCGTACGCCGCGCGAGGTGCAGGACGCGCTCGGCGCCGAGCGCCTCGGTGACCAGGCGCGCGGAGTCGTCGGCGCTGCCGGTGTCGGCGGCGACGACGTTCTGTACGGGGCGTTCCTGCCCGAGCAGCCCGGCCAGCACGTCGGGCAGCCAGCGTGCGCCGTCGTGGGAGACGAGCACGGCGGTGACGACGTGCCGGGGGAACTCTGGGGCGGCGGCGGCCGCGTACGGCGCCGTTGCTTGGCTGTGCACGGACATCGAGGTACGGGCCCTCCGGCCGGGTCCGGGGGACGTCCCCCGGGGGCTGCATCGGTGTACACGCGCGCCCTGTCGGGTCGTTGGCGCGTCTCGGACGGGGCCCCACACTAACGGTACGGATAACCGGGGTGGCGCGGAGCGGCTGAACGAGAGCGGTGGAGAGGCCGGGGGCACGGCAATGGCCCGCCGCCTGCGGGCAGGGTGCAGGCGGCGGGCCATGGGCGTCGTCGGTCCGGGGAGCGGCCCGTCCCCGGGGTCCGGTTTCTCGCGGCCGGCCTTCGGGCCGGGGCGTTCGCGGAGGGGGCCGGGTCAGACCGCGGCCTTCTTGAGGCGCCGTCGCTCCCGCTCGGAAAGGCCGCCCCAGATGCCGAATCGCTCGTCCTTGGAAAGGGCGTACTCCAGGCATTCGGACCGGACTTCACAGGCGAGGCAGACCTTCTTGGCCTCGCGGGTGGACCCACCCTTCTCGGGGAAGAAGGACTCGGGGTCGGTCTGGGCGCACAGTGCGCGCTCCTGCCAGCCGAGTTCCTCGTCCGCGTCCTCGACCAGCAGTTGCTGGAACAGCTCGGTCATGTGCGCCCCTCGTCTGTCTCTTGCGTCCCGTGATGCGGCCGTTATCGAATCGACCGAACGACACGAGTGAAATTACAAGTGTGTAGCTTCGGGCCAGTCAAGCTCAGATCTGCTATTGGGCCCGGTATTCACTCTGCGGAACCAAGCGTATGCGTAAAGTGTGCAAATCACCAAAAATCTGACATATGCCAGGGGTTTCGCGCCACCCGCACCCGCCACAGGGAAGAACTCCCGGGAGGGGGCGCACGTTGCGATTCGATCACCGAAGCGATCAAGATCACAGTCGGGTCACGGGGGCTCGACCGCGTTTGCCGCGGCGATTGTTGCGCCATGTCTCCGGTGCGGGAGGTGCATAAACCTTTCTCCGCATGGAGTAACCGGATGAGGTGAAACATTACCCCCAAATCGGGCATTGGGTTGACAGTCGGCGATTCTCCGGTTCTCCTTGATGTCATGCCAGCGACCTCAGCCATGCGCATCGCCCACATCCGTGGGTTCCGCAGCGCTGTCCAGGCCCGCTGTTGCTGTTCCAGCTGTCTCAGCTGTTGAAGCCCCCGCGCTCCAGCTCGACGCAGCTCATCCCGCGACCCACGGACCCTCCCCCACGCGGCTTCCCGCCTCTGCGGTCACCCGGTCCCCCTGGTCCTGCGACACCCCTGCATCCGCACAGCACCACTGCACCCCTGCCGAGGAACCACCGCACCCATGAACAGCGACAGCGACCTCCAGATCGCCGGCGACCTCCTCGAGGTCCAGCACCTCCTGCGCCCCGCCCGCGAGCACCCCTCCACCGTCGCGGAATTCGTCGGGCTCGCCCGCACCATCGCCGCCGACCGCTCCCAGTGGGCCCACCTCGTCCGGTACGACGCCACCACCCGCTGGTACCACCGGCTCCGCACCGGACCCGGCTACGAGATCTGGCTGCTCAGCTGGGTCCCCGGCCAGGGCAGCGGCCTGCACGACCACGGGCCGTCGTCCGGCGTACTCACCGTGCTGGAAGGCGAACTGACCGAGCGTACGGACCGCGGCCGGCGGACCCTGGACGCCGGTGCCCAGCGCGTCTTCGCCCCCGGCTACGTCCACGAGGTGGCCAACGACTCCCTCGGACCGGCCGTCAGCCTGCACGTCTACTACCCGGGCCTGACCGACATGCCGATGCATGCCACCCAGTGCGCGGCGGCCGTGGCCCTCTGAAGGGCCGCGTCCGGCAACCGCGCTCCGCCTGACGGTCCCCCACCCGTCGCCCACCACCACCCCGACAAGGATCAGGCTTCGCCTGACAAACTGTCCGTATGCGCATTGTGGTTCTGGCCGGCGGTATCGGTGGTGCTCGTTTTCTGCGTGGCCTCAAGGAGGCCGCGCCCGACGCGGACATCACGGTGATCGGCAACACCGGTGACGACATCCATCTGTTCGGCCTCAAGGTCTGCCCCGACCTCGACACCGTGATGTACACCCTCGGCGGTGGCATCAACGAGGAGCAGGGCTGGGGCCGTACCGACGAGACCTTCCACGTCAAGGAGGAACTCGCGGCGTACGGCGTCGGCCCCGAGTGGTTCGGGCTCGGCGACCGTGACTTCGCCACCCACATCGTCCGTACGCAGATGCTCGGCGCGGGCTATCCCCTGAGCGCCGTCACCGAGGCGCTCTGCGCGCGCTGGAAGCCGGGGGTCCGGCTGCTGCCGATGTCCGACGACCGGATCGAGACGCATGTGGCCGTCGACGTCGACGGCGAGAGCAGGGCCATTCACTTCCAGGAGTACTGGGTGAAGCTGCGCGCCTCCGTCCCCGCGCAGGCGATCGTGCCCGTCGGCGCCGAGCAGGCCAAGCCGGCACCGGGCGTCCTGGAGGCGATCTCCGGGGCCGACGTCATCCTCTTCCCGCCGTCGAACCCCGTGGTGTCCGTCGGGACCATCCTCGCCGTGCCCGGGATCCGGGAGGCCATCGCCGAGGCCGGGGTGCCGGTCGTCGGTCTCTCCCCCATCGTCGGTGACGCGCCGGTGCGCGGGATGGCGGACAAGGTCCTCGCCGCGGTGGGCGTCGAGTCGACGGCAGCGGCGGTCGCCCAGCACTACGGTTCCGGGCTGCTCGACGGCTGGCTCGTCGACACCGTGGACGCGGGTGCGGTGGACGAGGTGGAGGCGGCCGGCATCCGCTGCCGCTCCGTCCCGCTGATGATGACCGACGTCGCCACGACCGCGGAGATGGCACGGCAGGCGCTGGCGCTCGCCGAAGAGGTACGGGCATGAGCGCGGCCGGGCCGGACGCCGCGCCCTCGTACCGGGTGTGGGCGCTGCCCGGGATGCCCGAGGTGCGGGCCGGGGACGACCTCGCGAAACTGATCGCCGCCACCGAGCCGGGTCTTGCCGACGGCGACGTGCTGCTCGTCACCTCGAAGATCGTCTCCAAGGCCGAGGGCCGGATCGTCGAGGCCACCGACCGGGAGGCGGCGATCGACGCCGAGACGGTACGGGTGGTGGCGCGGCGCGGCACGCTGCGCATCGTGGAGAACCGGCAGGGTCTGGTGATGGCCGCCGCCGGGGTCGACGCGTCGAACACCCCTGCCGGGACGGTCCTGCTGCTGCCCGAGGACCCGGACGCCTCGGCGCGGACGATCAGGCAGGGGCTGCGGGACACGCTCGGTGTCGACGTCGGCGTCGTCGTCACGGACACCTTCGGGCGGCCGTGGCGCAACGGGCTGACCGATGTCGCGATCGGCGCGGCCGGGGTGCGGGTACTCGACGATCTGAGGGGCGGCAGCGACGCGTACGGCAATCCGCTGAGCGCGACCGTGGTCGCCACCGCGGACGAGCTGGCCTCGGCCGGTGACCTGGTCAAGGGCAAGGCGGACGGGCTGCCCGTCGCGGTCGTGCGGGGGCTCGGCCATGTCATGGACCCGGCCGACGCCGACGGGGCCCGCGCGATGGTGCGGGTCGCGGCGGACGACATGTTCCGGCTGGGGACGTCCGAGGCGGTACGGGAGGCGGTGACCCAGCGGCGTACGGTCCGCGAGTTCACCGACGAACCGGTGGACCCCGGCGCGGTGCGGCGTGCGGTGGCCGCGGCCGTGACGGCGCCCGCGCCGCATCACACGACTCCGTGGCGGTTCGTGCTGCTGGAGTCGCCGGAGTCACGGACCCGGTTGCTGGACGCGATGCGGGACGCGTGGATCGCGGACCTGCGGCGGGACGGCAAGAGCGAGGAGTCGATCGCGCGGCGGGTGAAGCGGGGCGATGTGCTGCGCCGGGCGCCGTATCTGGTGGTGCCGTGCATGGTGATGGACGGCTCCCACACGTACGGGGACGCGCGACGGGACGGGGCGGAGCGCGAGATGTTCGTGGTCGCCGCGGGCGCCGGGATCCAGAACTTCCTGGTGGCGCTGGCGGGCGAGCGGCTGGGCTCGGCGTGGGTGTCCTCGACGATGTTCTGCCGGGACGTCGTGCGGGAGGTGCTGTCGTTGCCGGCGTCGTGGGATCCGTTGGGGGCGGTGGCCGTGGGACGGGCCGCGGTGTCGCCTTCGGTTCGGGCGGAGCGCGACGCGGAGGGGTTTGTCGCGGTGCGGTGAGGCGGTGGCCTGTGGGGGGCGGGGCGCCTGCGGCG
>NZ_JAELVH010000253.1 GCF_019399235.1 Streptomyces poriferorum | reverse complement strand
GGGCCGGGCCGGGCCGCCCGCCGAAGGGCGCACCAGCGTGACGACCCGGCCCTCCAGCAGGAAGCCGCGCGGTGCCATCGGGAAGACCCGGTGCTTGCCGAAGCGGTCCTCCAGGGTCACCGTCGGGCCCTCGGCCGTCTTCTCGCACCGGATCACCGCACCGCAGAAGCCGCTGGCGACGTCCTCCACGACCAGATCGGGCTCGGCGGGCACCTCAGGAGCGGGGGCGGACTTCTTCCACGGCGGGGTCAGGTCCGGCTGGTAGCTGCGCATCGGATGACGATAAGGCGGGAGCGGCTCACGACACGCCGAACCGGACAGCCAGCTGATCGCGCTGGGCCCTTACGAACGCGGCGTCCACCACGGCCCCGTGCCCCGGCACGTACAGCGCGTCCTCGCCGCCCAGCTCCAGCAGCCGGTCCAGCGCCGCCGGCCAGCGCGCCGGGAACGCGTCCGGGCCTGCCTGCGGTTCACCGGACTCCTCGACCAGGTCGCCGCAGAACACGACCGCGGGCGAGCCGGAGAGGCCGGGGACCAGCACCGCGAGATCGTGGCCGCTGTGCCCCGGGCCCGCGTTCACGAGCAGCACCTCACGCCCGCCGCCCAGGTCGAGCGTCCATTCGGCGCGCACCTCGTGATGCGGCGCCACCAGCACGTCGGCGGACTCGGCCGCGTCGTGCTCGGGCAGACCGTGCCGCACCGCGTCGGCGTGCAGCTCGTCCGACCCGCGCCGCAGCAGTCCGGCCACGCCCCCGGCGCCGTACACCTGCGCCCCGGCGAAGGCCGCCGTGCCCAGCACATGATCGAAATGGGGGTGGCTGAGTGCGATATGCGTCACCCTCCGGCCCAGCAGGGCCTGCGCCTGGCCGCGCACTTCGGCCGCTTCACGGAGTGACGAACCGGTGTCGCAGAGCAGCACGCCGTCCGTCCCCGCCACCAGGCCGACCGTTGCATCCCACACCGGAAGGCGTCGCCGGCCCGTTCCGTGTCCGAGTCGCTCCCAGCCGAACTCTTCCCAAGAGGCGTCCATACCGCGACGCTATCGGCAACGACCTGCGCAGTCTCGCGGTAGCGTGGCCGGTCGCCCTTGCTAGGGGGCTACCCCGTCGCCGTACACTGGCCGGGGGATTGCTGGCACTCGTACGCACAGAGTGCCAGGGACAGACCCGGGAACGGCCCGAGAACCACCGAGGTACACAGCTGGAGGTGTGCGCGATGCTCAGCGAACGCAGACTCGAAGTGCTGCGCGCCATCGTCCAGGACTATGTCGGCACCGAGGAGCCCGTCGGCTCCAAGGCGCTCACGGAGCGGCACAAGCTGGGGGTCTCCCCGGCCACCGTCCGCAACGACATGGCGGTGCTGGAGGACGAGGGCTTCATCGCCCAGCCGCACACCAGCGCGGGACGCATCCCGACGGACAAGGGTTACCGGCTCTTCGTCGACAAGCTCGCGGGCGTCAAGCCCCTGTCGTCGCCGGAGCGCCGTGCCATCCAGAATTTCCTCGACGGCGCGGTCGACCTCGACGATGTCGTGGGTCGCACCGTACGGCTGCTCGCGCAGCTGACCCGGCAGGTCGCCGTCGTGCAGTACCCCTCGCTGACCCGTTCGACGGTGCGGCACGTGGAACTGCTGTCCCTGGCCCCCGCCCGGCTGATGCTCGTGCTGATCACGGACACCGGCCGGGTCGAACAGCGGCTGGTCGACTGCCCCGCGCCGTTCGGTGAGACCTCTCTCGCCGATCTGCGGGCGCGGCTCAACAGCCGGGTCGTGGGACGCCGCTTCGCGGACGTTCCGCAGCTGGTGCAGGACCTGCCGGAATCCTTCGAGAGCGAGGACCGGGGAACCGTGTCCACCGTGCTCTCGATCCTCCTCGAATGCCTCGTCGAGGAGACGGAGGAGCGGCTGATGATCGGCGGCACCTCCAACCTCACCCGTTTCGGGCACGACTTCCCTGTGATGATCCGGCCGGTGCTGGAGGCATTGGAGGAGCAGGTCGTGCTGCTGAAGCTGCTCGGTGAGGCCAAGGACTCGGGCATGACCGTACGTATCGGGCACGAGAACGCCCACGAGGGGCTCAACTCCACGTCCGTCGTCGCGGTCGGCTACGGTTCGGGCGACGAGGCAGTCGCCAAACTCGGCGTGGTCGGACCGACCCGCATGGACTACCCCGGAACGATGGGAGCGGTACGCGCAGTGGCACGTTACGTCGGACAGATCCTGGCGGAGTCGTAAGTGGCCACGGACTACTACGCCGTACTCGGCGTGCGCCGCGACGCTTCGCAGGACGAGATCAAGAAGGCATTCCGGAGGCTCGCCCGCGAGCTGCATCCGGATGTGAACCCCGATCCGAAGACCCAGGAGCGGTTCAAGGAGATCAACGCCGCTTACGAGGTGTTGTCGGACGCTCAGAAGAAGCAGGTCTACGACCTCGGCGGCGACCCGCTGTCCGCCTCCGGAGGCGGTGGCGCGGGCGGATTCGGACAGGGCGGCTTCGGCAACTTCTCCGACATCATGGACGCGTTCTTCGGCACGGCGTCGCAGCGCGGACCCCGTTCGCGCACCCGTCGCGGCCAGGACGCCATGATCCGGCTGGAGATCGACCTCTCCGAGTCGGCCTTCGGCACGACCAAGGACATCCAGGTCGACACGGCCGTCGTCTGTACGACCTGCAGCGGTGAGGGTGCCGCACCCGGCACCTCCGCCCAGACCTGTGACATGTGCCGCGGCCGTGGCGAGGTCTCCCAGGTCACCCGGTCGTTCCTCGGCCAGGTCATGACCTCGCGGCCCTGCCCCCAGTGCCAGGGCTTCGGTACGGTCGTGCCGACGCCGTGCCCGGAGTGTGCCGGTGACGGCCGCATCCGCTCAAGGCGCACGCTCACCGTGAAGATCCCCGCGGGTGTCGACAACGGCACCCGCATCCAGCTCGCGGGCGAGGGCGAGGTCGGCCCCGGCGGCGGCCCCGCCGGCGATCTCTACGTCGAGATCCACGAGCTGCCGCACGCCGTGTTCCAGCGGCGCGGCGACGATCTGCACTGCACGGTCACCATCCCCATGACGGCGGCGGCCCTCGGCACCAAGGTGCCGCTGGAGACGCTCGACGGACTGGAGGAGGTCGACATCCGGCCGGGCACCCAGTCCGGCCAGTCCGTCCCGCTGCACGGGCGCGGCATCACGCACCTGCGCGGCGGCGGTCGCGGCGACCTCATCGTGCACGTCGAGGTGATGACCCCGACCAAGATGGACCCGGAGCAGGAGCGCCTGCTGCGCGAGCTGTCGAAGCTGCGTGGCGAGGAGCGGCCCACCGGGCAGTTCCAGCCGGGGCAGCAGGGCCTGTTCTCGCGGCTGAAGGACGCGTTCAACGGCCGCTAGATCCACGTGACGATGTCGTACGGGCCCGGTTTCCGGGCCCGTACCGCATTGTGGACAAATCGTTGCAGCGGGGTGCGCATCGTGGGGCAGGGGCGACATGACACGATGCGGTCATGTCATCCGCGTTGACCGATCTCTGCCGGTTTCCGATCGTGCAGGCCCCGATGGCGGGCGGGTCCTCCTGTCCGCAGCTCGTCGCGGCCGTCGCCGAGGCCGGCGGGCTCGGCTTCCTGGCCGCCGGGTACAAGACCGCGGACGGCATGTACAACGAGATCAAGCAGCTTCGCGGGCTCACCGGCCAGCCCTTCGGCGTCAACCTCTTCATGCCGCAGCCGAACCTCGCCGACCCGGCCGCCATCGAGGTGTACCGGCACCAGCTCGCGGGCGAGACCTCCTGGTACGAGACCCCGCTCGGCGACACCGACGGCTGTGGCGACGACGGCTACGAGGCCAAGCTCGCCATCCTGCTGGAGGACCCGGTCCCGGTCGTCTCCTTCACCTTCGGCTGCCCCTCCCGCGACACCCTCGACGCGTTCGCCGCGGCGGGTACGTACACCGTCGTCACGGTCACCTCGCCCGAGGAGGCCCAGGCCGCCCAGTGGGCGGGCGCCGACGCCGTCTGTGCCCAGGGCGTCGAGGCGGGCGGCCACCAGTCCACGTTCCGCGACGACCCGCAGGCCGACGGCACCGGCACCGGGCTGCTCTGCCTGGTGGCCCAGGTCCGCGAGACCGTGCAGATACCGGTCATCGCCGCGGGGGGCCTGATGCGCGGCTCCCAGATCGCCGCGGTACTGGCGGCGGGCGCCGACGCCGCGCAGCTCGGTACCGCCTTCCTGATCTGCCCCGAATCGGGCGCCCATCCGCTGCACAAGCAGGCCCTGACCAACCCGCTCTTCGTCCGCACCACCCTGACCCGGGCCTTCTCCGGCCGCCCGGCCCGCGGCCTGGTGAACCGCTTCGTACGCGAGCACGGACCGTACGCCCCCGCCGCCTACCCGCAGGTGCACCATCTGACGTCCGTGCTGCGCAAGGCGGCGGCCAAGGCCGGGGACGCGCAGGGCATGGCACTGTGGGCGGGGCAGGGGCACCGGATGGCACGCGAACTGCCCGCGGGCCGGCTGGTCGGACTGCTCGCCGAGGAACTGGACGCCGCACGGACGGCACTGAGCACGAGGAGCACACAGTGACGGCACCCGTCTTCGTCGTCGACCGGATGCCGCAGGGGCCCGGGTTCGTCCTGGAAGGCCCCGAGGGCCGGCACGCCGTCTCGGTGAAGCGCCTGCACGCCGGTGAGGACGTCGTCCTGACGGACGGCCAGGGGCACTGGGCGGAGGGCGTCGTGATGGCCGCCGAGGGCAAGGACCGGCTGGTGATCACCGATCTGGAGTCCGTCCACGAGGAACCCCGCCCCGACGTCCGCATCACCGTCGTCCAGGCGCTGCCCAAGGGAGACCGCGGCGAACTCGCCGTCGAGACGATGACGGAGACCGGCGTCGACGCGATCGTGCCGTGGCAGGCCGCGCGCTGTATCACCCAGTGGAAGGGTGACCGCGGCCTCAAGTCCCTGGCGAAGTGGCGCAGTACGGCCCGCGAGGCCGGCAAGCAGTCGCGCCGGGTCCGCTTCCCGGACGTGGCGGACGCGATGACGACCAAGCAGGTTGCCGCGTTTCTGGCCACGGCCGATTTCGCGGCCGTGCTGCACGAGGACCGGGACCACGACAGCGAGTCATTGGCCACGGTCACGCTGCCCGAGGAGGGCGAGATCGTGCTGGTCGTAGGTCCCGAAGGAGGCGTGTCACCCGACGAGTTGGCCGTCTTCGCCGCCGCCGGTGCCCGCGCCTGCCGGCTCGGGCCGACCGTGCTGCGCACCTCGACGGCGGGCACCGCGGCGACGGCGCTGCTGCTGGGACGTACGGGCCGCTGGTCATAGGACAGCCGTTCCGGGGCAGTTGTGGCCGCAAGCGGTCTACCGCTGGGCCAGGAGCGGTGGGAAGCTGCCCTTATGGGGACATCAAGGGCATGGGGTCGCCGGGCGACCCGTCGCTTTCCGGCCGCGGTCTGCCTCGCGGTCACCGCTGTCGCGGGCATCACCGCCTGCGAACCCGCGGACGGGCTGAACACCGCGTCCATCGCCGTGACCACCGACCGCACCGCCACCCGCGCCCTGGAACACGAAGGCGTCCGTGTGCAGTGGCTGACCTGCACCGCGAACGTCGGCGGGGCGAGCGCGAAGCCGTCGTCCGCACGGACCGTTTCGGCCACCGCCTCGACGCGCCGCGTCGCCGACGTCGACTGCGGCGGCCGGGCGAAGGACGGCCGGGACATCACGGTCGCCGGCGAGGTCCGGCAGGCGGTCGACGGCCGGTGCGTGCGGGGCGACCTGACCGCGAAGGCCGACGGCCGGACGGTGTTCCGGGCCAGCCTGCTCGGCAACTGCGACGCGCCGCCCTCGACCCGGGCACCGGACAGCGGCAGCGCCGGGAGCAGCGGCGGGGGAGGGGCCGGGCCCACGGTGACCGTCACCGTCACGGTCACCGAGCAGCCCCGCGGGAAATGAGCCCGCCCCGGGCCAACCGGCCCGCCCCGCTCGCCTCTTGACGAACCCTTTGCATGTGCCGGACACCGACCGTACGGCGGACTCCGGCCAACTTCGTTCCGCAGGCCACAGCCGCGGCCTAGGCTGATCGCTGTGACACAGCCTTCCTACCTCCGGTACCCCCATGTCCAGGGCGACTCGATCGCCTTCACCGCCGAGGACGATGTCTGGCTCGCGCCGCTCGACGGCGGTCGAGCCTGGCGTGTCAGCGCCGACAACCGTCCCGTCACCCAGCCCCGGATATCTCCTGACGGCACCCTCGTCGCCTGGACGTCCACCCGGGACGGGGCACCCGAGGTGCATCTCGCCCCCGCCGACGGCGGACCCTCCCGGCGGCTGACCCACTGGGGCGACGCGCGGACCGCCGTACGGGGCTGGACGCCCGACGGCGAGGTGCTGGTCACCAGCACCCAGGGCCAGGTCTCGCTCCGGCGCTCATGGGCCCGCGCCGTCCCGGTCGACGGCGGTCCCGCGCGGACCCTGCCGTACGGACCGGTCGGCTCCCTCGCGTACGGTCCCGGCGGCCGGGTCCTGCTGCTCTCGGCCACGATGGGGCGCGAGGCCGCCACCTGGAAGCGCTACCGGGGCGGTACGGCCGGCAAGCTCTGGATCGCGGCCGAGGGTGACCCGGCGGAGTTCGTACGCGTCCACGAGGAGCTCGACGGCAACATCGAGTGCCCGATGTGGGTCGGTGACCGCATCGCCTTCCTCTCCGACCACGAAGGCGTCGGCGCGCTGTACTCCTCACTCCCCGACGGCACCGGCCTGCGCCGGCACACCGGCGTCGAAGCCTTCTACGCCCGGCACGCCACCACCGACGGCACCCGCGTCGCCTACGCGTCCGCCGGTGAACTGTGGCTCCTGGACAGCCTGGAGAGCGACGCACCCCGCCGCCTCGACATCCGGCTCGGCGGCCAGCGCGCCGACCTCCAGCCGCACCCCGTGCACGCCGGCAGCCACCTGCACGCCGCGTCGCCCGACCGCACCGGCCGAGGCAGCGCCGTCGGCTCCCGGGGCGCCGTCCACTGGGTCACCCACCGTGAGGGCCCCGCCCGCGCGCTGGCGGTCGAACCCGGCGTACGGGCCAGGCTGCCGCACACCTTCCAGGCCGACGGCGACCAGCACGTCGTCTGGGTCACCGACGCCGAGGGCGACGACGCGCTGGAGTGCGCACCCGCCACCGGGACCAGCCCAGGCGCCGTACCCCGCCGCCTCGCCGCGGGCCGGCTCGGCCGGGTCCTCGACCTGGTCCCCGCACCCGACGGCAGCCGCTTCGCCGTCGCCGCGCACGACGGGCGCGTCCTCGTCGTGGAGCGGGAGAGCGGCGAGGTCCACGAGGTCGACCGCAGCGAGCACGGTGACGCCTCCGGCCTCGTCTTCTCGCCCGACTCCGCCTGGCTCGCCTGGTCGCACCCCGGCCCCGAACCGCTCAGCCAGCTCAAGCTCGCACACCTCGCCGACCTGTCGGTGTCCGAGGCCACGCCGCTGCGCTTCCGGGACTTCGCACCCGCCTTCACGACCGACGGAAAGCACCTGGCCTTCCTCTCCGAGCGGGCCTTCGACCCGATCTACGACACCCACGTGTTCGACATGGCGTTCATCGGCGCCTGCCGGCCGCACCTGCTGACGCTCGCCGCGACGACCCCCTCCCCGTTCGGACCGCAGCTCCACGGCCGCCCGACCGAGAGGGAGAAGGGCGGCGACGGCGAGGACAACCCCACGGCGCTCCCCGTCACCCGCATCGACCTGGACGGCCTCGCCGACCGGATCGTGCCGCTGCCCGTCGAGGCCGCCAGCTACTCCTCGCTGCGGGCCGCGAAGGACGGGCTGCTGTGGCTGCGCCACCCGGTGACCGGTGTGCTCGGCACGAGCGCCGCCACCCCCGACGCCCACGGCCCCGAGACGGCCCTGGAGCGGTACGACCTGGAGAAGCTGCGCTGCGAGGAGCTGGCCTCCGACGTCAGCCGGTTCGCCGTCAGCGGCGACGGCAAGCGCCTCGTCCTGCACAGCCACGGCAAGCTGCGCGTCGTCCCGTCCGACAGCCGGGTGTCCGCGAACTCCGACGACGACGGCGACGACAACGTCACCGTCGACCTCTCCCGCGTCCGCCGCACCCTCGACCCGGCGGCCGAATGGCGCCAGATGTACGACGAGGCCGGCCGCATCATGCGGGACAACTTCTGGCGCCCCGACATGGCCGGCATCGACTGGGACGGCGTCCTGGACCGCTACCGGCCCGTCCTGGAGCGTGTCGCCACCCATGACGACCTCGTCGACCTCCTGTGGGAGGTTCAGGGCGAACTCGGCACCTCGCACGCCTACGTGACCCCGTCCGGCGGCTGGCGCGACGACTCCGCCCGGCAGGGCCTGCTCGGCGCCGACCTCTCCCGCGCCGACGACGGGAAGTGGCGCGTCGACCGCATCCTGCCGTCCGAGACCTCCGACCCGGCCGCCCGGGCGCCGCTCGCCGCGCCCGGTGTCGCCGTCCGTGCGGGTGACGCGATCGTGGCCGTCGACGGCCACCCCGTCGACCCGCTCACCGGCCCCGCGCCGCTGCTCACCGGCTCGGCCGGCAAACCCGTCGAGCTGACCGTCTCGTCGGCAGACGGCGGCGACCCGCGCCACGTCGTCGTCGTGCCGATCGCCGACGAGGAGGCGCTGCGCTACCACGCGTGGGTCGCCGGCCGGCGCGCGTACGTGCACGAGCAGTCCGGCGGGCGGCTCGGCTACCTCCACGTCCCCGACATGGTCGGCTCGGGCTGGGCGCAGATCCACCGCGACCTGCGTACCGAGGTCGCCCGCGAGGGCCTGGTCGTGGACGTACGGGAGAACCGCGGCGGCCACACCTCGCAGCTGGTGGTGGAGAAGCTGGCCCGCCGCATCGTCGGCTGGGACCTGCCCCGCGGCATGCGGCCCTCCAGCTATCCGGGCGACGCCCCGCGCGGCCCCGTCGTGGCCGTCGCCAACGAGTTCTCCGGCTCGGACGGCGACATCGTGAACGCGGCGATCAAGGCGCTGAACATCGGCCCCGTGGTCGGCGTACGCACCTGGGGCGGCGTGGTGGGCATCGACAGCCGGTACCGGCTCGTCGACGGCACGCTGGTCACCCAGCCCAAGTACGCCTTCTGGCTGGAGGGGTACGGATGGGGCGTCGAGAACCACGGCGTCGACCCCGACGTCGAGGTCGTCATGGCGCCGCAGGACCATGCGGCGGGCCGGGACCCGCAGCTGGACGAGGCGATCCGGATCGCTCTGGAGTCGCTGAGCCGCACGCCGGCGAAGACGGCGCCCGCGCTGCCGGAGTGAGCCGAGGGCGGGGTGCGGGGCCGGTGCGGATGCGCCGCGGCGGGCCTGTTCCCCGCCCTCGGCTCACTCC
>NZ_JAELVH010000252.1 GCF_019399235.1 Streptomyces poriferorum | reverse complement strand
CGCCGTCACTCGAACCGCCGTTGTCCGAGCCGCCGTCACTCGAACCGCCGCCGGTGGACCCACCGCCGGTCGAACCCCCGTTGTCGCCGCCGCCGTTCTCACCGCCGCCGTTGTCGCCGCCACCCGTGGACGCCGCCTTCGGCGTCTCGCAGGTTGCCTCGGCGAGCGTGACCTCACCCTTCACATCGGCGACGTTCAGATCGCCCGGGTTGACCGAGACCTTCAGCTGGAGTGCGACCGCGGCGGCGGTGCGCGAGGTGGTGCTCGCCTTCGACAGGTCGAGCGTCACCGAGCCGACGCCCTTCACCGCGATCTGCGTCGTGCCTCCGGCGGTCAGGGTGACGCGCTTGCCGAGAACCCTCACATGCCCCAGCACGTTCGACTCGGCGACCGGCTTGTGGCCCACCTCGCAGACCGCCTTGGACGTGACCTGCTCGACCTCGACCAGTGAGAGCAGCGGCAGGCCGGGCAGGTGCAGCTTCGCCCTCACCACATTGCTGTAGCCCTCGGCGCGGTGCTTGTCGACGGTCGCCTTCGCCGTGGCCACATCGGCGCGCAGCACGCGGACCGGCGCCCCGCCCTCCACCCCTTCGAGCTTCACGCTGAGCGCGGTCTTCTCCGCGCTCCGCGGCGCCCGCACCTCGTTGAGCGTGGCCTCGAGCGGCACATCGATCGTCTTGTTCAGGAGCGAGACGTCGAGTGCGGTACGGAGCACGACCGCGCTCGCCTTCCCGTCGCCGGTGGTCGTGGTGGTGGCCGCGGCGGTGGCGTGCGCCGGGACGGCGAGCAGCAGGGCGACGGGAGCGGCAGCGACCGCCAGGGCGGCGAGGCGGAAGGTGTTGCTGTTCAAGATGGTGGAACCCCCACAAGAGACATGGAGCCACCGGCGCCGTCCAATGGGGGACATCGCGGGCACCGGTGGCCTCGACTCCGTGAATCTTTACGCACAGAGGGTGAACTGACAGACACCTGGCGTGAGTTCACCCCAAAGGGGGGTTTCCGTGCCTGTATTCGAATAATCCGGCACGTGCGTTCCTTGAGTTCACCCGTTTCACTGAACGTGCCCGGCCCGGAAGGCTCTCGTGTCGGAGTGCGCGAGGTTATCCAACGAGCGCGTGCGCTCCGGGTCACTGCCGGTCAACACGGCGCCTCCCGGGCCCGAACCGGCCCGGGACACCCGGATCAGCCGATCACGCGCCCGTTCAGGACGACCCGGCGCGGGGCCGCCAGCACGCGCACGTCCGCCCGCGGGTCCTCGTCGTACACCACCAGGTCGGCCGGCGCGCCCTCCTCGAGACCCGGCCTGCCGAGCCACGCCCTGGCTGCCCACGTCGTCGCGGACAGGGCCTCCAGGGCCGGGATGCCCGCCTTGACGAGCTCCGCGACCTCGCCGGCCACCAGACCGTGGGCGAGCACCCCGCCCGCGTCGGTGCCGACGAACACGGGCACCCCGGCGTCGTACGCGGCGCGCACGGTGTCGTAGCGGCGCTCGTGGAGCCGGCGCATATGGGCGGACCAGCGGGGGTACTTGGCCTCGCCGCCGTCGGCGAGCGTGGGGAAGGTGGCGATGTTGACCAGGGTGGGGACGATCGCGACCCCGCGTTCGGCGAAGAGCGGGATGGTCTCCTCGGTCAGCCCGGTCGCGTGCTCGACGCAGTCGATCCCGGCCTCGACGAGATCACGCAGCGAGTCCTCGGCGAAGCAGTGCGCGGTGACCCGGGCACCCAGCCGGTGCGCCTCGGCGATGGCGGCCCCGACCTCCTCGCGCGGCCAGCAGGCGGTCAGATCGCCCACCTCGCGGTCGATCCAGTCGCCGACGAGCTTCACCCAGCCGTCCCCGCGGCGCGCTTCCTGCCCGACGTACGCCACCAGCTCGTCCGGCTCGATCTCGTAGGCGTAGTTCCTGGTGTACCGCCGGGTCCTGGCGATGTGCCGGCCGGCCCTGATGATCTTCGGCAGGTCCTCGCGGTCGTCGATCCACCGGGTGTCGGCGGGTGATCCCGCGTCCCGCAGGAGCAGCGCGCCCGCCCCCCGGTCGTCGAGCGCCTGCTTCTCGGTGGTCGCCGGGTCGACGGCGCCGTGGTGGTCGAGCCCGACGTGGCAGTGGGCGTCGACCAGTCCGGGCAGGGCCCAGCCGGTGACGACGACCGCCTCGTCCGCACCCGGGGGCCGCTCGTACGTCACCCGCCCGTCGACCGCCCAGATCTCGTCCCTGACATCCTCGGGGCCGACGAGCACCCGCCCCTTCACCTGCAGCACGCGCGGCGCCTCGTGATCACTCATGGACAGCACTGTACGAGGCGCGGGACCGGGCGCCACGCCCTGCCGGATCCCTTCCGGCAGACGGGTCCGGGCCGCCTCCGGAGGGCTCGGTACCCTCGTTGCAGGCCTGGCCCGCAGGCCGGTCCGCACAGATCCGATCCCGAAGAGAGCACCACCGTGACGCACCCCTTCCTCGACCTGACCCCGCTCACCGCCGCGCACTTCGCGACGATCGAGCGGCGCGTGGCCGGTCTCCTCGCCACCGAGCAGGACGTCGTCATCATGCAGGGCGAGGCGCTCCTGCCCCTCGAAGGCTGTATCAGGGGCGGCGCCCGGCCCGGATCGACGGCGCTGAACGTCGTCACCGGGCCGTACGGGCAGACGTTCGGCAACTGGCTGCGCGACTGCGGCGCCGAGGTCGTCGATCTGGCGGTGCCCTTCCACACCGCCGTCACCGCCGCCCAGGTCGCCGACGCGCTGGCCGCGCACCCGGAGATCGACTTCGTGTCCCTGGTGCACGCGGAGGCGGCCACCGGCAACACCAACCCGGTCGCGGAGATCGGTGAGGCCGTCCGGGCGCACGGGGCGCTGTTCATGCTGGACGCCGTCGCCTCGGTGGGCGCCGAGCCGCTGCTGCCGGACGCCTGGGGCGTGGACCTGTGCGTGATCGGGGCGCAGAAGGCGATGGGCGGTCCGGCCGGGGTGTCCGCGGTATCGGTGAGCGCGCGCGCCTGGGAGCGGATCGCCGCCAACGCGCAGGCCCCGCGCCGCTCCTACCTCTCACTGCTGGACTGGAAGGAGCGCTGGATCGACGGCGGCCGCCGGGCGCTGCTGCACGCCCCGGCCCAGCTGGAGATGCTGGCCCTGGAGGCCTGCGTGGAGCGGATCGAGGCGGAGGGACTGGACGCGCTGATGGCACGCCACGCCGCCGCGGCCGCGGCGACCCGGGCCGGCGCGGTGGCACTGGGCGGTGGCCTGACGCCGTACGTGCACGAGGCGCGGGACGCCGCTCCGGTGGCGACCACGCTGCGGACGCCGGACGGCGTGGACGCCGCGGAACTGGTCGCGCAGGCACGGGCTGCCGACCCGTCGCTGCCGCTGATCGCGGGGGGCGGGGCGCTGTCCAAGGAGATGATCCGGGTCAATCACTACGGTGTGGACGCGACGCGGGGCGCGGTGCTCTCCTCGCTCGCGGCTCTGGGGGCGGCGCTGGCCGATACCGGCCGGCAGGTCGATCTGGAGGCTGCCCGGAAGGCCGTTTCGGAAACCTGGACCGCCGCATAAATTCAGGCGTAATCAATGAATGCGGGGAGCTGCTTAATTCAGAGCAGCTCCCCGCATTCTTATGCCCGCTTCCCCGAAGGCTAAACACCCCAGTTTCGACGACGGCCGATCTCCACAATTCGGTTGCGAGGCGCGAGAGTTACGACCTTGTGACCGACTCCACACACAGGGGCGTTATGCCCGATAAATGCATGCCAAATCGGTAGAAAGAGTAGCGGTTTCGCGCTGGGGCGCGCGCTCGCGTGATAACACAGCACATCGCTTCACCCAACCCCTTGGCCCGATGCAATTTAGAAATTTGCTGGGTAAATTCAATTCGCATGACCGCCGCACCAGCAGATTTTGCACGTGCCCGAAGCGAATTCATCACCATCGACACCCCACGAGTGGAGGACGGAGCCGCGATCTGGCGTATAGCCCGCGATTCCAAGGTCCTTGACCTCAACTCCTCGTACAGCTACCTGCTGTGGTGCCGTGACTTCGCGGCGACCTCCGTGGTCGCCCGCGACGAGACCGGCTCCCCGGTCGCCTTCGTGACGGGGTACATCAGGCCTGACCGCCCCGAGACGCTCGTCGTCTGGCAGGTGGCCGTCGACCACGGCCACCGAGGTACCGGCCTGGCAGCGAAGCTGCTGGACGACCTGACCGCACGCGTCGCCGCGGAGCAGGGCCTCGCCTCGGTCGAGACGACCATCACCCCGGACAACAAGGCGTCGGACCGCCTGTTCACCTCCTACGCGCAGCGCCACGACGTGGCACTGGAACGCGAGGTGCTCTTCGACGGCGGCCTGTTCCCCGAGGGCACCCATCTGCCGGAAGTGCTCTACAGCATCGGCCCGTTCCACGCCTGAGCAGGCCCTTCCGGCGGGTGCCGCCCGTCGTAGTCATCTTCACTCCGCCCGTCACACCACCCCCCTCACGCAGGAGACCCGCTGTGACCATCACCCCGCCCGCCCTCAGTGTCTTCGAGACCCTGGAGTCCGAGGTACGGAGCTACTGCCGAGGCTGGCCCGCCGTCTTCGACCGCGCGCAGGGCGCCCGGCTGACCGACGAGGACGGCCACACGTACCTCGACTTCTTCGCCGGGGCCGGTTCGCTCAACTACGGCCACAACAACCCGGTTCTGAAGCGCGCGCTGATCGACTACATCGAGCGCGACGGCATCACCCACGGCCTGGACATGGCGACCACCGCCAAACGAGCCTTCCTGGAGACGTTCCAGAACGTCATCCTGCGGCCCCGCGACCTGCCGTACAAGGTGATGTTCCCCGGCCCGACCGGCACCAACGCGGTCGAGTCGGCACTGAAGCTGGCCCGCAAGGTCAAGGGCCGCGAGTCCGTGGTCTCGTTCACCAACGCCTTCCACGGCATGTCGCTCGGCTCGCTCGCCGTCACCGGCAACGCCTTCAAGCGGGCCGGGGCCGGCATCCCGCTGGTGCACGGCACGCCGATGCCGTTCGACAACTACTTCGACGGCCAGGTCCCCGACTTCCTCTGGTTCGAGCGGCTCCTGGAGGACCAGGGCTCCGGGCTCAACAAGCCCGCGGCCGTGATCGTGGAGACGGTGCAGGGCGAGGGCGGCATCAACGTCGCCCGCGCCGAGTGGCTGCGCGCGCTCCAGGACCTGTGCCACCGCCAGGACATGCTGCTGATCGTCGACGACATCCAGATGGGCTGCGGCAGGACGGGCGGCTTCTTCTCCTTCGAGGAGGCCGGCATCACGCCGGACATCGTGACGCTGTCGAAGTCCATCAGCGGCTACGGACTGCCCATGTCCCTCTGCCTGTTCAAGCCCGAACTGGACATCTGGGAGCCGGGCGAGCACAACGGCACCTTCCGCGGCAACAACCCGGCGTTCGTCACCGCCGCCGCCGTACTCGACGCCTACTGGGCCGACGGCCAGATGGAGAAGCAGACGCTGGCCCGCGGCGAGCAGGTCGAGTCGGCGCTGCTGGCGATCTGCGGCGAGCACGAGAGCGCGCAGTTCCGCGGCCGCGGACTGGTGTGGGGCCTGGAGTTCAACGACCCGGCCCGCGCTTCCGCCGTCTGCGCCCGCGCGTTCGAGCTGGGCCTGCTGCTGGAGACCTCCGGCCCGCAGAGCGAGGTCGTCAAGCTGCTGCCGCCGCTGACCATCACCCCCGAGGAGCTGGACGAGGGCCTGCGCACGCTGGCCCGCTGCGTCCGGGAGACCGCCTGACCCGGGCCCGCCCCGGGCGGGCCCGACGAGAAACACCGTAGAGAGAAAGGCACCGACCCACCGTGATCGTCCGATCCTTCAGTGACATCGAGAACACCGACCGGCATGTGAAGTCCGCCTCCGGAACCTGGGAGAGCAAGCGCATCGTGCTCGCCAAGGAGAAGGTCGGCTTCTCGCTCCACGAAACCGTGCTGTACGCGGGCACGGAGACGTCGATGTGGTACGCCAACCACATCGAGGCCGTCCTGTGCACCGAGGGCGAGGCCGAACTCACCAACGACGAGACCGGCGAGAAGCACTGGATCTCCCCCGGCACGATGTACCTGCTGAACGGGCACGAGCACCACACGCTGCGCCCGAAGACGGACTTCCGCTGCGTCTGCGTCTTCAATCCCCCCGTCACCGGACGGGAGGACCACGACGAGAACGGTGTCTACCCGCTGTTGACCGAGGAGGGCTGAACCCCCATGACCACTGATGTACGCGCCGACCTGTACCCGTCGCGCGGCGCCGCCGAGATGACCACTCCCCGCCAGGACCCGGTCATCTGGTCCGCGCCGGGCGCACCGGGTCCGGTCGCCGCCAAGGAGCTCCAGGGCTTCGAGCGCGACGGCTTCCTCACCGTCGACCAGCTGATCACCCCTGACGAGGTGACCGGCTACCACGCCGAGCTGGAACGGCTGATCGCCAATCCGGCGGTGCGGGCCGACGAGCGCTCGGTCATCGAGCCGAAGTCGGACTCCGTACGGTCGGTCTTCGAGGTCCACCGGCTCAGCGAGGTCTTCGCCCGCCTCGTCAGCGACGAGCGCGTGGTGGGCCGGGCCCGTCAGATCCTCGGCTCGGACGTGTACGTCCACCAGTCAAGGATCAACGTGAAGCCGGGCTTCGGGGCTTCGGGCTTCTACTGGCACTCGGACTTCGAGACCTGGCACGCCGAGGACGGTCTGCCGAACATGCGGGCCGTGTCCGTGTCGATCGCGCTGACCGAGAACTACGACACCAACGGCGGGCTGATGATCATGCCCGGTTCGCACAAGTCGTTCCTCGGCTGCGCGGGCGAGACGCCGAAGGACAACTACAAGAAGTCCCTGCAGATGCAGGACGCCGGCACCCCGTCCGACGAGGCGCTGACGAAGATGGCCGACCGGCACGGCATCAGGCTCTTCACGGGCAGGGCCGGTTCGGCGACCTGGTTCGACTGCAACGCGATGCACGGGTCGGGCGACAACATCACCCCGTACGCGCGCAGCAACGTCTTCATCGTGTTCAACAGCGTGGACAACGCGGCCCAGGAGCCGTTCGCGGCTCCGATCCGCCGCCCGGAGTTCATCGGGGCGCGCGACTTCACGCCGGTGAAGTAGGTTCGTACTAAAGCCGGTTGGGGCGGGACGCAGCGATGCGTCCCGCCCCGTCGGCATGTTCCCCACCCGCCGCGAATCCCCGGGGCCCTCCTCGTGAACCGCGTTAGGATCAAGAGATTTCCGGAGGCGGGGGCAGCATGGTGCGACGGGCGAACCAACGTGAACACCTTCGGCGGGTGTCCGAACGACGACGAGCCGCGGGAAGGCCGGAGGCCGACCGGAACTCGGCGCGCACGGTGATCGCGGCATCGGTTCTGGCCGGTGTTTCCGCGGTGATCGTCAGCTTCATCACCGGCCTGGGCTCTTCGATTCAGGGACTCGTCACGGACGTGCTGACGGACGAGAAGAAGCCGGCCGCTTCGGCACCGCCGCACACGGAGCCCGCGGTGCCGGTCAAAGTAGTGGTCATGCCGGAGGAGGGCGGCTCGTTCCTGGTTTCGGAGCAACGCGTGACCAGCGCCGAGGACAGAGATGTGCTGGCCCATGGAGCGACGACACCGGAAAGCTGGAACCATCTGCTCCGGAAGATCAAGGCAACCTCGATCAGCAAGACCGCATACAACGTCGCTGTCACCAATGTCTCCGCCTCACCGGTCAGGGTGATGGACATCGTCCCCGTGATCACACGCCGCGACGAGGCGATCGACACCACGATGATCGAGCCCCTGGGCGGGATGGCCTCGGACAGTGTTCCGGTCCAGCTGAACCTGGACAACCGATATCCCAAATTCACCCAGAACGGAAAGCCCTACTTCAGCCGTGCGTCACAGGTCCTTGAGGCGGGCGAGGGTTTCGTCATGGCGGTGGAGGCGAAGCTCCTGGGCGGAGAGTATGTCGAATACCACCTGAAAGTGAACTATCTCGACAAAAAGGGCAGCCAGCACTCTCTCGAGGTGAAGGAGCCTGGTACCGGCGTCGGCATCTTCCGGGTTTCCGGCAGCGTCGACGACACGGAGTACACCGACTACTGGGGCCCGACGAAGGACGGGCAGGGGCGGCGACTCTACAGCCGGAAGGAACGGGAATGACCCGGCTGCCTGGGACGGCGCCCGTCGTGCGCGTGGGCTCCGTCGGCGCGGAGACGTTCCGAGGTTTCAACTCGCTGGACCTCGGCACGGGTCGGCGGAGACAGTGACCCCATGACTTCACACGTACACCACGTCACCATCGACTGCGCCGACGCCTACAAGCTCGGCACGTTCTGGGCGGAGGTGCTGGGTTCCTCCCTCGCCGACGACGACTTCCCCGGAGACCCCGAGGCGCTCGTGCGGACCCCCTCCGCAGCCCTGCTGTTCGTCACCGTGCCCGAGCCGAAGAGCGTCAAGAACCGCATTCACTTCGATATCCAGCCGGACGACCGCACCCGCGACGAGGAGGTCGAGCGGCTGCTCGCCCTCGGCGCCACGCTGGTCGCCGACCGCCGCAGGCCGGACGGGCGGGGCTGGGCGACCCTGGCCGATCCGGAGGGCAACGAGTTCTGTGTGGAGTGCAGTGCGGGTGAACGGGCGCGGCTGACCGGGAAGCGGCTGCCGGTCACCGCGGACGACGTGACGTCGGCGGTCCGCCTGACGGTGGACACACTCGCGGGCTCACCGGCCGAGGACTGGCGCATTCCCGCGGGCACGCTCACCTGGGACTGCTGGGAGACCGTGGAGCACCTGAGCGACGACCTCTTCGCGTATGCCGTCCAGCTCGGCCCGCGCAGGCCCCCGTTGGAGAGCGAGGTTCCGTATCGCTGGGCTCCGGAGCGCGAGGGCGGCCCCTGGAACGCGATCTTCGCGGACCCGGAGGCGGGAACCGCCGGGCTGCTCCAGACCCTGGAGGCGAGCGGCGCCCTGCTGTCCGCGATGGTGCGGACGGCCTCCCCCGATCTCCGCTCCCACCACTCCTACGGTGTCTCGGACCCGGAGGGGTTCGCCGCGATGGGCATCGTGGAGACCCTCGTCCACGCCCACGACGTCGCCGAGGGCCTCGGCGTCACCTGGACGCCGCCCGCCGACCTGTGCGACCGGGTGCTGGGACGGCTCTTCCCCGACGCCCCGGCCGACGAGGACCGGTGGACCGTGCTGCTCTGGTCCACCGGCCGCGCGGATCTGCCGGGCCGGGAGCGCGTGACGTCGTGGAAGTGGCACGGGGCCCCGCTGGAGGAGACGCCGAAGCGGTAGCCCCGGACGGCGGCTACCGGTGGGAGAACCAGTTCGCCGCCGGGAGCAGCTTGGTGTCGTAGCCGAACAGCGCCTGGTTCTCCCAGGCGTTGCCGGACGCCGGGTCGGCCGGGTCCCAGCCGCTGCCGCCGACGGCGGTCCAGGCCGGCTCCCAGTAGACGGCGCCCAGGCCCCGGCCGCCGGGGACCGCCTCGACGACGTTCATCACGTCCGTGCGCAGCTTCGCGTAGCCGTGGCCCGCCCAGGCGGCGGGCTTGTTCTGCTTGCCGGGGTCGGCCCAGGCGTCGGAGTAGTGGAAGTCGACGAGCGTCTTCATGCCGAGGGCCTTGGCGCGTTTGGCCATGGCCAGGACGTGTGCCTTGTTGTTGTAGCCGTCGGCCGGGTTCACCCACACCTTGAGACGGACGTAGTTCATCCCGGCGGACTTCAGGAGGCTCATGGCGTCGCCGGCCGTGCCGCTCGCGCTGCGGTAGACGGCGCCGTGCGCCTCGTTCTTCGGGAGGGTGGAGAGGTCACCGCCCTTCACGGTGAGCCCGGTGGCGCCGGGGGTGAAGGCGATGTCGTCGAAGTTGGCCCACTCCCCCGCGTGGGCGTCCGAGTTCAGGCTGATGGTGCAGGAGCCGCCGGTGACCTTGACCGAGGTGACG
>NZ_JAELVH010000251.1 GCF_019399235.1 Streptomyces poriferorum | reverse complement strand
GTGGCGAGGCCCAGGGCGCACGGGCAGGCGATGATCAGTACGGCGACGGCGGCCGTGAACGCGGCCGTCAGGCCCTCCCCGCTGCCCAGCCAGAAGCCGAGCGTGCCGAGCGCGAGCGCGATCACGACGGGGACGAACACCGCCGAGATCCGGTCGGCCAGCCGCTGGGCCGCGGCCTTGCCGTTCTGCGCGTCCTCGACCAGCTTCGCCATCCGGGCCAGCTGGGTGTCGGCGCCGACCCGGGCCGCCTCGACGACGAGCCGGCCGCCCGCGTTCAGCGTCGCGCCGGTCACCGTGTCGCCGACCGTGACCTCGACGGGCACGGACTCACCGGTGAGCATCGACGCGTCCACCGCCGAACTGCCCTCCACCACAGTGCCGTCGGTCGCGATCTTCTCGCCCGGGCGGACCAGGAACCGGTCGCCGACCCGGAGATCCTCCGTGGCCACGGTGGCCTCACGGCCGTCGCGCAGGACGGTGACCTCCTTCGCTCCCAGTTCGAGCAGCGCCTTCAGCGCGGCGCCCGCCTTCCGCTTGGAACGGGCCTCGAAGTAGCGCCCGGCCAGGATGAACGCGGTGACGCCCGCGGCGGCCTCCAGGTAGATGTTCCCGGAGCCGTCGCCGCGGCCGATGGTCAGCTCGAAGGGGTGTGTCATGCCGGTCATGCCGGCGGTGCCGAAGAACAGCGCCCAGAGCGACCACAGGAACGCGGCCGAGGTGCCGACCGAGATCAGGGTGTCCATGGTGGCCGCGCCGTGCCGGGCGTTGGTCCACGCGGCGCGGTGGAAGGGCCAGGCGGCGTAGGTGACGACGGGGGCGGTGAGGGTGAGGGAGAGCCACTGCCAGTTGTCGAACTGGAGCGCCGGGATCATCGACATCGCGATCACCGGCACCGCGAGCAGGACCGCGGTGATCAGCCGCTGCCGCAGCGGGCGGAGCTCGTCCGCCCGGGCCGTCCCGCTGGGGGCGTCGCTGCCGCGTACCGGCGGGGCGGGCTCGTGCGCGGTGTAGCCGGTCTTCTCGACCGTGGCGATCAGGTCCTGGACGGAGACGTCCTCGCCCCGGTAGCTGACCCTGGCCTTCTCGGTGGCGTAGTTGACGGTGGCCTCGACCCCGTCCATCCGGTTGAGCTTCTTCTCGATACGGGCCGCGCACGAGGCACAGGTCATGCCGCCGATGGCGAGCTCGACCTCTGCGGCGACGCCGGTACCGGTGGGGCCACTGGGGGCAGTGGTGCCGGTGGTGGCTGCGGTCTGCGCGGACACGGGGGCCTCCTTCGATCGGTCGATTATACCCCCAGGGGGTATGCAGCGATGAATCAGGTATACCCCCTGCCCCTATGTGAACGCAAGGGTGATCTGCGAGGGAACCGCGGACCGCGCGCCTCCGGTCGGCGGCCGCGCGTCCGGTCTCGCGTATCTTCACGTTCGCGGTGAGGCTGCGCCCCCGGCCTACCGCCCCGTAGGCTGGCATTGGACTAGACCTATAGATGTTTTCTGGAGGATTGGGTTCCCATGAGCAACCGTGCAGTCCTGGAGGTGATCGCTCTCGACGCGGAGGACGCGGTCGCTGCCCAGGCGGGTGGTGCGGACCGGCTTGAGCTGGTCACCGACATGGCGGCGGACGGCCTCACCCCGTCCTGTGCGACGTTCGCGGCGATCCGCGCAGCGGTGGACATCCCGCTGCGGGTGATGCTCAGGGTGGCGGACGGCTTCGCGGCCGGCGACGTCGACGTGCTCGTCCGCAAGGCGCGCGAACTCCGGGCGGAGGGCGCGGACGAGTTCGTGCTCGGTTTCCTGGACGCGGACGGCCACCCCGACCTCGTCGCGGTCGAGCGGATCGTCGCCGAACTGGACGGCTGCAACTGGACGTTCCACCGTGCGATCGACCGCGCCGCCGACCGGGACGCGCTGCGCAAGTCTCTCGCCGACCTGCCGGGCCTGGACACCTACCTCACCGCGGGTTCGCCCGCCGGGGTGGACGACGGCATCCCCACGCTGATCGTCGAGGCGGCGCGCAAGGGTGAGCCGGGGTACGAGCCGCAGATCCTCGTGGGCGGCGGCCTGCGGCTGGAGCACCTGCCGGAGCTGCTGGGCGCGGGCATCGACGCCGTCCACATCGGCGGAGCGGCCCGGCCCGGCGGCTGGGCGGGGCCGGTGGACGTGGCGGCGGTACGGGAGTGGCGGGACGTGCTCGACGCGTAGGGGCTCTCGTTCGGATCGTGCCGGGCTCGCGGGGTCCGGCCTGATCCGAACGGAAGACCCCGGGGGCTTGCGCGTCCGGGGTGGCGGGGCGGGATGCCGGACACGGCAGCCCGCCCCCACCCGTTTCCGAGGGCGCCCGCAGGCTCGTGCTGTCACGACCCTGGCGCAACAAACACCCCGGGCTTCACAATGGCGACACGGCGGTGTGGGAACGCTCCCACGGCGCCTCCCCGGCAGCTTTCTCTGCTCATGGGAGCGTTCCCACCGCTCATCCGCCACGCCCTGGACCGTATTCGCGCCTATCGAAAGGCCCCCGGTGAACGCCTCTCCGCCCCCGTCCCCCACCGGTCGCGTCCGCGCCCGGCGCGGGCGCCGCGTGCTCGGCACGTTAGCCCTCACCGCCCTGTTCGGCGGTGTCCTCACCGCACCGGGCGCCGCCGCCGAGGATGCCGACCCGGCCCCGGAGCAGATCACCAACGGCGACTTCGCCGCCGGCACCGCGCCCTGGTGGTGGACCGCCAACACCGCCGCCGCCGTCACGGACGGCCGGCTCTGCACCGACGTACCGGCCGGAACGGCCAACCCGTGGGACGTGATCGTCGGCCAGAACGACATCCCGCTCGTCGCGGGGGAGACGTACAGCCTCACCTACACGGCCACGTCCACCACCCCGCTGTCCATCCACACCAATGTGCAGCTGGCCGTCGACCCGTGGACCACGGACCTCTCCTCCACCGATCAGATCGGCACCGAAGCGGTCCCCGTCACGCACTTCTTCACCGCGACCGCGGACCGCGACGCCGCCCAGCTCGCCTTCCAGATCGGCGGCAGCGACGAGGCGGCCACCTTCTGTCTCGACGACGTGTCCCTGCGCGGCGGCGCCGAACCGCCCGTGTACGTGCCCGACACCGGCTCGCGCGTCCGCGTCAACCAGGTCGGCTACCTTCCGCAGGGCCCCAAGGAAGGCACCCTGGTCACCGACGCGACCGAGCCCCTGCCCTGGACGCTCAGGGCCGCCGACGGATCGGCCGCCGCCACCGGCACCACCACCCCGGGCGGCGTCGACCCGACCTCCCGCCAGAACGTCCACACCTTCGACTTCGGCGACGTCACGACCGCCGGCGACGGGTACACCGTCGAGGCGGACGGGCAGGTCAGCGAGCCCTTCTCCATCGGGGCCGACCTCTACGACGCGCTGCGCGGCGACTCGCTCGCGTACTTCTACCAGAACCGCAGCGGCATCGAGATCGACGCGGACCTCGTCGGCGAGCAGTACGCGCGCCCTGCCGGACACCTGGACATCGCCCCCAACAAGGGCGACACGAACGTGCCCTGCCAGCCGGGCGTCTGCGACTACCGGCTCGATGTGCGGGGCGGCTGGTACGACGCCGGTGACCACGGCAAGTACGTCGTCAACGGCGGCATCGCTGTCGCCGAGCTGATGGACACGTACGAGCGGACCCTGACGGCCGACGGTGCCGAGTCCGCCGAACTCGGCGACGGCGCGCTGCGGGTGCCCGAGCACGGCAACGACGTGCCGGACATCCTCGACGAGGCGCGCTGGGAACTCGACTTCATGATGCGCATGCAGGTCCCGGCCGGGCAGCCGCTCGCCGGAATGGTCCACCACAAGATGCACGACGCCCAGTGGACCGGCCTGCCGCTGCTGCCCCATCTCGACCCCCAGCAGCGTGAGTTGCACCCGCCGTCCACCGCCGCGACCCTCAACCTGGCCGCCGCGGCAGCCCAGTGCGCCCGGCTCTACGCCCCGTACGACGCGGACTTCGCCGACCGGTGCCGTACCGCGGCCGAGACGGCGTGGACCGCGGCGAAGGCCCACCCGGACGTGCTCGCCGACCCCAACGACGGCACGGGCGGCGGCACCTACAGCGACAACGACGTCTCCGACGAGTTCTACTGGGCCGCAGCCGAACTCTTCACCACCACCGGCGACGACACCTACCGCCAGGCGCTCCTCGGCTCGCCGCTGCACGGCGACACCGACAAGGTCTTCCCGGCCGACGGCGGCATGTGGTGGGGCGGAACGGCCGGGCTCGGCGTCCTGACCCTCGCCACCGTCCCCAACGACCTCACCGCCGGCCAGCTGGCACAGGTCCGCACCGTGGTGACCACGGCCGCGGACCGCTACGCCGCCCAGACACGGGATCAGCTGTACGGCGTCCCGTACGCACCGGCCGGCCAGAACTACGCCTGGGGATCCAACAGCCAGGTGCTCAACAACATGATCGTGCTCGCCACCGCGGCCGACCTCACAGGGAAGGCCGGGTACCGCGACGCCGTACTGCGCGGCGCCGACTACCTCTTCGGGCGCAACCCGCTGAACCAGTCCTACGTCACCGGATACGGCGAGCGCAGCTCCCAGAACCAGCACCACCGGACCTGGGCGCACCAGAGCGACCCCGGCCTGCCCCACCCGCCGGCCGGCTCCCTGGCGGGCGGACCGAACCTCACCGCCCCCACCTCCGGCGACCCGGAGGCCGCGGCCAGGCTCAAGGGCTGCGCGGCGGCGATGTGCTACCTCGACGACATCGGCTCGTACGCCACCAACGAGGTCGCCATCAACTGGAACGCACCGCTGGCCTTCGTCGCCTCCTACCTGGACGACGCCGGTGACGGGGCGGGCCCGGCCCGCGCCTGCCGCGTCACGTACTCCTCGCACCCGTGGAGCACCGGCTCGACCACCACGGTCACGGTGAAGAACACCGGAACCCAGGCGCTCACCCCCTGGTCCCTGACCTGGCTGCTCCCGGGCGACCAGAAGCTCAGCCACACCTGGAGCGCCGAACTCGCCCAGTACGGGCGTACGGTCACCGCCGCCCCCCTGTCCTGGAACCGCACCCTCGCACCGGGCGCGGAGATCGACTTCGGGTTCAACAGCAGCGTCTCCGGGGCGGCCGCCGACCCGGGCACGGTCAAGCTGAACGGGAGGGCCTGCACGGCCGGCTGACCGGACACGGGGTGGGAGCGGATTGCCGCCCCCACCCCGTGCACGTCAGCCCAGCTCCTGTGGCAGCGGCGCCGCGTGAAGGA
The DNA here is from genome assembly GCF_019399235.1 of Streptomyces poriferorum. Lineage (GTDB taxonomy): Bacteria > Actinomycetota > Actinomycetes > Streptomycetales > Streptomycetaceae > Streptomyces > Streptomyces poriferorum. The sequence goes on along the minus strand of NZ_JAELVH010000251.1, from coordinate 5,357 downwards.
CGATCAGCCCCGACACGGCACGGGTCAGCGCGACGTACAGCCGGCGCAGCCCCGTCCGCTCGTCGGGCTCGCCGTCCACCACCGCGGCCGGTTCGTCCAGCACCACGTAGTCGTACTCCAGGCCCTTCGCCAGCGATGCCGGGACCAGCGTCAGCCGGGACTCGGCGGTCGTCTCCTGGCCGGGGGAGAGGTAGCTGTGGCCCGCCGCGGTCAGCGCCTCGGCCAGTGCCGGAACGCGCGCGTCGGCGGCGATCAGACCGGTCGAACCCTCCTGCTCCAGAGACTCCGCACACGCCGCGACCACCGCCGCGTCCAGCGCGTCCGCACCCGTCACCTCCCTCACCGACAGCGAACCGGGCGACTCACGTACCGACTCCACCGCCGCGAGGCCGGGCGAGATCACCGGCAGCAGCCTGGAGGCGTACGCGATCACCTCGCGCGGCACACGGAAGCCCGCCGTCAGCTCCTCCACGAGCGCGTCCGACTTCCCCAGATGGTGCAGCGCCTGCTCCCAGCTCTGCGTCGACCACGGCGTCGTGCCCTGCGCCAGGTCCCCGAGCACGGTCGCCGAACCGGTCGAGCACCGCCGGCCCACGGCCCGGTACTGCATGGGCGACAGGTCCTGGGCCTCGTCGATGACGACATGGCCGAGCGAGTGCGTACGCGCCACCAGATCATTCGCCTCGTCGATCAGCACCGCGTCCGCCGCCGACCACTTCGCCGCCTTCACGCTCCGGGCCGGCTTGGTCCACAGGATCGTCTTCTGCTCGTCCTCGCTCAGCAGCCCGTCCGCGTGCGCGGCCAGGAACTCCGGATCCGACAGCAGCCGCAGCACCAGCTTCGACGGGTCGACCGCCGGCCAGGCCGCCTTCACCGCGGCCTTCACCGCCGGGGTGCGCGCCACCGCGTTCTGCACCCGGTCGTCGGGCGCCTCGCCCGCCTCCTCCATCCGCACCAGCACGGCGTGCGCGATGCGCTGCGGAAGCGCCTCGTGCGCGGCCCCGTACCGCATGTCCCGGGCCAGCAGCTCCTTGACCATCTCCTCGATCTCGTACGCCGGGACCCGCCAGCGCCGCGACCCGCGCACCACCATGACCGGCTCCGCCGGCATCGTCACGTGCGAACGGATCGCCCTGCGCAACACCTCGGCCATCCGGGCGTCGCCCTTCACCACGGCAGCCCGCGCCTCGTCCGTGGACCGGACCTCGACCTGCGCCGTCACCAGGTCGTCGACCGTCGCCTGCTTCACCTCCAGCTCACCGAGAGCCGGCAGCACCTGCTCGATGTAGTGCAGGAACGACTTGTTCGGCCCGATGACGAGCGTCCCGGTGCGGGCGAGGCGCTCGCGGTGCGCGTACAGCAGATACGCGACCCGGTGCAGGCCGACGGCCGTCTTCCCGGTGCCGGGCCCGCCCTGCACACACACGGTGCCGCCGAGGTCGCTGCGGACGATCTCGTCCTGCTCGGGCTGGATCGTCGCGACGATGTCACGCATCGGGCCGACACGGGGCCGCTCGATCTCCGTCTGGAGGAGCTTGCTCGTCTGCGCCGCCTCGGAGGGGTCGGTGAGGTGCTCGTCCTCGTACGCGGTCAGCTCGCCGCCCGTGTAGCCGAAGCGGCGCCGCTGACCGACGTCGAGCGGGTCCTTCCGGGACGCCCGGTAGAACGGCTGGGAGACCGGCGCACGCCAGTCGATGACCATCGGGTCACCGTCGGCGTCGTGGACGTGGCGGCGCCCGATGTAGAACTGCTCGCCCTCCGCACCCTCGGCCTGCGCCGCACCCACCACATGGAGGTAGTCCAGCCGCCCGAAGAACAGCGGGGTGTGGGAGAGGTCGGCGAGCGACTTGATGCGGTCGGCGATCTGGGCCTGCAGTACTGCGGCGTTCACCCAGTTCGCCGTGACATCGCGGATGTTCAGGGCCTGGGCGTCCTCACGCATGGCGCGCAGGGCCGCGCGCGAGGCGGAGAGATGGGCGCGCTCATGGGCGAGAGGGTCGGTGGTGGTGTCGCTTTCGTGTTCGTGCGCGGGCACGGTGTTGCCTCCGGCATTCAACGCAGGACGGCGGACCGCACCGAGGGGCCTGCTCGGGGGCGATGCGGTCCGCTCGGGATCGATTACTGGCTGTCGGCCGGTTTCCGTCCGGTCGGCGGCGCTCCCCCGGCTGCCGGCGCACGTCCCAGGGACGGCCGGTACCACGGTGCGGGAGGCGGGCAGACCGGCGATTGTATCGACCGCTCCCGTCCGGCGCGAACGAATATCGCGCCGTCCATCCCGTAGGGGACGGCATGCGACCCCAGAGGTAGACGCGCGACCGCGGGCTTCAGCCTCCGGACCGACGCGGCGGCGCACCCGTCCGGAGCACCATGGAAGACATGAGCACCGTCACCCTGAACCCGCGAAGGACCGGCCCCGCGCACGGCGCGACCGCGGCCACCGGTCACCACCACAGCCACCGCGCCGGGGACGCGCTGCGTGCCGTCAAGGTCTATGTACGGGCCGCGTTCGGCGTCGTCGTCCTAGGCGAGTACGCGGAGGAGGCGGGCGTCCGCCGTACGCGCTGAGCGCACGACGGCCCCCGCCCCTCCCCGGTCCGTCAGCTGTCAGACAGCAGTTCGTCCGCGTCCACGATCCGGTACGCGTAGCCCTGCTCCGCCAGGAAACGCTGGCGGTGCGCCGCGAAGTCCTGGTCGATCGTGTCGCGCGCGACCACCGAGTAGAACCGCGCCTCGTGCCCGTCCGCCTTCGGCCGCAGCACCCGGCCCAGCCGCTGCGCCTCCTCCTGACGCGAACCGAACGTGCCCGACACCTGAATGGCGACGGTGGCCTCCGGCAGGTCGATCGAGAAGTTCGCGACCTTCGACACGACCAGCACGCTGATCTCGCCCTCCCGGAAGGCGCCGAACAGCTTCTCGCGCTGGGCGTTACTGGTCTCGCCCTTGATCACCGGGGCGTCCAGATGTTCACCCAGCTCGTCGAGCTGGTCGATGTACTGCCCGATCACCAGCGTCTGCTCGCCCTGGTGCTTGCGCACCAGCGCCTCGGTGACCTTCCGCTTCGTCGCGGTCGTCGCGCAGAACCGGTACTTCTCCTCCGCCTCGGCGGTGGCGTACGCGAGCCGCTCCGAGTCCGTCAGATTGACCCGTACCTCGACGCAGTCGGCGGGCGCGATGTAGCCCTGCGCCTCGATCTCCTTCCACGGGGCGTCGAACCGCTTGGGCCCGATCAGCGAGAAGACGTCCGACTCGCGGCCGTCCTCCCGCACGAGCGTCGCCGTGAGCCCGAGCCGGCGCCGCGCCTGGAGATCCGCGGTGAACTTGAAGACGGGCGCGGGCAGCAGATGCACCTCGTCGTAGATCACGAGCCCCCAGTCGCGGGAGTCGAACAGCTCCAGGTGCGGGTAGACGCCCTTCCTGCGGGTCGTCAGCACCTGGTACGTGGCGATGGTGACCGGGCGGATCTCCTTGCGCGTACCGCTGTACTCGCCGATCTCCTCCTCGGTCAGCGACGTCCGCTTCACCAGCTCGTGCTTCCACTGCCGGGCCGAGACGGTGTTCGTGACCAGGATCAGCGTGGTCGCCTTGGCCTGCGCCATCGCGCCCGCCCCGACCAGGGTCTTCCCGGCACCGCACGGCAGCACGACGACTCCGGACCCGCCGTGCCAGAAGCCCTCGACGGCCTGCTGCTGGTAGGGCCGCAGCGCCCAGCCGTTCTCGTCCAGGTCGATCGGGTGCGCCTCGCCGTCCACGTACCCGGCGAGGTCCTCGGCGGGCCAGCCCAGCTTCAGCAGCGTCTGCTTGACCTGCCCGCGCTCGGACGGGTGCACGGCCACGGTGTCCGGGTCGATCCGGGCCCCGACCAGCGGCTGGACCTTCTTCGACCGGAGGATCTCCTCCAGGACCGGCCGGTCCGTGGAGGTCAGCACCAGCCCGTGCACCGGGTGCTTGGAGAGCGTGAGGCGGCCGTACCGGTCCATCGTCTCGGCGATGTCGACGAGCAGCGCGTGCGGTACGGGGTAACGCGAGTACTTCACGAGCGCGTCGACGACCTGCTCGGCGTCGTGCCCTGCGGCTCGGGCGTTCCACAGCCCCAGCGGGGTCAGCCGGTAGGTGTGGATGTGCTCGGGTGCACGCTCCAGCTCCGCGAAGGGGGCGATCACCCGACGGCAGGCGTCGGCCTGCTCGTGGTCGACTTCGAGGAGCAGCGTCTTGTCGCTCTGGACGATGAGGGGTCCGGTCACGCGCTTCGGCCCTTTCTGCGGGGCCGCCCGGCCCTTTCTGCGGGGCCGCCCGGAGGCGGCGGGTTGGCCAAACCTCCAGTGTGCCGTATGTGGGGGCGGGGCGTTCCTGCGCGTGGTCACGTCTGGTCGTCCGCGAGTTCCGCGACGCCCGTGATCCGGTGGAGGGGGTACGTGCGGACCTCGTCCGCCGTGTGGTCGTACGCGGTGACGTAGCCGCCCTCGACGCGGACCGGGGCGATCACGCGCTGGCTGGCGGCGCCCTCCGCGTTGACGTAGCCGATCCAGATCGCCGAGCCCGTCATCGCCGCGGCCTGGACGGTGACCAGGGTCTCGGCGGAGGTCGTACGGGGCAGGGCACCCGCCGCGGACGCGGAGGGCCCGGTCTCCTTGTGGACGACCGTCGCCGCCGTGTCCCCGGCCCGGATCGCCCGGACCGCCGCCCCGAGGAGGGTCGGGTCGGGCAGCGGCGGCCCCTCGGGCACGGGCACGGGGGCCGTGCGCGGCGGTGTGCGGACGGCGCCGGCGCGGGTGATCAGGACATCGCCCTCGGCGGACTCCGCGGCGGGCGCGTACCCCATCTCGCGCAGGCCGTCGAGGAGCGACGCCGGGTCGATCTGGGCGGCCAGGGCCGTGGGGGCGAGCCGGCGCAGCCGCAGGGTCGCGGAGCGCTTGTCCGCGAGGATCTCGTTGAGCACGGCCTCGTCGTCGCAGCGCACGTACGAGGAGGCGGCGCCGATCCGCAGATGGCCGTGGCGGCGGGACACGTCGTCGATGAGGTAGCTGAGGGGCTGCGGCACCGGCGTGCGGCTGTGCGCGGCGAGGAAGGCGTGCAGGTCGGCGGCGGACTGCCCGGCATCCAGGGCGCGGCGTACGGAGCCGGGGGTGAAGCGGTAGACCGTCGCGCCGCCCTTCGACTCGATGTCCGCGAGGGCGGAGAGCATGTCGGCGAGAGGGCGTTCCAGCGGGCCGGGGGCGACGGCCGTCAGGTCGGCCTGGAGCAGGACGTGGTCGAGGGGCTCCGGGATGAGCGGGGCGAGCCGGGCGGCGCCCTCGCCTCGCAGACCCGTGCCCTGCTCTCCGGCGGACGCGCCGAGGCCGCCGCCCGGCTCGCCCCGC
>NZ_JAELVH010000250.1 GCF_019399235.1 Streptomyces poriferorum | reverse complement strand
GCCGCCATCCGCGCCACCTCCGCCGTCTCCGCGGCGGTGGCCTCGTGATCGCCGTTGGGCGAGTCACCGATGGTGCCGAGAGCGAGACCGCTCGTCCAGTCGACCACGGCGGCACCACGGGCACCGGGCAGTCTCATGACGTCGAGCAGGCACTCGTCGATTCCGGGCACGCGGACTCCCCTCCGACGCGGCGTGCGGCTGTGACCCTGAGGTTACGCAACGTGCTCGCTCCAGGTGGAGGTTCTGGCATTTTCCATAGGTACATGCGGGAGGTTCGGGAGAATGCCCCGCCGCGGACTGCTGTGGGCCGTTTTGGGGTGCCTCGGGGTGCGCGGACCGGCTGTCCGCCACGCCCTGTTGACTGGAGCTATTCAGCCACTCAAGATGTGAATAGAAAATTCACAGTCGCGAGGAGGCATTGCCATGTCAGGACCCCGCCCCGTACGGGCACCGCGCGGTACCGAACTGAGCGCCCTGGGATGGCAGCAGGAAGCCGCGCTGCGCATGCTGCAGAACAACCTCGACCCCGAGGTCGCCGAGCACCCCGACAAGCTCGTCGTCTACGGCGGCACGGGCAAGGCGGCCCGCGACTGGCGCTCGTTCGACGCGATGGTCCGCACGCTGCGGACGCTCAAGCAGGACGAGACGATGCTCGTCCAGTCGGGGCGGCCGGTCGGCGTCATGCAGACGCACGAGTGGGCCCCGCGGGTCCTGATCGCCAACTCCAACCTGGTCGGCGACTGGGCGAACTGGGAGGAGTTCCGCCGCCTCGAGGCGCTCGGGCTCACCATGTACGGCCAGATGACCGCCGGTTCGTGGATCTACATCGGCACACAGGGCATCCTCCAGGGCACGTACGAGACGTTCGCCGCCGTCGCCGCGAAGAAGTTCGGCGGCACGCTGGCCGGGACGATCACGCTGACCGCCGGACTCGGTGGCATGGGCGGTGCCCAGCCGCTCGCCGTGACGATGAACGACGGCGTCGCGATCTGTATCGACTGCGACCCGCGCGCCATCGAGCGCCGCATCGAGCACCGCTTCCTGGATGTGAAGGCCGACAACCTGGAGCACGCGCTCCAGCTGGCCACCGAGGCCAGGGACGCGCGCAAGCCGCTCTCCATCGGACTGCTCGGCAACGCGGCCGAGCTGCTGCCCCGGATGCTCGCCGAGGGCGCCCCGGTCGACATCGTCACCGACCAGACCAGCGCGCACGACCCGCTGGCCTACCTCCCGCTCGGTGTCGACTTCGACGACATGGCCGACTACGCCACCGAGAAGCCGGCCGACTTCACCCAGCGCGCCCGTGAGTCGATGGCGAAGCACGTCGAGGCGATGGTCGGCTTCATGGACGCCGGTGCGGAGGTCTTCGACTACGGCAACTCGATCCGCGGCGAGGCCCAGCTCGCCGGATACGGGCGGGCCTTCGACTTCCCCGGCTTCGTGCCCGCGTACATCCGGCCGCTGTTCTGCGAGGGCAAGGGCCCGTTCCGCTGGGCGGCGCTCTCGGGTGAGGCCTCCGACATCCACCGGACCGACAAGGCCATGCTGGAGCTCTTCCCGGAGAACGAGTCGCTGCACCGCTGGATCAAGATGGCCGGCGAGCGCGTCCACTTCCAGGGCCTGCCCGCCCGCATCTGCTGGCTCGGCCAGGGCGAGCGCGACAAGGCCGGCGAGCGCTTCAACGACATGGTGGCCCGTGGCGACCTGGTCGCACCGCTGGCCATCGGCCGTGACCACCTGGACTGCGGCTCGGTCGCCTCGCCGTACCGCGAGACCGAGGCCATGCTCGACGGATCCGACGCGATCGCCGACTGGCCGCTGCTGAACGCGATGGTCAACGTGGCCTCCGGCGCCTCCTGGGTCTCCATCCACCACGGGGGCGGGGTCGGCATGGGCCGCTCCATCCACGCCGGACAGGTCACGGTCGCCGACGGTACGAAGCTGGCGGGCGAGAAGATCCGCCGGGTGCTGACCAACGACCCGGGCATGGGCGTCATCCGGCACGTCGACGCCGGCTACGACATCGCGGAGTCGGTCGCAGCGGAGCGCGGGGTCAGGGTCCCGATGCGCGAGGGCGACCCGTCCGGCACGAGCACCGCGGCAGGCACGGACGGGACCGCCGCGTCCCCCACGAGCACCGCGTCCGGCACGGACGGGACCGCCGCGTGAGCCCCACCTTCCATGCGATGTGGGCGTCGTTGCGGAACATCGGCCGCAACGCCGAGTCCGGCGGCTACCGGCGCTACGCCTGGACCGGGGCCGACGCCGACTGCCGCCTCTGGTTCCGGATGCAGGCCGAGGCCCGCGGCCTCGACTGCGAGGTGGACCGCAACGGCAACCAGTGGGCCTGGCTCGGCGACCCCCTCGCGGGGGACGCCGTCGTCACCGGCTCGCACCTCGACTCCGTGCCGGACGGCGGAGCCTTCGACGGGCCGCTCGGGGTCGTCTCCTCCTTCGCCGCGCTCGATGAACTCCGCCACAGGGGAGTGGAGTTCAACCGGCCGCTGGCGATCACCAACTTCGGTGACGAGGAAGGGGCCCGCTTCGGCCTCGCCTGCGTCGGCTCCAGGCTCGCCGCCGGGCAGCTGACGGTCGAGGCCGCGCACCGGCTGCGTGACGGTGACGGCATCACCCTGCCGCAGGCCATGGAGGCGGCCGGGTACGACCCCGACGCCATCGGCCCGGACCCCGGACGGCTCGCCCGTATCGGTGCGTTCGTCGAACTCCACGTCGAGCAGGGCCGCGCCCTCGACCTGACCGGCGACCCGGTCGGCATCGCCTCCGCGATCTGGCCGCACGGACGCTGGCGCTTCGACTTCCGGGGCGAGGCCAACCACGCGGGCACCACCCGGCTCGCCGACCGCCGCGACCCGATGCTCACGTACGCCGAGACGGTGCTCGCGGCCCGCCGGGAGGCGGAGCTGGCCGGAGCGCTGGCCACCTTCGGCAAGATCGCCGTGGAGCCGAACGGTGTCAACGCCATTCCCTCTCTCGTGCGCGGCTGGCTCGACTCCCGCGCCGCAGACCAGGGCACCCTGGACACCGTCGTCGCCGGCATCGAGCGGGCCGCCCGGGAACACGCCGAGCGGGCCGGGATCGACCTGGACGTCGTACGGGAGTCCTTCACGCCCGTCGTGGAGTTCGAGCACGCCCTGCGTGACGAGCTGGGCGCGCTCCTCAAGGGGTCGGACCTCCGCGACACCGGACGGGACGTCCCCGTACTCGGCACCGGAGCCGGACACGACGCGGGTATTTTGTCCGCTTCGGTCCCTACCGCCATGCTGTTCGTACGGAACCCCACCGGGATCTCGCACTCGCCGGCCGAGTACGCCGCCGAGGACGACTGCGTGGCCGGGGTGATCGCACTCGCCGACGTACTGGAAGGTCTCGCGTGCCGATGACAACGGAGCCGACGACGGAGCCGACAGCGGAGCCCGCAATGGATCCCACCAGGGAGCCGGCAACGGAGCCGACGACGGATCCCACGAGTGAGCCCGCCACGGAGTCGCCAACGGAGCCGCCGGCAGGCCCCGCCACGGACCCCGCCGCGGAGCCGACGACGGGCCCCGCGACGGAGCGCGCCACGGCCCCCGTAACGGAGCCGGCGGGCAGGCCCGCCGTCGTGACGTACTGGCTCTCCCACGCCTGGCTCGGCACCCATGTCGAGCCGGACGTCGTCCTGGAGGTGTCCGGCGGGCGGATCGCCGGGGTGCGGACCGGCGTCGAAACTCCGCCACCCGGCGCGACCGCGCTGCGCGGGCTCACCCTGCCCGGCCTCGCCAACGCCCATTCGCACGCCTTCCACCGTGCCCTGCGCTCCACCGTCCAGGTCGGCTCCGGCACCTTCTGGACCTGGCGCGAGACCATGTACCAGGTCGCGTCCCGGCTCACCCCCGACACGTACTACGACCTGGCGCGTGCCGTGTACGCCGAGATGGCGCTGGCCGGCATCACCGCGGTCGGCGAATTCCACTATCTGCACCACGCGCCGGGCGGTGTCCCGTACGACAACCCGAACGCGATGGGTGAGGCCCTGATCGCGGCCGCCCGCGAGGCCGGGATCCGGATCACCCTGCTGGACACCGCCTACCTCGCCGCCGGATTCGGCCGCAGGCCCTCCCAGTACCAGCAGCCAGACCGGCACCAGCTGCGCTTCTCCGACACGACCGCCGACGCCTGGGCGGAGCGCGCAGGTCTCCTCAAGGGTGACGAGAACACCCTGATCGGCGCCGCCGTCCACTCCGTGCGGGCCGTCCCCGCCGACCAGCTGGCCACCGTCGCGCAGTGGGCCGAGCAGCGGCACGCCCCGCTGCACGTCCACCTCTCCGAGCAGACCGCGGAGAACGACGCCTGCCTCGCCGCCCACGGCCGCACCCCCACCCGGCTCCTCGCCGACCACGGGGTCCTCGGCCCGCGCACCACCGGCGTCCACAACACCCACCTCACCGGCGAGGACATCGAGCTCATCGGCTCGACGGCCACCGGCACCTGCATGTGCCCGACCACCGAACGCGACCTGGCCGACGGCATCGGCCCGGCCGTCGCCCTCCAGCGCGCCGGATCGCCGCTCTCGCTGGGCAGCGACAGCCACGCCGTGATCGACCTCTTCGAAGAGGCCCGCGCGATGGAGCTCAACGAGCGCCTGCGCACCCGCACCCGAGGCCACTGGACGGCCGCCGCACTGCTGCGCGCCGCCTCCGCCGACGGCCACGCCGCACTCGGCCGGCCGGACGCGGGCATCCTCGAACCTGGCGCACCCGCCGACCTCGTGACCATCGCCCTCGACTCCGTCAGAACAGCGGGACCGGTGCCCCGGCTGGCAGCCGAGACAGCGGTATTCGCCGCCTCCGCCGCTGATGTGCGCCACACCGTGGTCGCGGGCCGGCACCTCGTCCGCGACGGACATCACGCGTCGGTCGACGACGTCCCCGGAGCGCTCGCGCGAGCCATCGCGGCCCTGCACCACTGAGCACCCAGGCGGTGGCCACTCCGCCGTCCCCACGCAAGGAGAGCAGCCCCCCGATGACGACGACCGCGATCACCCACATCTCCGCACTGGTCACCAACGACCCCTCCCTCGGCGACAGTTCCCCCCTCGGACTGATCCAGGACGCGGCCGTCGTCATCGAGGGCGACCGGGTCGTCTGGACCGGTGAATCAAGCAAAGCACCCGCCACTGACAACGCCGTCGACGTGGGCGGCCGGGCCGTGATCCCGGGCTTCGTCGACTCCCACTCCCACCTCGTCTTCGCGGGCGACCGCACCCAGGAGTTCAACGCCCGGATGTCCGGCCGCGCCTACAGCGCGGGCGGCATCAGGACCACCGTCGCCGCCACCCGCGCCGCGACCGACGAGGAGCTCTCCGCCAACGTCGCCCGCTACCTCGCCGAGGCGCTGCGCCAGGGCACCACGACGTTCGAGACCAAGTCCGGCTACGGCCTCACCGTCGAGGACGAGGCCCGCGCCCTGCGCATCGCCGCCCGTCACACCGACGAGGTCACCTTCCTCGGCGCCCACATCGTCTCCCCGGACTACGCGGACGATCCGGCCGGATACGTCGACCTGGTCACCGGCCCGATGCTCGACGCCTGTGCCCCGTACGCCCGTTGGATCGACGTCTTCTGCGAGAAGGGTGCCTTCGACGGCGACCAGGCCCGGGCGGTCCTGACCGCGGGCCGTGCGAAGGGACTCCACCCCCGGGTCCACGCCAACCAGCTCGGACACGGCCCCGGCGTCCAGCTCGCCGTCGAGCTCGACGCCGCGTCCGCCGACCACTGCACCCACCTCACCGACGCCGACGTCGACGCACTGGCCCAGTCGGAGACCGTCGCCACGCTGCTCCCCGGCGCCGAGTTCTCCACCCGGGCCGCCTGGCCCGACGCCCGCCGCCTCCTCGACGCGGGTGCCACCGTCGCGCTCTCCACGGACTGCAACCCGGGCTCCTCGTTCACCTCGTCCGTGCCGTTCTGCGTCGCCCTCGCCGTCCGGGACATGGGGATGACCCCCGACGAGGCGCTCTGGTCCGCCACGGCGGGCGGCGCGGCGGCCCTGCGCCGCGACGACATCGGCCGGATCGCCCCCGGCGCCCGCGCCGACCTGGTGGTCCTCGACGCCCCCAGTCACGTTCACCTCGCCTACCGGCCGGGCGTCCCGCTGGTCCACGAGGTCTGGCGGCGCGGCGAGCGGGTCGTGGCGCCCCGCCCCTCCTGACCGGCTCGGGAACGCGGAAGGACCTGCCCCTCGGCGGGGCAGGTCCTTGATCCGTGAGCCGGTCGAGCAGTCCCGCAAGCGTGTCGCGGGGTGCTCGCTCATTCCTCCAGGGTCAGTCCCTTGCGGAGCTTGGCCAGGGTGCGGGAGAGCAGGCGCGACACGTGCATCTGCGAGATGCCGAGCTCCTCGCCGATCTCCGACTGCGTCATGTTGGCGACGAACCGGAGCGAGAGGATCGTCCGGTCGCGGCCCGGCAGCGAGGCGATCAGCGGCTTCAGGGACTCGACGTACTCGATGCCTTCGAGTCCGTGGTCCTCGTAGCCGATCCGGTCGGCCAGCGCGCCCTCGTTGTCGTCCTCCTCGGGCTTGGCGTCCAGCGAGCTCGCGGTGTACGCGTTGCTCGCGGCCATGCCCTCGACGACCTCGTCGTGGGTGATGCCGAGGCGGTCGGCGAGCTCGCCCACGGTGGGCGAGCGGTCCAGCTGCTGGGCGAGCTCGTCGCCCGCCTTGGCCAGGTCGAGCCGCAGTTCCTGCAGGCGGCGCGGTACGCGCACGGACCAGCTGGTGTCGCGGAAGAAGCGCTTGATCTCCCCGATGATGGTCGGCATCGCGAAGGTCGGGAACTCGACGCCGCGGCTGAGCTCGAACCGGTCGATCGCCTTGATCAGGCCGATGGTGCCGACCTGGATGATGTCCTCCATCGGTTCGCTGCGCGAGCGGAACCGGGAGGCGGCGAACTTGACCAGGGCAAGATTCAGTTCGACGAGCGTGTTGCGCACGTAGGAGTACTCGTGCGTGCCCTCTTCGAGGGATTCCAGCCGGGCGAAGAGCGTCTTCGACAGGGCCCTGGCGTCCACCGGCCCCACTTCGGCGTAGGGCGGGATCTCGGGAAGTCCTTCGAGACCGGTCACGCCTTCGGTGCTGTTGTCGTCATCGGAACTGCTGGTGTCACTGCCACTGCTGGTGGTGCGGTTGCGCGTGCCGTCCAGGACGGCCGCAGCAGGGGAGTCTGATTCGGTCAGTCCCTGAGGACATGCTGACGTCGCGTTGTGGGTACGCGGTTCGTCGAGCCGGGGTGACATGGTCTCCTCCATCGTTCTCGGCATATGGCTGCCGATGCCCATACGTGTTCCTGCGGTGAAGCGGCGCCTCCAAAGCCGGCCGTGTTTCGGGTGTCCCCCTACCCTTACCCGGTTCCTGCGGGTCGTTACAAGCGCCAATTGACGCCATATGTCCGGTATGTTGAGTTCTTCGGCTACCACGTGGCGCACGGAACGCGTAGAGTTTCAAGAACGTCAGCGATAGCTGCAACTCATCTGCATGTGCATCGATGCGGACAGTGACGAGATGAAGAGGAACGGGCATGGACCGCGGGACGGTCGGCAGTGCGAACCGGGGCCGGCTTCAGGTCGAGACCCGGACCGAGGGCCGCAGCGAGGTCGTGAAACCGGTGGGTGAGCTCGATCACCACACGGCGGACCTGCTGCGCGAGCCCTTGGAGCACGCGGTCGAGCAGGGGCGTGCGCGCCTGGTGGTCGACTGCTCGGAACTCGAATTCTGTGATTCCACCGGGCTCAATGTGCTGCTCGGTGCCCGCCTCAAGGCGGAGGCGGCCGGGGGAGGGGTCCATTTGGCCGGAATGCTGCCGGTGGTGGCACGGGTCTTCGAGATCACCGGGGCCGAGGCGGTATTCACCGTCCACGACTCCCTCGAAGAGGCCCTGGACACCTGATCGTGCCGCGGTTCTACACCCCGGGCGCCCCATCTGTTGCCCGTGTCACGCGTTCCGCGTAGGCGAAGTGGGTGTTGTCGCGAAACGGCAGGGCAGGAGACACCTCGGTGAGCGGTGAGAGACCTGCACACTCGTGTCTCCGGTATCCCTATCGGTGTCCGTATCAGTATTCGTATCTGTATCTGTATCTGTTCAATGGCGACATGGTGAATCGGTGAGGTGAAGCGCTGATGGGCACCACCCGGCAGCATCCGCCGGGCGACCTCGGCCGCGAGCCGGAGGGCGCAGGCGTGGGTGCACGCGCCGACGCGGGCATCCGCGCGGACGCGGATACCGGCGTTCCCTCCGCCGCGCCCGCTGAGTCCGCGGAGTCCGCGGGGCGGCAGTGGCGCACGCTGTCGCTGCGGGATGCCACCGGCATCGTGCCGACGGCCCGCGACTTCGCCCGCCAGGCGCTCCATGACTGGGGCTGGCTCCCCGCCTCGACCGCCGACCGTCGTGCAGCCGCCGAGGACGTCCTGCTGGTCGTCTCCGAGCTGGTCACCAACGCCTGTCTGCACGCGGACGGCCCCGACGAGCTCCGCATCGCCCGCACGCCGAAGGCGCTGCGGGTGGAGGTCGCCGACGGCGGTGCGGGACAGCCCGCTCCCCGTACGCCGCACCGCGCCGGACGGCCCGGTGGTCACGGCATGTTCATCGTGCAGCGGCTCTGCCTGGACTGGGGAGTCGTGCGGATGCCGGGTGAGCCCGGCAAGACCGTCTGGGCGGAGCTGGCCGCCCCCGTGTAGCCCCGTGCGGGTTTCCCCGCTCGTCCCCCCGGGCTCGTACGCCCCTCGAAGAGCGCGCCGGATCGGCGCGCTCTTTGTCTTCCCTCCACAAGGCCCCGGGCGTACCTTGACGGCCAATCTGATGTGTCGTCAGTTACTTGCGCCGCACCCGAGCGGTGCGCGGCGACTCCCGGCATGAGGGGAACTCGAGGTGTCGAACCAGAAGCGAACAGCTCTCGCGCTGGCGTCCGGGCTGGCCGGCGCGGTGGTGCTGCTGGCCGCGCCCGCCGCCCACGCGACGGTCGTCGACGTCAACTACAAGTGCAAGACCCCGATCGGTGACAAGGCCGCCGTCTCACCGATCGACATCAAGAGCGTCAAGAGCGGCAGCGGCTACAAGCTCACCATGTCCTTCCAGAAGGGCGTCTCCTCCAGCCCGGTCGAACTGGGCAAGGGCGCGATGAACCCCAGTGCGGTGATCAAGGTGGGCGGCGCCGACCCGGGACAGGTCCAGGTCTCCGGCCCGGCCAACTCCGCGGCCATTCCCGCCAACAGCCCCATCAAGATCAACGACCTGTCGGGTACCTACACCCCGAAGAAGAGCGGCAAGGTCGACTTCACCGCCGGGGTGCTCACCATCAAGGCGCTCGGTACGACGACGACCTGCACCCCGTCGAACAACCCGGGCCCCTCGCTCTCCCTGGACGTCACCGCGGCGGGCGGCGGCACGAGCGGCGGCGCGACCACGCCCGACACCGACACGTCCCTGCCCAAGACCGGCCCGCTGGACTCGGCCGTGGCGCTCGGCACCCTCGGCGGCACGGTGCTGCTGACCGGT
>NZ_JAELVH010000024.1 GCF_019399235.1 Streptomyces poriferorum | reverse complement strand
CTCCCCACCCCCTTCGCCTTCGGCGCCCCCGAGTTCCGGCCCGCCGCGATCCTCTCCCTCTGCATCGTGATGCTCGTCCTGATGACCGAGTCCTGTGCCGGCATGCTCGCGCTCGGCGAGATCTGCGACCGGCGCACCGACGGCAGGACCATCACCCGCGGACTGCGTACCGACGGCATCGCCACCTTCCTCGGACCGGTCTTCGGCGGATTCCCGACCAGTGCCTTCGCGCAGAACGTCGGCGTGGTGTCGCTGACGAAGGTGCGCAGCCGGTACGTGGTCGCCGCCGCGGGCGGCGCCCTGCTGGTCCTCGGCGTCTTCCCGGTCCTCGGCGCGGTCGTCTCGCTCGTCCCGATGCCCGTGCTCGGCGGCGCCGGCATCGTCCTGTTCGGATCGATCGCCGTCAGCGGCATCCGTACGCTCTCCGAGGCCGGACTCGACGACAGCTCCAACATCGTCCTGGTCGCCGTGGCGCTCGGCGCGGGCATCATCCCGCTCGCCGCGCCCGGCTTCTACACGGGATTCCCGTCCTGGGCGCAGACCGTCCTGGGTTCCGGCATCAGTGCCGGGGCGCTGGTCGCGGTCCTGCTCAACCTGTTCTTCCACCATCTCGGCACCCACGGCCGCACGGCTGTGGCACTCAAATCCTCCTAGGGTCCTGCCGTGCCCACATCGCTGATGAGAGAAGGAAGCACCATGGCAGCACCGGGAGCCGACCGAGTGGAACGCATCGTCATCGAGAACTGTTCGATCGCGACCGTCGACGCCGACGACACCGAGTACGCCTCGGGCCATGTCGTCGTCGCGGGCAACCGCATCGAGTCCGTCGGCGCCGGCCGGGCTCCGGAGGGCCTGGACAACGTCGTACGCCGGATCGACGGCACCGGGCACCTCGTCACGCCCGGTCTGATCAACACGCACCACCACTTCTACCAGTGGATCACCCGCGGCCTGGCCACCGACCACAACCTCTTCGAGTGGCTGGTCGCGCTGTACCCGACCTGGGCGCGCATCGACGAGCCGATGGCCGCCGCCGCCGCGCAGGGCTCGCTCGCCATGATGGCCCGCGGCGGTGTCACCACCGCGATGGACCACCACTACGTGCACCCGAAGGGCTCCGGCGACCTGTCCGGCGCGATCATCGGCGCCGCCCGCGACATGGGCGTACGGTTCACCCTCGCCCGCGGGTCCATGGACCGCAGCGAGAAGGACGGCGGGCTGCCGCCGGACTTCGCCGTGGAGACCCTCGAAGGCGCGCTGGCCGCCACCGAGGCGACCATCGACGCGCACCACGACACCTCCTTCGACGCGATGACCCAGATCGCCGTCGCACCCTGCTCCCCGTTCTCCGTGTCCACCGAACTCATGCGTGAGGGCGCCGAGTTGGCGCGTCGGCGCGGGGTCAGGCTGCACACGCACGGTTCGGAGACCGTGGAGGAGGAGAAGTTCTGCCACGAGCTGTTCGGGATGGGCCCGACCGACTACTTCGAGTCGACCGGCTGGCTCGGCGCCGACGTGTGGATGGCGCACTGCGTCCACATGAACGACTCCGACATCGCCGCGTTCGCCCGCACCGGCACCGGTGTCGCCCACTGCCCGTCCTCCAACGCCCGCCTCGCCGCGGGCATCGCCCGGGTCCCGGACATGCTCGCCGCGGGCGTCCCGGTCGGCCTCGGCGTCGACGGCACCGCCTCCAACGAGTCCGGCGAACTCCACACCGAACTGCGCAACGCCCTCCTCATCAACCGCCTCGGCCCGCACCGCGAACGTGCCCTGAACGCCCGTCAGGCCCTGCGCCTGGGTACGTACGGCGGCGCCCAGGTCCTCGGCCGTGCCGACCAGATCGGCTCCCTGGAGCCCGGCAAGCTCGCCGACCTCGTGCTCTGGAAGCTGGACACCCTCGCCCACGCCTCCATCGCGGACCCGGTGACCGCCCTGGTCTTCGGCGCCGCCGCCCCGGTCACGCTGTCGCTCGTCAACGGCAAGCCGGTCGTGGAGTCCAACCGCCTGACCACCGTGGACGAGGACGCCATCGCCCGCGCCACCCGCGACGAGGCCCGCCGCCTCGCGCAGATCGCCGCCGGAGCCTGACGGCTTCCCCGGCGCCCCGATACCGGCCGGCCGAGGGGGACGGCCCTCGGCCGGCCGCCGTGGACCCGAGCGGGGTCCACGGCAACCGGTGGGGGAGGCGCGTACCTCAGACGTACGCGCCTCCCGTACCGGCGATCCAAGCTGCCCGCACCAGCTGCACGACCTGCCCCACCTGCATCAACGCACCACACGGGGCCCGGTCCGGTGGACACTTCTGGCACATGTCCCGGTGACCGGCCCCGGCACCACCTCCCTGACACCCACGTCGCCGCAGATGTGTACCCGACCGGAGGAACCGCCGTGGCAGCTACGCCCAGGTTTCGCAACGACGCAAGTGCAGCACCCGACCCGGAATCGTCCCCGTCCGACCGGAAGCATCCGGTCGACGAGACGCTCCCCCCACTGAAGATGTTCACCAGCGGTCTCCAGCACGTGGCCGCGATGTACGCGGGCGTGGTGGCCCCGCCCATGATCGTGGGGCCCGCCGTGGGCCTCACCGCCAAGGAGACCGCCTTCCTCATGGGGGCGAGCCTGTTCACCGCGGGCATAGCCACCCTGCTCCAGACGCTCGGCTTCTGGCGAATAGGCGCCCGGCTGCCGTTCGTCAACGGCGTCTCGTTCGCCGGAGTGACGCCGATGGTGGCCATCGGCAAGGACCGCGGACACGACGGCATCGCCGTGATCTTCGGTGCGATCATCGTCGCCAGCCTCCTCGGCTTCGTCCTCGCCCCCTACTTCTGCAAACTGGTCCGCTTCTTCCCACCCGTCGTCACCGGCACGGTCATCACCCTGATCGGCGTCTCCCTGCTTCCGGTCGCCTTCAACTGGTCCCAGGGCGGCAACGCCACCGCCGACGACTACGGCTCCACCACCAACATCACGATGGCGGCCGTCACCCTGGTGATCGTCCTGGCCCTGCGGAAACTGCTGCGCGGCTTCCTCCAGCAGATCGCGATCCTGCTCGGACTCGTCATCGGCACACTCGTCGCGATCCCCGTCGGTATCACCGACTTCGGTGCCATCAAGGACGCCGACGTCATCGGTTTCCCCACCCCGTTCCACTTCGGGGCGCCGCAGTTCGAGATCGCCGCGATCGTCTCGATGTGCATCGTGATGCTGGTCTGCATGACGGAGTCGACCGCGGACATGCTGGCCCTCGGCAAGATCGTCGACCGGCCCGCGGACGAGCGCACCATCGAGGGCGGTCTGCGTGCCGACACCCTGGGCAGCGCCATCAGCCCGCTGTTCAACGGCTTCATGTGCAGTGCCTTCGCCCAGAACATCGGGCTGGTCGCGATGACGAAGGTCCGCAGCCGGTTCGTCGTCGCAGCCGGCGGCGGCATCCTCATCCTGCTCGGCCTGTGCCCGGTGGCGGCCTCCGTCATCGCGCTGGTGCCGCTGCCGGTGCTGGGCGGCGCGGGCATCGTGCTGTTCGGCTCCGTCGCCGCGAGCGGCATCCAGACGCTGGCCTCCGCCGCGCTGGAGAAGGGCGAGAACGCGCTGATCGTCGCCGCCGCCGTGGGCGTCGGGCTGATACCGATCGCCGCGCCGGAGTTCTACCACGCGTTCCCGGAGGACCTGCTCGTCGTCCTCGACTCGGGCATCTCGACCGGGTGCGTCGTGGCGATCGTCCTCAACCTGGCCTTCAACCACCTGGGCCGGAAACCGGACGCCGGGCCGGATGCGGAACAGGAGGACCACGAGAAGGCCAACCCCGCTCCCGTGGCCGTGCACTGACGGTCGGTCACAGCACTGTGGCGCGTACGGTTCCGCCGTGAGGGCGGTCGTACGCGCCACAGCCGATCGCGGCCCGGTGCGTCAGCCGATGTGGAAGCTGTCGCCGTACACCTTCCAGTCGAGCGGCGGATCCAGGTTCAGATTGCCGTTCTCCAGGAAGACCCGCTGGGCGGTGTCCACCCGGCTCGTGTCCGAGTGGGCCTCCTCCTGCTTCATGGCCCAGACCCGCGCGTCCAGGAAGGCGTTGAGGTAGGTGGCCTCGTCGCCGCCCTGGGACGGCGGCTTCGCCCGGGCGACAGCGCGCTCGCGGATCGAACCGAAGCTCGTGCTGTCGCCGCCGTCGCCGTGCATCACGATGGCGTCGTAGTACGCGAACTGGCCCAGTGTGCCCAGCCCGTCGCTCTTGCCCCGGCCGACCGACGGGTCGAAGTAGACCCGGTCGCGTTCGTCGTTCTGCGCCTGCTGGAACGCCGGATCGCCGGCCGCGGTCTCCCAGGCCTCGCTGAACCCGGGATCGAGGCCGTCGTGCGAATCGGTGCCGTCCACGGCGCGCAGGGCCGGCAGGTACTCGGCGAGCGGGTTGCCCGGCTCCCGCTGGGTGTACAGCTCCACCAGGTCGAGCATGTCGCCGGTGCCGGAGCAGAATCCGATGATGCCCGCCGTGTAGCCACGGCCGTCACCGATGTCCTCGATGTAGCCGTACTGCGCCTTCCAGTCCAGCGAGGAGTTCTCCGCGCTGGAGACCAGTTGCATGGCGATGTCCTTCTTCGCCGGATCGTCGAGCCCGGTCGCGGCTGCCTCCTGGTGGTGAACCGCCGTGGGGGCGGGTGCGGTGCCTGCGAAGGCGGTGGCGGGAATCGCCGTGAGGGTCAGACCGAGCGCGACGAGTGCGACGCGCACGGATCGGTTGTTGCGACGTGCGGTGCGCTTGTGGGGAGCGTGCACCAGTCCTCCAAGGGAGTTCGTCGTTCCGATTGTTCTGTTAGGAAGCTTTACTATCAGAGTCGAACGGTGGTCGTACACCCCTGCGACGCGGGCGAGTTCGTGCGGTCCGGGCGTGCGAAAGCCCCGCACCGGGCGCGAGGGCGGCCGGTGCGGGGCTGTGAAGTGCCGGGTCAGCAGTCCAGGTAGGCCACGTGGATCCAGACGCCGGTGGGACCGCCCCACAGGTCGCCCATCACCCAGTTGCCCTGCTGGCCGCGGTAGTCGAGGTTCTGGCCCCGGTTCACCTGACCCAGCACCGGGTAGTCCGTCCCCGGACCGCCACGGAAGTTCACCCCGTTGTCGTTGACCGTGCAGACCTGGGCCGGTGCCGCCTTGCTGTGCGCGGCGGTCGTGCTCGGGGTGGCCTGGGCGGCGGGCGAGACGGCCAGTCCCAGACCGGCGGTCAGCATGGCCGCGCCCAGCAGAATCTTCTTCATCATGTCGCGAACTCCTCAGTGATCCGGCCCACGGCGCGTGGACCGTCCGCCCGCCTCAACGGGCCGGCCGGCCACCGGGACACGGGCGGATGAAGCCTTCCCTGATGGAGTGAAAGTGCAGGTCACATGCCATGCGCACCGGCGCACACGGGTCGCTCGGCCAACGCTTCGCGCGCCTGTCGATCTTGGGTTTACGAAGCGTCCGGCCTCTTGATCAGATAGCTGTCGCCGTACACCGTCCACCGCAGCGGTGTCTCCAGGCCGAAATTCCCCTCGCGCACGAAGACGCGCTGTGCCGTCTCGACCCGGCTGGTGTCGCTGTGCGAGGGCTCCTTGCCGATCGCCTCGACGCGCGCGTCGAGGAAGGCGTCGAGGTACGTGCCCTCGTCGCCGCCCCGTGCCGGGGGCCGGTCCTCGGCGAGTGCCTGGCGGCGCATCGTACGGAAGCCGACCGTGCCCTCCGCGTCGCCCGCCCCGTGCATCACATAGGCGTCGTAGTAGATGAACTGCCCGAGCGTGCCCAGCCCGTCCTTCTTCGCCTGTGCGACCGCGGGCTCGAAGTACCCCCGGTCCCGCTCGGTGTCCTGGGCCGCACGGAACGCCGCGTCATCCGCGGCCTTCGACCACGCCTCGGTGAACGGACGGCCGAGTCCCGTGTGCGCGTCGCTCCCCACCACCCCGCGCAGGGCGGGCAGGAACCGCTCCAGCGGATTTCCGGGCCGCGCCTTCGCGTACCGCTCGACCACCCGGAGCATGTCGCCGGTGCCGGAGCAGAATCCGATGATGCCGGCCGTGTACCCGCGGCCGTCACCGATGTCCTGGATGTAGCCGTACTGCGCTTTCCAGTCGAGGGTCGAGTTCTCCGCGCTGGAGACCAGTTGCATGGCGATGTCCTTCTTCGCCGGATCGTCCAGTCCGGGACCCGTGCCCCCCTTGCCCGAGGCGCTGCCGGTACCCGCCCCCGTACACCCGGACAGCAGGGCGGCGGCCAGGGCGAGAGCGACGGAGGTGACGACGGGGGAACGCGCGGTGAGCTTCACCTTTCCAGCCTGCCAGGCCGTGGGGATGATCTTTACTTACTCGGCTGTAGCGTCAGGGGCTGTGAGCTGGTGTCGGTTGAGTGTGCACAAGTGCGTTGGCGTATGGGGTGAGTCCGATGGTGCGGTGAGTGAGGGCGGGAACGAGAGTTCTAGCGCCGAATGGGTGACCTTGGTCGTGGTGGCTCGTTGTGCCGGGCGACGGGTTGCTCGGCGGTTGCGGGTTGGGGGTGTGGTCATCATTGGCTGGTGTACGGGAGTTGGCGGTGCCGTTCGTGGCCCCGGGCCCTTCGGGGGTGGCGGTGCGGGACCGTCTCAAGCACCTCAGCCTGCGGGACGAGCACGTGCTGAGGGTTGTGGGGCCCATCAGGGTGCGCTGGCCTCCCAGGACCTGAAGGCCCGGTGCGCGGACGGCCCGAACCATGGTGCTGACACCTGGGCCACGCGGAAGCGGGAGCTGACGAAGGAGTCGTCGTCCAGAATCGCCGGGGCGATCACGAAGGCGACGCATGATCAGTGGGCACTCGCCCGACGCTGCCAGGCCGCACACATCCGCAGCCTTGAAGCCGGCATCAAGGTGCTACGGCACCGCCTGTCGCTCCCCATCGGAGCGAGGGGCACCGAACGCAGCCCCGGTGGTTACCGGTCCCGGGGTGAGTGGTTCCACAAGTCCCGCCGCCTCAAAGCCCTGGAAGCCCGCCACGCCGCCGCGGTGGCGGACTGGCAGGCGGAGCGGGTGCGGGTGGTGCGGGGCGGGAAACGGATGCTCAACACCCGCCACCACCTCGCCGAGGCCGGGCTCACCGAAGGCCGGTGGCGTGAGTGGTGGGAGGCGGAGCGCTGGTTCCTGGCAGCGGACGGTGAGTCGGGCAAGCGGTACGGGAACGAGACGATCCGCGTCACCCCAGACGGCCAGGTCAGCATCAAGCTGCCCGCTCCGCTCGCCTACCTGGCCAACGCCAAGCACGGCCGCTACACCCTCACCTCCACCGTGGCGTTCGCGCACCGGGGTGTGGAGTGGGCTGACCGTATCGAGGCGAACTGGGCCGTTGCCTACCGCATCAACCACGACACCACGCGTGGGCGCTGGTACCTGACCGCCTCCTGGAAACGCCCCACCGTGCCCGCCATCCCCCTGGAAACGGCCCTGGCCCAAGGTGTGATCGGTGTCGACACCAACGCCGACCACTTCGCCGCCTATCGCCTCGACCCCCACGGCAACCCCGTCGGCGAACCTCACCGCTTCGTCTACGACCTCACGGGCACCGCCCACCGCCGTGACGCGCAACTCCGCCACGCCCTCACCCGCCTCCTGCACTGGGCCAAACAGACCCGTGTCGCGGCGATCGCCATCGAGGACCTCGACTTCGGTGCGGAGAAGACCAGGGAGAAGCACGGCCGCAGGAAACGCTTCCGGCAGCTGATCTCCGGCATCCCCACCGGGAAGTTCAAGGCCCGCCTCGTCTCCATGGCCGCCGAACACGGCCTGGCCATCATCGCGGTCGACCCCGCCTATACCTCAATGTGGGGCGGTCAGCACTGGCAAAAGCCACTGACCACACCCCGCCGCAGAATGTCCCGTCACGATGCCGCCGGTATCGCGATCGGGCGACGCGCCCTCGGACACCCGATCCGGCGACGGACGGCACCGCCCCGCGCACACCAGAGCGATGTACACGGGCATCGGACCCTCCAGACCGACCGGCGTGCCCCTGGGCGTGAGGAACCCCGCCCCCGCATCCCCGGACCACGGACACGATCCGTGCCACCGGACACGGCGAGAACGCGGGCGACCAGGACACCCAAACCGTTCGGGATGTCCGCGGCGAGCAAGAATGGGTCCAAGATTCACTCCTGCTCACTGAATAGGAACGGTATGGATGATCAGTCTGTTGTGGATGTCGGCGATGTACGAATGGCGTACCGGACCTGGGGCGACCCGTTCGGCTCGCCCGTCGTGCTGCTGCACGGCCTCGGCGATTCCGCCGCGAGCTGGGAGGCGGCCGGGAGTCTGCTCGGTCAGGAATGGCGGGTGTACGCCCTCGACCTGCGGGGCCACGGCGAAAGCGACTGGCCCGACGAGTACGACTTCGAGCTCATGCTCGACGACCTCTTCGGCTTTCTCGACGCCTGCGAGCTCGACCGCGTCGGCCTCGTCGGCCACGGCATGGGAGGCGTCGTCGCCCATCTCTTCGCCCAGACGCATGCGGACCGGGTGGAGCGGCTGGTGCTGGTGGAGACCCCGCCGCCGTTCCCCGGAGCGGCGGGCCCCGACGTGCCGCCCGCAGGGCCGGTCGACTACGACGAGGCCGTGCTCGGAGCCGTACGCACCCAGCTGGCCGACCCCGACCCGGCCTGGGCCGAGGGGCTCGGTGAGATCGTGGCCCCGACGCTGATGCTCGCCGGCGGCCCGGCCAGCACCATGCCGCAGGCCCGGCTCCAGGACATGGCCTCGCTGATTCCCGACTGCCACCTCCTCACGATCGGCGGCGGCCACCGGCTCCACGAGGTCCACGCCGACCAGGTCGCCCAGCAGATCACGGAGTTCTTCACCAGCTGACGCGGTGGCCCTCAGCTCTCCGGCAGCCAGTCCGGGCGCCGGCCGCTGCGGGCGACCGCCCGGTCCAGCAGCGGCGCGTCGTCCGGGACGGGGACCGGCGGCCCGAACGGGGAGTCGGCCGGCGGGTTGTCGCCCACGTCGGCAAGCAGCGCCAGCGTGTTGCGCAGATGCGCCTCCTCGGCCCCGTACGACTGCCCGGTCGACCTAGCCAGGTCCCAGCCGTGCAGCACCAGCTCGTTGAGCGCGACCATGCCGGCCACCTCGCCCGGCAGGTCCACGCTGCCCGCCCGGGTCATGCCCTGCCAGGCGTCGGGTGCGCGCCAGGCCGCCACCATGTCGTCGAGCGCTGCGGGCAGGGTGGAACGCCAGCCGCCGTCGAGGACCCCCGACTCCACCGAGGGCGCCGTGTCGGTGGTGGCCCCCAGCTCCTTGCGCGCGGCATCCCGGAACGCCACGGCCAGCCCCTCCACGTGGGCCAGCATCGCGCCGACGGTGACATCGGGGCAGGGGGTCGGGCCGGACAGCCGGGCGTCGTCGATGGCGGTGAGCATTCCGGTGATCTGCCGGGCCGCCGGTCCGAGGTCGAGGAGGGGTGCGGAGTTCGTCTGCGTATCCATACCTGTGCAGACTGCCCGAGCGCCACGGAATCATCGCTCGGCGCGCCACGAGGGCCAGGTGGTGCCACACCGGTGCGGCGCACACCGGCACATTGCGGAACGTTCCGCTCCGTCCTCTTGTCGGCGACCCCCACACCATGCGATACAGGTCTGGACCATTGCTTCGGATGGAAGGCACCACCGTGCAACGCCCCCACGCAACTGCCGCGTTGGCCTGTTCTGCCGCCCTGCTCCTCGCCACGCTCACCGCCTGCGACTCGGAGGCCGAGGCGGACTCCCGGAAACCGACCGCGCCCCACGGGGTGACCGTCCAGGCGAGCAGTGCCACGTCCGCCCATGTGATGTGGGAACCCGCCACCGACGACAGGGCCGTCACCGGCTACGAGGTCTACCGTCAGGGCAGGAAGGTCAAGTCCGTCCCGGCGGCGAAGGTGATGATCGACGTGGACGGGCTGACCGCCTCCACCGCCTACACCTTCACCGTCCGTGCCCGTGACGCCGCCGGAAACCTCTCCGCGCCGAGCGCCGCCGCGGCCGTCACCACCCCCGCGCCCACTCCCGCCGACCACGAGGCCCCCACCAGGCCGGTGAAACTGCGCGGCAAGGTCGACGGCAGCAGGGCCGCGACCCTGTCCTGGGGCGGCTCCACGGACGATGTCGGCGTCACCTCGTACGACATCTACCAGGAGGGCTCCCGGATCCACAGCGTCCCCGGCGCGCAGACCACGGCCCGCCTGACCGGGCTGCGCCCCGGCACCGTCTACACCTTCACGGTCCGCGCCCGCGACGCGGCCGACACCTCGTCGCCCGACAGCAACACCTTCGACCTCACTACGGCGACAGCCCCCGGCGCACCCGCCAGTACCGCCCCCACGGATTTGCGGATCACGAGCAGCGCCCAGGGCAAGGAGTACGCCGTCGACCTGGACTGGAAGCAGCCGGAGACGGGCGGGAAGATACCCGCCTACCAGCTGTATCTGGACGGTCGGCTGACCACCACGATCGTCTGGGGCGGCGAGCCGCCCGCGGGCCGGGCGAGCTACCGGCTCACCGTCACCGACCCGCGCGGCACCCGCTACTCGATGAAGATCCGCGCGAAGCTCCCCGACGGGAAGTGGGGCGACTTCTCGGCGGCGCGCACCGTCGTGCTCGGCGGCTGAGCAGTTTTCCGCCGGAGGCGGAGAGGGTGGCGAGAGGCTAATTGGTCTGTACCTATTGACGAGTTGGTCCAGACCAATTACTTTCCCCTGTGCTCCATGGAACGACATGTATCCGCTCCCCCCGAGGACCGCCTCACCGGTCCCAGCCGCAAGGGAGAACCATGTTCGAGCACATGCCCCTCAGACGGAGGACGGCGACCGCACTGCTCGCCGTCCTCGCCCTCCTTCTCACCCTGCTGTCCCTCCAGGCCGCTCCCGCACACGCGGCGGGCAAGCTCACGGCGACCTTCACCTCGGCCGACAACGGCCCGTGGTGGAAGGGCACCTACGTCCTGCGCAACGACACCGACGCGGCCGTCACCGGCTGGAGCCTGGAATTCGACCTGCCCGCCGGGGTCGCGATGAGCTCCTCGTACAACGGCACCGTCACCACCCGGGGCAGCCACATCACCGCGGTCAACGCCCACTACAACGGCACGGTCGCCGCGCACAGCACCACCGAGCCGTACAGCTTCTGGTTCGTCGCCACCGGCCCGATCACCGCGCCGGCCGGCTGCCGGATCAACGGAGACAAGTGCGACGGGTCCGCCGACGCGCCGCCCGGCGCACCCGGCGGTCTCAAGCGGACCGACGTGACCGCCCGCACCGCCTCACTGTCCTGGACCGCCGCCACCGCGGGGGACTTCCCCGTGGCCTCGTACGACATCCTGGCCGGCGGCAAGGTGATGGGATCGGCCACGGCGACGACCTCCGCCACGGTCAGCGGTCTCACCCCCGCCACCGCCTACTCCTTCACCGTCCGGGCCAAGGACACCCGGGGGAACGTCTCCGCCGAGAGCGCTCCGCTGGCCGTCACCACCGTCGACCCGGCCACCGACACCTCCCCGCCGACGGCCCCGGCCGCCCTGCGCGCCACCGCGACCGACTCCTCGTCCGTCACGCTGGCCTGGACCGCCGCGACGGACAACCAGCGGGTCGCCGCGTACGACATCTACCGCGGCTCCGCCCTGGCCACCACGGTCTCCGGCAGCACGGCCACCGCCACCATCGGCGGCCTGTCTCCCTCGACCTCGTACACCTTCACGGTCAAGGCCCGTGACGCGGCCGACAACGCCTCGCCCGCGAGCAACACCCTCACCGTGAAGACCGACGACATCGTGGGCGCCGGCAACTACGCGAAGGTCGGCTACTTCGTCCAGTGGGGGATCTACGGCCGCCAGTACTTCGTGAAGAACCTCCACGACTCCGGCGCCGCCGGGAAGCTCGACATCGTCAACTACGCCTTCGCCAACATCGACCCGAACAACCTCACCTGCCTCAACGGAGTCACGAAGGGAACCACCGCCGACCCCCAGGACCCCGAACAGGGCACCGGAGCCGGTGACGCGGACGCCGACTACGCCCGCCCGTTCGGGGCCGCCCAGTCCGTGGACGGGGTCGCGGACGACGGCTGGGGCAAACTGCGGGGCAACTTCAATCAGTTGAAGAAGCTGAAGAAGCTCCACCCGGACCTCAAGATCGTGGTCTCGCTCGGCGGCTGGACCTACTCGAAGTACTTCTCCGACGTCGCCGCCACCGACGCGGCGCGCAAGAAGTTCGTCTCCTCCTGCATCGACATGTACATCAAGGGCAACCTGCCCGAGTACAACGGTGCGGGCGGCCCCGGCACCGCGGCCGGCATCTTCGACGGCTTCGACATCGACTGGGAGTGGCCCGGCACCGGCACCGGACACCCCGGCAACCACTACGCGCCGCAGGACAAGGGCAACCTCACCCTGCTGCTCGCCGAGTTCCGCAAGCAACTGGACGCCCTGGGCGGCGGTCACCGGCTCCTGACCGCGTTCACCCCCGCCGACCCGCAGAAGATCGACGAGGGCTGGGACCTGTCCAAGGTGTTCGACTCCCTCGACGTGGCCAACGTCCAGGGCTACGACTTCCACGGCTCGGGCAGCGACAACTCCTGGGAGCCGAACCGCGCGGGCCACCAGGCCAACCTCTACACCGACGACCAGGACCCGTACGACTTCCACTTCAGCGCGGACGCCGCCATCAAGGCGTACACCGACGCGGGCGTCGAACCCCGCAAACTGACCCTCGGCATCCCGTTCTACGGCCGCGGCTGGCAGAACGTCACCGACGGCGGAGCGGCCGGCGAATGGCAGCCCGCGGGCGGCGCGGCCCCCGGCCAGTTCGCCGAGGAGGCCGGCACCCGGGGCTACTCCAACCTGATCGGCGCGTACCCCACGATGACCGTGCGCCACGACGAACAGTCCGTATCGACCTACGGATACAACGGCAACCACTGGTGGTCGTTCGATGACACCTGGTCCATCGGCAGGAAGACGGCCTATGTGAAGGAAAAGGGCCTGCTGGGCGTCATGGTCTGGGAGATGTCGGGGGACACCCCGCAGGGCACGCTGATGAGCGCGCTGGACACCGGGCTGCGTTAAAGGCTCTCCGGCCCGCGGAGTTCCGGCGGACTCCGCGGGCCGGACGGCGCGGTCTCACAGGATGATGCGGTCCCGCACCCATCGCAGGCAGTCCTCGTCACCGACGGGCAGCTCCTCGCCCGCCGGCCAGGGATGCACCGTCAGGACCAGATGCGTCAGATAGCCGTAGGGACCGCCGTCCTCGCGCGGGGCGAGCACCACACCGTGTTCGCCCATCCGCCAGATCCGGCAGCGCAGGTGCGGCCCCAGGCAGAGCCGGCCGTCGGAGCGCAGCGTGCGCAGCGGCGGCCCGAGCTCGGCGGCGACGACGTCCGCCGCCCGGTGGAGTACGGCCTCGCACTCCGCTTCGTCCGGCTGCTGAAGCAGGCCCCAGCCCGGCAGCGCGACCCATTCCCCGATGGACGGGCATGCGGCGCGGCGCTCCCTCGGTCGATGCGTGCCGGAGTCGGGCTCCGAAGGCCGACGCGGGGATGATTCCACAACGGTCCGACGCACCACGGGCCCGCCAGGGTGCCCCGCACGTGACTCCGCCCCGGCGCCGTTCGGCACCGGGGCGGAGGCGTACGTGCGGGATCAGCGCAGCTGCTCGTACGCCGGCAGCGTCAGGAAGTCCGCGTAGTCCTGGTCCAGGGAGACCTGGAGCAGGAGGTCGTGGGCCTGCTGCCACTTTCCGGCGGCGAAGGCCTCGTCGCCGATCTCGGTGCGGATCGCGGTCAGTTCCTCGGCCGCGACCTTGCGGGCCAGTTCCGCCGTGGCGTGCTCGCCGTTCTCGAAGACCACGTCCGCGTTGATCCACTGCCAGATCTGCGAGCGCGAGATCTCGGCGGTGGCCGCGTCCTCCATCAGGTTGAAGATGGCGACCGCGCCCATGCCGCGCAGCCACGCCTCGATGTAGCGGATGCCGACCGCGACGGCGTTGCGCAGACCGTCGTACGTGGGCTTGGCGTGCAGGGTGTCGATGGCGATCAGGTCGCCCGCGGCCACCGAGACGTCCTCGCGCAGACGCTCCTTCTGGTTCGGCTTCTCCCCGAGGACCGCGTCGAAGGAGGCCATGGCGATCGGGACCAGGTCGGGGTGGGCGACCCAGGAGCCGTCGAAGCCGTCGCCGGCCTCGCGGTCCTTGTCGGCCTTGACCTTCTCGAAGGCGACCTTGTTGACCTCGGCGTCCCGGCGCGACGGGATGAAGGCGGCCATGCCGCCGATCGCGTGGGCGCCGCGCTTGTGGCAGGTGCGGACGAGGAGTTCGGTGTACGCCCGCATGAACGGGGCGGTCATCGTCACCGCGTTGCGGTCCGGCAGGACGAACTTCGAGCCGCCGTCACGGAAGTTCTTGACGATGGAGAAGAGGTAGTCCCAACGGCCCGCGTTCAGCCCGGAGGCGTGGTCGCGGAGCTCGTAGAGGATCTCCTCCATCTCGTACGCGGCGGTGATCGTCTCGATCAGGACCGTCGCGCGGACCGTGCCCTGCGGGATGCCCACGGAGTCCTGCGCGAAGACGAAGATGTCGTTCCAGAGGCGGGCCTCCAGGTGCGACTCCGTCTTGGGGAGGTAGAAGTAGGGGCCCTTGCCGAGGTCGATCAGGCGCTGCGCGTTGTGGAAGAAGTAGAGGCCGAAGTCGACCAGCGCGCCGGGCACCGGGGTGCCGTCGAGCTGGAGGTGGCGCTCGTCCAGATGCCAGCCGCGGGGGCGGGTGACGACCGTCGCGAGCTCGTCGGCGGGCTTCAGCGCGTACGACTTGCCGGACTTCGGGTCGGTGAAGTCGATGGCGCGGTTGTACGCGTCCATCAGGTTGAGCTGGCCGGTGACGACGTTCTCCCACGTCGGGGCGGAGGCGTCCTCGAAGTCGGCGAGCCAGACCTTCGCGCCCGAGTTCAGGGCGTTGATGGTCATCTTGCGGTCGGTCGGACCGGTGATCTCCACCCGGCGGTCGTTCAGCGCCGCCGGCGCCGGTGCGACCTTCCAGGAGTCGTCCGCACGGATCGCGGCGGTCTCCGGCAGGAAGTCCAGCGTGGAGGTGCGGGCGATCTCCGTGCGGCGCTCACCGCGCCGGGCAAGCAGCTCGTTCCGCCGCGGCGTGAACCTGCGGTGCAGTTCGGCCACGAACGCGAGGGCTGCGGGGGTGAGGACCTCGTCCTGCCGGGGCAGGGGCTCGGCATCGACGATGGCCAGCGAGGACGGCGCTGGTGCGGACATGAGCTGTCACTCCTTCAGCGGGCGGTGCGGGCGACGTCTCACGGCCGCCGGGTCGCCTGAAATGGCACGGCGTGCCAGGGCTCCGGGATACGGCCGTGGTCGCCGTCTGAGGTGCAGAGGGCTTCTGACCAGTGGATAGTAGTTTCCTCATGGTGGAAGTTCAATGGTTTGTTGATGTCGAGATTCTCCGGGTCGACAGAAGTGGGGCCCTGATGGCGCAGCGTGCCAGTGCGTTCACTCAAGGTGCGCCAGGTCCTCCGCCGTGTCGATGTCGTACGCCTGAGCCACATCGGAACACTCGACGAGCGTGATCGCATCGCGGTGCGCCCGCAGATACGACCGGGCTCCTTGGTCGCCCACCGCCCCCGCTGCGATGTCCGTCCAGAGCGCGGCCCCGAAGAGCACCGGATGGCCCCGCTCACCGCCGTACGAGGCCGCCGCCAGGCTCGTCCGTGAGCGGTACGCCGCACGCACCCGGGCCACCGCTTCGGCGTTGATGCCCGGCTGGTCGACCAGCAGGACGACCACCGCGTCCGCGTCCGTGCCGGCGAGGGCGGTGAGTCCCGCCCGCAGTGAGGAGCCCATGCCATCGGTCCACTCCGGGTTGACGCTCACCGTGCAGCCGGACAGTGCGGCGCGGGCCCGCACCTCGTCGGCGGCCGCGCCGAGCACCACATGCACCGGGCCGCAGCCGCCCTCCCGGAGCGTGGCCACCGCGTGGTCGGCCAGCAGGCGGCCACGGTGCTCCAGCAGCGCCTTCGGGCGCCCGCCGAGCCGCCGTCCGCCACCAGCCGCGAGCAGAAGGCCGGCGATGACGGGCGAGGTGGCCGGGGCGGGTGAGGAGGGGGTGTGCGGTGTGCTTGTCATGCCGCCTGGATACACCGGACCGGCCGTTCGCGCACGGACCGGGCCGGTCTCCCGGCCCGCGTCAATGCGGGGGACACTCCGAGTTCCGTCCGCGGAGTGGCGCCCGGCACCTGTCATGGCGTTAACTTGCCCGCATCCCCGGACACTTGACCACCGTTCGGGGTTCGGTCGAAACACCGGCACAAAGATGTGCGAGGGGGAGTGCTTTGTTGAAGAGCGTGGGGCAGGCGCGGGTGACCAGCAGTGGCGAGGACCCGAGGGTGGCGGAGTTGCGTACGGCCGTCTCCCGGCTCCGACGGGAGCTGGCCGGACATCCCGCGGAGTTCCCGGACCGGGCGATCGCCGAGGACGAGCTGGCGGCGCTGGACGCGATGGCGGCCGGCGGCGCGCCCGAGATTCCCCGGCTCCGCCGGTCGCTGCTGCTGATCGCGGGGGCGGTCGGCTCGGTCAGCGCGCTGGCGTCGGCACTCAGGGACGTACGGATCGCGGTCGATCTGTTCGGCGAGCCGCCGCGTCGCTGAAGCGGGCGGGGCACGCCTCGGCGGTCTCAGCGGCGGATGAGCCTGCGGGCCGTCGCCGCCGCCACGGCCGCGGTGCGCGAGTCCACGCCCAGCTTGGCGTAGATGTGCACGAGATGAGACTTCACCGTCGCCTGGCTGAGGAACAGCTTCTTGCTGATCTGCAGGTTCGACAGTCCCTCGCCGACCAGCTGCAGAACCTCCAGCTCGCGCTTGGTGAGCGCCTGGGCCGGCGTCCGCATGCGGTCCATCAGCCGGTGCGCGACGGCCGGCGCCAGGGCCGAGCGGCCGGCCGCCGCGGTACGGACCGCGGCGGCCAGCTCCTCCGGCGGGGCGTCCTTGAGCAGATATCCGGCCGCTCCCGCCTCCACCGCCGCCAGGATGTCTGCGTCGCTGTCGTACGTCGTCAGGATCAGGACCCGGGGCGCGCCGGGCACCGCGGTGATCGCGGCGGTCGCCTCCGAACCGTGCATACCCGCGCCGAACTGCAGGTCCATGAGGACGACGTCGAACTCGCCCGTCGCGGCCAGGGCCACCGCCCGTTCCGCGGTGTCGGCCTCGGCGACGACGCGGAAGTCCGGCTCGGTGTCCAGGACGGCCCGCAGGCCCGCCCGTACGACCGGGTGGTCATCGGCGAGCAGCAGCCGGATCGCGGGGGTCACGGTCATGCGGCATCCTGTCCGGTCCGGCCGTCGGGGAGGGGCAGTGGCAGAGTCAGGGCGACTGCCGTGCCCTGGCCCTGCGCCGATTCGACGCTCAGGGTGCCGCCCAGCGAACGGGCCCGGGACCGCATGGCCGGCAGGCCGAAGCCGCCCGTCCCGGTACCCGCGCTCGCGGCGGAGTCGTCGGTGAAGCCGCGGCCGTCGTCGACCACGTCCAGCGCCACCGAGGTGTCCATGAAGCTCAGCGTGATCTCGGCCCGCCGCGCGTCGGAGTGCTGCACCGTGTTGGCCAGCGCCGACTGTGCTGTGCGCAGCAGCGCCACCTCGTAGGGGGTCGGCAGCTCCACCGGGGTGCCGCTCACGGCGAACTGGACCGTCAGCCCGGGCGTGGTGGTGCGGGCCGAGAGCCGCTCCAGGGCGGCGGCCAGGGAGCCGTTCTCCAGATCGGGCGGGGTCAGGGCGCGTACGAAGCGACGGGCCTCGGCGAGATTGTCCTGCGCGGCCGTGCGAGCCCGGCGGACATGGGCCGCTGCGGGGGCGTCCGCGGGCAGGGTGCGTTCGGCGGCGCGGAGCAGCAGCTGGATGCTGGACAGGCCCTGCGCGAGGGTGTCGTGGATCTCGCGGGCCAGCCGTTCGCGTTCGGCGAGCGTCCCGGCGGCGCGCTCCGCCTCGGCCAGCTCCGCGCGGGTCGAGACGAGCTCCTCGATGAGCTCGCGGCGCCGCTCGCTCTCGCGGAACAGCGCGTCGTATCCGAGGACCGTGGCGACCGCGACCGCCGCCCCGAGCAGCGGGCCGATGAACGTGCCGGGGGTGACCTCCTCGCCGTGCAGCAGGAAGCCGGCGATGGCGGCCCCCGCCGTCACCACCACGGCGGGCAGGCTCCAGCGCATCGCCAGCAGGTGCAGCTGGAGAAAGTAGAGCGGGAACGCGAGCCACGTCGCGTCCGGCGACAGCGCCAGCAGCGCCAGCCAGAGTGCCCACAGCACCGTGAGCCAGAGCGCCCCCGCCGGGGTCCGCGGCTGCACGACGGGAGCGAGGGCGCCCGCCGCGTACACCGCGGCCAGCACCGCCGCGAGTACGACGACGGCCCCCGAGTGCGGGGCGCCACCGCCCAGGGCCTTCACGGCGGCGAGCGCCAGCAGCCCCAGCATCAGCGCGTGCAGACACAGCCGCAGCGCGGCGGCGACCGGGGGATGGACACGTTTTTCCATGATTCGTCCAGCGTAGACGCGGGGCGCGCGGGGCCGGTCAATCGAAAGGTTGATGTCTCGACCGGCCCGCGGGCGATGTTTCCGCGGCAGGGAGATCCCAGGCTGGAGTCATGTTCGTCGCATGGAGAGATCTTCGCTTCGCCAAGGGCCGGTTCGCGCTCATGGGCACGGTCGTGGTGCTGATCACGCTGCTCGTGGGCCTGCTGTCCGGCCTCACCGCCGGGCTGGCCCGGGAGAACACCTCGGCCGTCACGGGGCTGGACGCCGATCACATCGCGTTCGCCGCCCCGCCCGACGGCCAGTCGGTGTCCTTCACCAATTCGGCCGTCCGGGAGAGCGCCTGGCGGAGCTGGGAGAAGCGGCCCGGGATCACCGCGGCTCAGCCGCTCGGCATCCGTACGCTGAACGCCGCCGCGGCGGCGGGGGAGCGGACGGCGGCCGTGTCGGCGTTCGGTGTCGAGCCGGGGAGCGGTCTGGCGCCCCGGGGCGCCCCGGTCGGACCGGGCGAGGTCGTGCTCTCCGAGCAGGCTGCCGAGGACCTGGCGGCCGGCGCCGGTGACCGGCTGAGGATCGGCGGCGACGAGGTCACCGTCGCGGCGGTCGCCGGCGACGCCTCGTACAGCCATACGCCGGTCGTGTGGACGTCGCTCGCCGACTGGCAGCGGTTCGGGGCGGACGGCGCCGGCGGTACGGAGCACGCCACCGTGATCGCGCTGACCACCACCGGCGGGGC
Source organism: Streptomyces poriferorum (assembly GCF_019399235.1). Lineage (GTDB taxonomy): Bacteria > Actinomycetota > Actinomycetes > Streptomycetales > Streptomycetaceae > Streptomyces > Streptomyces poriferorum. The sequence continues at coordinate 26,877 of NZ_JAELVH010000024.1, read as the reverse complement.
CGATCTGGCGGCCGGCGACCGGGCGGCGGGCACCAGCACGCTCACGCTCGACGGTTCCCTCACCGCGATCGGCTCCTACCAGGCCGAGAACGGCTCGCTCCAGCTGATGCGCGGCTTCCTCTTCGCCATCTCCGCCCTGGTCATCGGTGCCTTCTTCACCGTCTGGACGATCCAGCGCAGCGGCGATGTCGCCGTTCTCAAGGCACTGGGTGCCTCCACGCCGTATCTGCTGAGGGACGCACTCGGGCAGGCCGTGGTGATGCTCGCGATCGGTACGGGAGTGGGCACCGCGCTCGCCTCCGGCATCGGTGCGCTGGTCAGCGGCGGGGCCGTGCCCTTCGTCCTGGAGGCGTCCACCGTCCTGTTCCCGGCCGCCGTCATGATCGCCCTCGGCGCGGTCGGCGCGGCCCTGTCCATCCGGCGGATCACCGCCGTCGACCCGCTCACCGCACTGGGGAGTGCCCGATGACCCACGTGCTGCCGTTCAGCCACCCCCGGAGTGCCCGATGACCCTCACGCTCACCGACGTCACGCTCACCTACCCGGACGGGGACGGCCGGCTCACCGCCCTGGACCGTGTCGCGCTCGACGTGCCCGCGGGCACCCTCACCGCCGTCGTCGGCCCCTCGGGCTCCGGGAAGTCGAGTCTGCTCGCCGTGGCGGCGACCCTGGTCACGCCGGACGAGGGCGCCGTCGTCGTCGCCGGTACGGACACGGCCGGGCTCGGCCGCGCGGACAAGGCGGCGCTGCGTCGCGAACGGATCGGCATCGTCTTCCAGCAGCCCAATCTGCTGCCGTCGCTGACCGCCGCCGAACAGCTCCAGGTCATGACACACCTGTCGGGCGGCGCGGCGCGGACCGCCCGGGCCCGCGCCCTGGAGCTCCTGGACGCGGTCGGGCTCGCCGACAAGGCGGACCGAAGGCCCCACCAGCTCTCGGGCGGTCAGCGCCAGCGGATCAACATCGCACGGGCTCTGATGAACGACCCGGCGGTCCTGCTCGTCGACGAACCGACCAGCGCGCTGGACCACGAACGGGGAGCGGCGGTGCTCGATCTCCTCGTCTCGCTGACCCGGCAGCGGTCCACGGCGACCGTCATGGTCACGCACGACCGGACCCATCTGGACCGCATGGACCTCACCGTCACCATGCAGGACGGCAGGGTGACCGCCCCGGCCCTGGCCTGAGTGCGCTGGGGGCGGATACGACGAAGGGGTGGCCGGAGCCCGAGGGCTCCGGCCACCCCTTCGCTCGCGTCTCAGCCGGCCGACCCGCTGCTGGCCAGCGCCTCGGACAGCTCCTTGGCGGCCTGCTGGAGGATCGGCACGATGCGCTCGGTCGCCGCCTCGGTCACCCGGCCCGCCGGCCCGGAGATCGAGATCGCCGCGGAGGTGGGGGAGTTGGGGACCGGGACCGCAAGGCAGCGGACCCCTATCTCCTGCTCGTTGTCGTCCACCGCGTAGCCCACCCGGCGGACCTGCTCCAGGGCGTCCAGGAAGCCGTCCGGGGTGGTGATCGTCTTCTCGGTGGCGGCCGGCATCCCGGTCCGCGCGAGCAGGGCCCGCACCTCGTCCGGCGGGGTGTGCGCCAGCAGCGCCTTGCCCACTCCGGTGGAGTGCGGCAGCACCCGGCGGCCCACCTCGGTGAACATGCGCATCGAGTGTTTGGACGGCACCTGCGCCACGTACACGATCTCGTCGCCGTCGAGCAGTGCCATGTTGGCCGTCTCGCCGGTCTCCTCGACCAGCCGGGCCAGATACGGACGGGCCCAGGTGCCGAGCAGCCGCGCGGCGGACTCGCCGAGCCGGATCAGCCGCGGGCCGAGCGCATAGCGCCGGTTGGGCTGCTGGCGTACGTAGCCGCACACCACGAGCGTGCGCATCAGCCGGTGAATGGTGGGCAGCGGAAGTCCGCTGCTCGCGGACAGTTCGCTCAGGCCGACCTCGCCCCCCGCGTCGGCCATCCGCTCCAGCAGATCGAAGGCGCGCTCAAGGGACTGCACACCACCGCTGGAACCGGCGGACTTGGAGTCGGAAGTGCTGGCGTGGGACGGCGGCACGTCAACGGTCCTTTCGAAGCGGAAGAGCAAGGCAGCAGCCTACCGGGCGCTTCCCGATCGGCCCACTGTCGCAGGGGCACCGTCCTGGCCGGTCAGGGCTCGTTTGTCCCGGTGTCCGGGGCCGGTCCGACGGTCCGCGCGGTGCCACGTATGGCCCATTCTACATTCCGCACTACGAAATATTACTTTTACTTTGTGGAAATCTCCAGTCGGCGCCGCGCGTGGTCCGCTGGGCGGTCCGAGGGGAGGATGGGGTCTTGACGGGTCGCATTCCCGAGTGAAGACTCCTTCAACAGTTCGTTGAATTCATGAAGTGGGGAGCACGGGTGTCCGGTACGGACGTGAAGCTGGTTCTGCGCTCGACGCGCGTCGTCACCCCCGGGGGCACCCGGCCCGCCGCGGTCCATGTCGCGGGCGGGACGATCGACGCCGTCCTGCCGTACGACACCGAGGTGCCGGAGGGGGCCCGGGTGGAGGACTTCGGCGACGACGTCCTGCTGCCCGGACTCGTGGACACGCACGTCCACGTGAACGACCCCGGCCGCACCGAGTGGGAAGGGTTCTACACCGCCACCCGAGCCGCCGCGGCCGGCGGGATCACGACGCTGCTCGACATGCCGCTCAACTCCCTCCCGCCGACCACCACCGTCGAGCACCTGCGCGTCAAGCAGCAGGTGGCGGCCCCCAAGGTGCACGTCGACACCGGATTCTGGGGCGGCGCCATCCCCTCCAACGTCAAGGACCTGCGCCCGCTGTACGAGGCCGGGGTCTTCGGCTTCAAGTGCTTCCTCTCGCCCTCCGGCGTCGAGGAGTTCCCCGAACTGGACCAGGAGCAGCTGGCCCGGTCGATGGCCGAGATCGCGGGCTTCGGCGGCCTCCTGATCGTGCACGCCGAGGACCCGCACCACCTGGCGTCCGCGCCGCAGCAGGGCGGCCCCGCCTACGCCGACTTCCTCGCCTCCCGGCCCCGCGACGCCGAGAACACCGCGATCGAAGGGCTCATCGCCCACGCGAAACGGCTGAACGCACGCGTCCACGTCCTGCACCTGTCCTCCAGCGACGCCCTGCCGCTGATCGCCGCCGCCAAGCGCGAGGGCGTCCGCGTCACCGTCGAGTCCTGCCCGCACTTCCTCACCCTCACCGCCGAGGAAGTCCCGGACGGCGCAACCGAGTTCAAGTGCTGCCCGCCCATCCGCGAGGCCGCCAACCAGGACGCGCTGTGGCAGGGACTCGCCGACGGCACCATCGACTGCATCGTCTCCGACCACTCGCCCTGCACCACGGACCTCAAGACGCCGGACTTCGCCTCCGCCTGGGGCGGCATCTCCTCCCTCCAGCTCGGCCTGCCCGCCATCTGGACCGAGGCCCGCAGGCGCGGCCACTCCCTTGACGACGTCGCCCGCTGGATGTCGGCCGCCCCCGCCGAACTGGCCGGACTGACCGCCAAGGGCGCGATCGAGGCCGGCCGCGACGCCGACTTCGCGGTCCTCGCGCCCGACGCCACCTTCACCGTCGACCCGGCCGAGCTTTTCCACCGCAACCAGGTCACCGCCTACGCCGGCCGGACCCTGCACGGCGTCGTGCGCTCGACCTGGCTGCGCGGCGTACGCATCGCCACCGAAGGCACCCTCGCAGATCCCACCGGCCGCCTCCAGACAAGGAACCACTGACCATGACGGCGACCACGCACTTCACCGGCGACGCGAACCCCTACGGCGGCGGCGACCCGTACGCCGACTACCGCACCGCGGACCTCCCCTTCACCCACCTCGTCGACCTCGCCGACCGGCGGCTCGGCGCGGGCGTGATCGCCGCCAACGACGAGTTCTTCGCGGAACGCGAGAACCTGCTGAAGCCGGAGCCCGCCCACTTCGATCCCGAGCACTTCGGGCACAAGGGCAAGATCATGGACGGCTGGGAGACCCGCCGCCGCCGTGGCGTGAGCGCCGCACAGCCGCACCCCGCGGCCGAGGACCACGACTGGGCACTGGTCCGCCTCGGCGCGCCCGGCGTCGTGCGCGGCATCGTCGTCGACACCGCCCACTTCCGCGGCAACTACCCGCAGGCGGTCTCCGTCGAAGGCGTCTCGCTGCCGGGCTCGCCGTCCCCCGAGGACCTCCTCGCCCCGGACGTGAAGTGGACGACGCTCGTCCCCCGTACGGCAGTCGGCGGCCACGCGGCCAACGGCTTCGCCGTCGACGCGGCGCAGCGTTTCACCCACCTGCGGGTCGGCCAGCACCCCGACGGGGGCATAGCCAGGCTCCGGGTGTACGGCGAAGTCGCCCCGGACCCGGCCTGGCTGACGGCGCTCGGCACCTTCGACCTCGTCGCGCTGGAGAACGGCGGCCGGGTCGAGGACGCGTCCGACCGTTTCTACTCCCCGGCGACGAACACCATCCAGCCCGGCCGCTCCCGCAAGATGGACGACGGCTGGGAGACCCGGCGCCGGCGCGACCGGGGCAACGACTGGATCCACTACCACCTCGTCGAGGAGGCGGAGATCCGTGTCGTCGAGATCGACACCGCGTACCTGAAGGGCAACTCGGCCGGCTGGGCGAGCCTCTCGGCCCGGGACACGGGCAGTGACGACTGGACCGAGGTGCTGCCCAGGACCCGGCTGCAGCCCGACACCAACCACCGCTTCGTCCTGCCGGAGGCCGTACGGGCCGCCGAGGTCCGCATCGACATCTACCCCGACGGCGGCATCTCGCGGCTGCGCCTCTTCGGCTCGCTGACCGGACCGGGCGCCGCACGGCTGACGGCCCGCCACGTCGAACTGGGCGGCTGAACCGGCCCAGCCGAGGGCTGTCCGTATTGGGGCGATACCGTAGGGATGCGGGACCCTGCCCTGGTTCCCGCACATCCCCACAGGAGTCGCCATGATCTTCATCGCCGTCAGGTTCACCGTGCGCACCGCCGAACGCGACAACTGGCTGCCGGCCGTCGAGGACTTCACCCTCGCCACCCGGCAGGAGCCCGGCAACGTGTTCTTCGACTGGTCCTACAGCGTCGAGAACCCGGACCAGTTCGTGCTGCTGGAGGCGTTCGCGTCCCCGGAAGCCGGTGCGGCCCACGTGCGGTCGGCGCACTTCGCCGCGGCGATGGACACGATGGCGGACCTGGTGGCGGAGGTGCCCGAGATCATCAACGTCGAGGTGCCGGGCGAGGGCTGGTCCCGCATGGCCGAGGTGCAGCCGCGGTCGTAGGGCGAACGGACGGCGCGCCGCAGCGGCTCAGAACTCCTCGTGCACCTCGGGGTCCCCGCCGAACCGTTCCTGCGGGCCGGCCGCGATACGCGCCAGCTCATCCGGCGTCAGTTCGAACCCGAACAGATCGAGGTTTTCCCGCTGCCGGCCCGGATCGGCCGACTTCGGGATCGGGACGGCGCCCAGCTGGGTGTGCCAGCGCAGCACGACCTGGCCGGGCGTCACACCGTGCGCCCCGGCAGCGGCGACGACCGCCGGGTCGGCCGTCAGATCGCGGCCGCGCCCCAGCGGGCTCCAGCTCTCCGTGACGATGCCCTTGGCGGCGTGCACCGCCCGCAGCTCCTCCTGCGGCAGCCGCGGATGCATCTCGACCTGGTTGACGGCGGGCAGCACGCCCGTCTCCTCCTCCAGCCGCGCCAGCTGGTCGGCGGTGAAGTTGGAGACCCCGATCGACCGCACGAGCCCGTCCTCGCGCAGCCGGATCAGCGCCCGCCACGTGTCGACGTACAGATCGACACGGGGCAGCGGCCAGTGGATGAGATACAGGTCCACATGGTCCAGGCCGAGGTTGCGGCGCGACTCCTCGAACGAGGCGAGCGTCTTCTCGTACCCGTGGTGCCGGCCCGGCACCTTGGTGGTGACGAAGACATCCTCGCGCGGTACGCCGCTACGGGCGATGCCGCGCCCCGTACCGGTCTCGTTGCCGTAGTTCAGCGCGGTGTCGACGAGCCGGTAGCCACGCTCCAGCGCTCCGGCGACCGCCTTCTCGGCGTCGTCGTCGTCCAGGGGCCAGGTGCCGAGTCCGACCGCGGGGATCGAGCGGCCGTCGTTGAGGGTGTGCGCCGGGGTCGCGGGCATGGTCGTCCCTTCCGTCCGTACGGATCACTGCCCGGCCAGCCTAGGACCGTCCGCCCGGCCCCGCCTCGCGGTGCAGCCTGGCGATGACCTCGTCGACCCGGCCGCGCTCGTAGCCGCGCCGTACCAGTTCGAACCCCGCAGCCCCGGCCGGCGGGGCGCCGGCGAGGAGGCGCGTGATGTAGGCCTCGACCTGGGCGCGGTCGTAACCGCGCCGGGCGATACGGAATCCGAACCGCTCGTACAGCGGACGGTCGTCCTTCTCACCCGGCACGGTCACAAGGGCCTCCTCGGGGCGGGGTCGCTGACCTCAGCCTGCCACGCTCAGGCCGCGTGGCCACCGTCCACGACCATTTCCGCACCGGTGATGTACGCCGCCTCGTCACTGGCCAAGTAGGCGATCATCGCGGCCACTTCACCGGTCGTCCCGAACCGGTCCAGTGCGTTGGCGGCCCGCTGCCCGGCGGCGAACGGTCCGTCGGCGGGGTTCATGTCGGTGTCGACCGCGCCGGCCTGGACCAGGTTGACCGTGATGCCGCGCGGACCGAGCTCGCGGGCGAGCGGCTTGGTGAGCCCGGACAGTGCCGACTTGCTCATCGCGTAAAGCGTGCCGCCGGGGCCGCCCGCGTACCGGCTCAGGGCCGTGCCGACCGAGATGATGCGGCCGCCCTGCTCCAGGACACCGGCCGCCGCCCGGCAGGCCAGGAAGACCGCCCGGACGTTGACCGCGAGAACCCGGTCGACATCGGCGTCGGTGATGGTGCCGATCGGGCCGAGGACGCCGATGCCCGCGTTGTTGACGAGGACATCGAGCCGCCCGAAGGTCTCCGCAGCCCGGTGCACCGCCCCGGGGACGGCCTCCGGGTCCGCCGAGTCCGCACGCAGGGCGACGGCGCGACGGCCTACCGCCTCGATCTTCCGTACGACCTCGTGGGCGGCCTCTTCGTCCTGTACGTAGGTCAGTGCCACATCGGCGCCGTCCTGGGCGAGCCGCAGGGCGGTCGCGGCGCCGATGCCGCGGCTGCCACCGGTGACGAGCGCGGTGCGGTTCGTGCTGACGTTGCTGTTCATGAGGGTTCCTGTTCCTCGCCGGTCGTGCTGACAGGAACCAGCAAAGTCTTTTCGCGCTCCGGACACCGGCGGGAAACGGACGCCCACTCCGGTACGGCGGCGGCCCGCCGCCGATGAGTTCCGGCCGCCGGCGGGGTCGGAACAGGTGGAAGCGCGATCGGCGGACGTTCCCGAAGGAGCAGGACCATGGCACAGCTGACGTTGACCACCTTCGTGACCCTCGACGGCGTCATGCAGGCGCCCGGCGGCCCCGAGGAGGACACGAGCGACGGATTCGAGTACGGCGGCTGGGTCGCGCCGTTCCTGGACGAGGGCATGGGACGGTTCATGACCGAGGTGTTCGACCGTGCGGCGGCGTTCGTGCTGGGCCGGCACACGTACGACATCTTCGCGGCGTACTGGCCGGGCGTCACCGACCCCGGCGACCCGATCGCCTCCCGCCTCAACGCCCTGCCCAAGTACGTCGTCTCGACCACGCTGGAGAAGGCGGACTGGGAGAACAGCACGGTGATCTCCTCGGGTGTCGCCGAGGAGGTCGCCCGGATCAAGGACCGCACGCAAGGCGGCGAACTGCAGATCCACGGCAGCGGCCTGCTCGCCCGGTCCCTGATGGCGCACGACCTGATCGACGCGTACAACCTGCTGGTGTTCCCGGTCGTGCTCGGCCGTGGGCGGCGGCTGTTCCCGGACGGCGGGCTGCCGACGGCCTTCGGGCTGACCGGCTCCCGGACGACGCCCAACGGCATCACGATCCAGACCTACCGGCCCGCGGGGCGGGCCGGTTTCGGCTCGGTCCCGGACGGCACCTGAGCGACCGGACCGGTCACAGGGCTCGCCATCGCGGGAGGGCGCCGGGTAGCGTGATCGTTCCGCGTGCGAGCCAGTGAGGTCTCCACATCTGCCCTGTGGAGAACCAGGAGATCCGGGTGTCCTCCGTCGCCGTGCCCGTCCTCGCCCCGCCGCGCCGTGCGTGGCTGACCGATCTGCCCGTCCTGCTCGTCGCCGTGGTGTGGGGCTCCAGCTATCTGGCAGCCAAGGGCATCACCACGACGCAGACCGTCATCGCCGTCCTCGTGCTGCGGTTCGCCGTCGTGCTGCCCGTCCTGGTGATCGCCGGATGGTCCCGGCTGCGGGCGCTGACCGCCGCCCAGTGGCGGGGCGCGGGGCTGCTGGGCCTCGTGCTCAGCGGGATCTTCCTGGTGGAGACGTACGGCATCGTGCACACCTCGGCGACCAACGCCGGGCTCATCATCAGCCTCACCATGATCTTCACCCCGCTCGCCGAGGCCGCCGTGACACGGACCCGGCCGACCGGGGCCTTTCTCTCGGCCGCCGGGCTCTCCGTCGCCGGAGTGGTCCTCCTGACCCAGGGCGGCGGCTTCACCAGCCCCTCGGCGGGCGACCTGCTGATGCTCGTCGCCGCGCTCGCCCGTAGCCTCCACGTGCTCCTGATGGCGCGCATCAGGTCCGTCCGGTCGGCGGACTCGCTGTCCCTCACGACGGTCCAGCTCGGCAGCGCGGTCGCCGTCTTCGCCCTGCTGGCCGCGGCCCCCGGCACGGGGGAGTCGCCGTGGTCGGTCGCGGCCGGGTTCGGCGCCCGGGAATGGGGCGGGCTGCTGTTCCTGTCGGTCTTCTGCACGCTCTTCGCGTTCTTCGTGCAGATGTGGTCCGTACGCCGCACCTCGCCGTCCCGGGTCAGCCTGCTGCTCGGTACGGAACCGCTCTGGGCCGCCGCCGTCGGCATCGCGATCGGCGGCGAACGCCTCGGCGTCCCCGGGATCGCCGGCGCGGTGCTCGTGCTGGCCGGAACGGCGTGGGGGCGCCGCAGTGCGGACCCGGTCACTCCTTGACCGAGTCCGACGCGATCATGATGGCGACCCCCGTCACCACCAGCACGATGCAGACGAACAACGAGTGGTCACCGATGAACGGCACCCGCCGCACCACGCTGAAGAACCTGAACCAGTCGAACCATTCGTGGAGCAGCCCGGCCGCACCCTGGACGAAGACCAGGAAGCCGACCGTCTCGCAGAGCTTCTTCATGGGAACGAGCCTGGCGGGCCGCGCACGGGCGCCGCGTCGGCCGGTGGTCTGCGCCGCCGGTCCGAAAGTCTCGCCTTCCACGACTTTGGTCGCTTCGTGGCCCGGAACGCCCGATAGCCCCGCCCCGGCTGCGTAGCTTTGCCGATATGACGCGCACCGAATACCCCTGGCTGCTGCCCTCTGCGATGGCCGACCCCGAACTGCCCGGGGACCGGGGCAGCCGGACACGCCGCACCGTACGGGACTGGGCCGTAGACATCACTGCCTTCCTGTGCGCGGCGGGCATCGGGCTGGCGGCCGTCGTCGCGATCGAGGCCGACAAGACCACCCCCGACGTCTTCGTCCTCATCGACTCGCTCGTCGGCGCCGCCGCCTGCTGCGCGCTGTGGGTCCGCCGCCGCTGGCCCGTCGGCCTCGCGGTCGCCCTGACACTCCTGTCCGCCGTCGAACCGGTCGCGGCGGGGGCCTGGCTGGTGGCGCTGTTCAGCGTGGCCGTCCACCGGCCGTTCCGCCCCGTGGCCTTCATCGGTGCGGGAGCCCTGCTGGTCGCCCCCGTACAGCCGTATCTGCGCCCGGACCCGTCCACCTCGTTCGTCGCGTCCACCATCATCGGGGTGCTGCTGGTTCTGCTCGTGCTCAGCTGGGGCATGGTCGTACGGTCCCGGCGCCAGCTCGTCGTCACACTGCGCGAGCGGGCCAGGCGGGCCGAGGCCGAGGCCGGACTGCGGGCCGAGCGGGCGCAGCGGCTGGCCCGCGAGGACATTGCCCGCGAGATGCACGACGTCCTCGCCCACCGGCTGACCCTGCTCAGCGTCCACGCGGGCGCCCTCGAGTTCCGCCCCGACGCACCCCCGGCCGAGGTCGCCCGCGCCGCCGGAGTCATCCGGGACAGCGCCCACGAGGCGCTCCAGGACCTCCGCGAGATCATCGGCGTCCTGCGCGGCCCCCGCGACGGGGACGGCGACCGGCCGCAGCCCACCCTCGCCACCCTGGACGCGCTCGTCGCCGAGTCCCGGCTGGCCGGCACGAAGGTCACCCTCGACAACCGCATCGCCGTCCCGGCCGCCGCCCCCGCCGCCACCGGCCGGACCGTCTACCGCATCGCCCAGGAGGGCCTGACCAACGCGCGCAAGCACGCGCCCGGAGCCGAGGTCACCGTCACCGTGACCGGCGGACCCGGCCGCGGGATCACCGTCGAAGTGAGCAACCCGGCCCCCGTCGAACCCTTCGAGCAGGTACCGGGATCCGGCCAGGGCCTCATCGGTCTGACCGAGCGCGCCACCCTCGCCGGGGGCCGTCTCGACCACGGACCGGAACCGGACGGTGGGTTCGGGGTGCGGGCCTGGCTACCGTGGTCCTCATGACCACCCCGGCTCCCGCCTCCGCGCCCCGTCCCGTCCGGCTGCTGATCGTCGACGACGACCCGCTCGTCCGGGCGGGACTCACCCTCATGCTGGGCGGCGCCGAGGACATCGACATCGTGGGGGAGGGGGCCGACGGCAGCGAGGCGGCCGAACTCGTCGACCGGCTCCGGCCGGACGTGGTCCTGATGGACATCCGGATGCCCGTCATGGACGGGCTGACCGCGACGGAGGCGCTGCGCGGCCGCCCCGACGCACCCGAGGTCGTCGTCCTGACGACGTTCCACGCCGACGAACAGGTGCTCCGCGCCATTCGTGCCGGAGCCGCCGGATTCGTGCTCAAGGACACCCCGCCCGCACAGATCGTCGACTCCGTACGGCGAGTCGCGGCCGGCGACCCCGTTCTCTCGCCCGCGGTCACCCGGCAGCTGATGGCCCGTGCCACGGGCGCGGGCCAGGAGGAGCGGGCCGGCCGGGCCGAACGGGCGCGGCAGCGCATCGCGTTGCTGGCCGGCCGTGAGCGCGAGGTGGCGGTCGCCGTCGGGCACGGCCGCTCCAACGCCGAGATCGCCGCCGCCCTCTATCTGAGTGTGGCCACCGTGAAGACCCAGGTGTCCCGCATTCTCGCCAAGTTCGACTTCAACAACCGTGTCCAGATCGCGCTGCTCGTCCATGACGCCGGCCTCCTCGACGACGAGGGCGACAGCGGCCCGTCCTGACAGGGATCGGCCTTCGAGACGGATTCACTCAGCTGGTGAGACAGAAGGGACCCGCCATGACCGGCCTCGACCTGCAGATGGCACAGAAGGTACTCGACAGTCAGCCGTTCAGCGCGCTCGTCGGGGCGCGGATCACCGCGTTCGGCGACGGCGTGGCCACGCTGGAGATCGACAGCCGTGAGGAGTTGCGGCAGCAGAACGGATTCCTGCACGGCGGAGTGCTCGCCTACGCCGCAGACAACGCCCTCACCTTCGCCGCCGGCACGACGCTCGGCCCGGCGGTGCTGACCGGCGGCTTCTCCATCCAGTACCTCCGCCCCGCCACCGGCGCCTCGCTCGTCGCGCGCGCCGAGGTCGTCCACACCGGGCGACGGCAGGCCGTGGCACGTTGCGATCTGTCCGTCGTGGGGCAGGACGGTACCGAGACACTCTGCGCCGTCGCCCAGGGCACCGTGCTGAGCGCCGCCTCGTCCTAAGGAGCCCCACGTGACCACCGAAGCCATAGTCGACCTCGGGGCGCTCGGCGAGCGGTTCACCCGCGATCCGTTCCCCGTGTACGCGGACTTACGGGCCCGCGGCCCCGTGCACCGGGTCCGGATCCCGGAGGGCTCCCTGGCCTGGCTCGTCGTCGGGTACGAGGAGGGCCGGGGCGCGCTCGCGGACCAGCGGTTCTCCAAGGAGTGGCGCAACGCCTCGCCCGCCCTCGGTGTCGGCCAGGTCGCCTCGGGGACCTCCATGCTCAGCTCGGACGCGCCCGCCCACACCCGGCTGCGCAAACTGGTGGCCCGCGAGTTCACCTCCCGCCGGATGCAGCAACTCGTCCCACGCGTCCAGCAGATGACGGACGAGCTGCTCGACACCATGCTGGCGCGCCCGGACCGCAGGACCGATCTGGTCGAGTCCCTGTCCTTCCCACTGCCCATGTCCGTCATCTGCGAACTGCTCGGCGTGCCGTTCCTGGACCGCCAGGCCTTCCGCGAGTGGTCCAACACCGTGGTGTCCTCCCTCGACGCCGAGGTGCGCCGCGACGCGACCGTCCAGATGTCCGGCTTCCTCGCCGGACTGCTGGACGACAAGCGGGAACAGCCCGGCGACGACCTGATGAGCGCACTGATCCACACGGCCGACGAGGAGGGCGACCGGCTCTCGGCCGGCGAACTCATGGGCATGGCCTGGCTGCTGCTCGTCGCCGGCCACGAGACCACGGTGAACCTGATCTCGAACGGGGTGCTGGCCCTGCTCTCGCACCCGGATCAACTAGCTGCGCTCCGGGCCGACTTCGGCCTGATCGACAACGCGGTGGAGGAGATGCTCCGCTGGGCGGGCCCGGTCGAGACACCCACGTACCGCTTCACCACCGAAGCGATCGACATCGGCGGCACGGTGATCCCGGGCGGCGGTGAGCTCGTCCTGGTCGCGATGTCCGACGCCAACCGCGACCCGGACCGCTACCCGGACGCCGACCGTTTCGACATCACCCGGGATGCCCGCGGGCACCTGGCCTTCGGCCACGGCATCCACTTCTGCCTGGGTGCGCCGCTGGCCCGCATCGAGGCGGCGGTGGCCGTCAGGTCGCTGCTGGAGCGCTGCCCGGAGCTGGCGCTGGACGGGGACCCGGCGGAGCTGACCTGGCGTACGGGCATGCTCATCCGGGGGCCGGAGGGGCTGCCGGTCAGGTGGTGAGCGGCAGGCGGCGCGCCCGGGGTCAGGCGGACGGGATCTCCGTCAGCTCCACCGCGCGCCGCTCCCGCCGGGAGACCTCGCACGCCTCCGCGATCCGCAGGGCGCTCAGCGCCTCCCGGCCGTCGCACGGGTTGGCCGCCTCGCCGCGCACCAGGCGTACGAAGGCGTCGAGTTCGGCCTCGTACGCGGCGCCGAAGCGCTCCAGGAAGCCGGGCCAGGGATCGGCAGGGGCGCCGGGGCCGTCCGGTTCGGCGGAGGTGAGCGGGGTGCGGCCGTCGAGGCCCACCGTGATCTGGTCGGCCTCGCCCGCGAGCTCCATCCGGACGTCGTATCCCGCGCCGTTGCAGCGGGTCGACGTCGCGGTGACGAGGGTGCCGTCGTCGAGCGTCAGCAGCGCCGCCGCCGTGTCCACGTCGCCGGCGGCGCGGAACATCGGGGGCCCGGCGTCCGACCCGGTGGCGTACACCCGCGTCACCTCGCGGCCCGTCACCCAGCGGACCATGTCGAAGTCATGGATCAGACAGTCCCGGAACAGCCCGCCGGAGAGCGGCAGATACGCGGCGGGCGGCGGCGCGGGATCGGAGGTGGCCGTCCGTACGGTGTGCAGCCGCCCGAGCACCCCGCCGCGCACCGCGGCGCGTGCCGCCGTGTATCCGGCGTCGAACCGGCGCATGAAGCCGAGCTGGAGGACGCTGTGCGTACGCTCCGCCTCGCGCAGCGCCCCGAGGGTGCCCGCCAGGTCCAGCGCGACGGGCTTCTCGCAGAAGGCGGGCAGCCCCGCGCGGGCGGCCCGGCCGATCAGCTCGGCATGGGCGGAGGTGGCGGAGGCGATCACCACGGCGTCCACACCGGCTTCGAACACCTCCGTCGCCGTGGCCACGGCGCGCGCTCCGGTGCGGCGGGCGACGGCGACCGCGCGGGCCGGCTCGGCGTCCGCCACCACCAGGGCCTCGACCGCGGGATGGCGGGCGAGGACGCCCGCGTGGAAGGAGCCGATCCGACCGGTGCCGAGGAGTCCGATGCGCATGGTTCCAACGTGCCGTCCACCCGTATCGATGTCAATCGAATGTCCTGACAAATCGCGGGCGCTTTCGGCGGGTTGGCCGGGGGTTGCCCTGTCCGGTCACCGAGCGTGATGCTGTCCGGACAACAGGACGACCGGACTACCGGAGTTGCGGACGTGGGGTTACGCTCCCGGCGTGCCGAAATCCACCGCCGACGCGACCGCCCTCGGCCTGGGCGTGGACCGATCGAGTCCCGTCCCGCTCTACTACCAGCTCGCCCAGCAGTTGGAGGCGGCGATCGCGGACGGCAGGCTCGCCGCCGGCGGACTCCTCGGCAACGAGGTCGAGCTCGCCGCGCGGCTCGGGCTGTCCCGGCCCACCGTCCGCCAGGCCATCCAGTCGCTCGTCGACAAGGGCCTGCTGGTCCGCCGCCGGGGCGTCGGCACCCAGGTGCTGCACAGCAAGGTCAGCCGCCCACTCGAACTCAGCAGCCTCTACGACGACCTGGAAGCCGCCGGCCGGCACCCCTCGACCACCGTCCTGACCAACGTCCCGCGGCCGGCGACGGCTGCCGTCGCCGCCGCACTGGGCGTCACGGAGGGCACCGAGGTGCGGTACATCGAGCGCCTCCGCGAGGCGGACGGCGAACCCCTCGCCCTCCTGCGCAACCACCTGCCCGCCGGACTCCTCGACCTCTCCGGCGAACGGCCGGCCGCCACCGGCCTCTACCGGATGATGCGCGGCGCCGGCATCACCCTGCACAGCGCCCGCCAGACCGTCGGCGCCCGCCTGGCCACCGCGGACGAGGCCGGTCCGCTCGGGGAGAGCGAGGGCGCCGCCCTGCTCACGATGGAGCGCACCACCTTCGACGACACCGGCAGAGCGGTCGAATTCGCCTCCCACCTCTACCGCGCCTCGCGCTACGCCTTCGATTTCCAGCTCCTCGTACGGTGACACGGGGCCCCGGCTCTCGTACGGTGTCACAGGCTTCCCGGCTACCCGTACGGTGACGACGGCCGCACCCGGCCGCCCCCGCCCCCGTACACGCCCCGTCCGACACACGCGCCGCGCCCCTGCCGGGCGGGCGCGGGCCGGGCTCGGGGATACTTGCCCAGCCGGGCCGGGACCGTATGGCCCCGGCTCCACCAGCAGCACAGCGAGCAGCACAAGAAGGGCACGGCGTCGTGGCAAGGGTTCGGACAGGGGTACGCGCGATGGGCGCCGTGCTTGCGGCGGTGCTCGGGGCCTCCCTCATGGGATGCAGCAGCACCGGCGGCAAGCGGGCGGAGGAGCGGGCGGCGCAGGCCGCGGCCGAGGGCCGGTCCGCGGTGAACACGCCCCGCTGGACCTTCGCCATGGTCACCCACTCGGGCGACGGCGACACCTTCTGGGACATCGTCCAGAAGGGCGCCGACATGGCGGCCAAGAAGGACAACATCAACTTCCTGTACTCGCACAACGACGAGGCGCAGCAGCAGGCGCAGCTCGTGCAGGCCGCCATCGACAAGAAGGTCGACGGGCTGATCGTCACGCTCGCCAAGCCGGACGCCATGAAGGCCGTGGTCGCCAAGGCCGTCAAGGCCGGCATCCCGGTGATCACGGTGAACTCGGGCTCCGCCGAGTCCAAGAGCTACGGCGCGCTCACGCACATCGGCCAGGACGAGTCGATCGCGGGCGAGGCCGTCGGCGACGAGCTCAACGCGCGCGGCCGCAAGAAGGCCCTGTGCATCCTCCACGAGCAGGGCAACGTCGGCCACGAGCAGCGCTGCGCCGGGGCGAAGAAGACCTTCGACGGCCAGATGCAGAACCTGTACGTCGAGGGCACCAACATGCCCGACGTCCAGGCCTCCATCGAGGCGAAGCTCCAGGCCGACAAGGACATCGACGCCGTCGTCACCCTGGGCGCTCCCTTCGCGGACGCTGCCGTCCAGGCGAAGAAGACCGCCGGCAGCAAGGCCGAGATCGACACCTTCGACCTGAACGCCAAGGTCGCGGCCGAGCTCCAGGCCAAGACGCTCGGCTTCGCCGTCGACCAGCAGCCCTACCTCCAGGGGTACGAGGCCGTCGACCTGCTCTGGCTCTACCGCTACAACCGCAACGTGCTCGGCGGCGGCCTCCCGGTCCTGACCGGCCCGCAGGTCATCACCTCGGACGACGCCGCCCAGCTCGCCGAGTACGCGGACCGGGGAACCCGATGACCGCGGGGCCCGGTACGTCCTCCGCCGTGGCGGACGAGCGGCTGGTGCGCGTCTCGCCGCTGCGCAAGCTGCTCGGCCGCCCCGAGCTCGGCTCGGTCGTCGGCGCGCTGGCCGTCTTCCTCTTCTTCGCGGTCGTCGCCGACAGCTTCCTGCGCGCCACCAGCTTCGGCACGGTGCTCTACGCGGCCTCCACCATCGGCATCATGGCGGCGCCGGTGGCGCTGCTGATGATCGGCGGGGAGTTCGACCTCTCCGCGGGTGTGATGGTCACGAGCTCCGCACTGATCTCGTCGATGTTCAGCTACCAGATGACGGCCAACGTCTGGGTCGGCGTCTTCGTGTCCCTGCTGGTCACGCTCGCCATCGGCGCGTTCAACGGCTTCATGCTGACGCGGACGAAACTTCCGAGCTTCATCATCACGCTCGGTACGTTCCTGATGCTGACCGGTCTCAACCTGGGATTCACCAAGCTGATCAGCGGGACCGTCTCGACGAAGACCATCGGCAACATGGAGGGCTTCGACTCGGCCCGCGCGGTCTTCGCGTCGAACTGGACGGTCGGCGGCGTCGAGCTGAAGGTGACCATCCTGTGGTGGGCCGTCCTCGTCGCCATCGCAACCTGGATCCTCATCCGCACCCGCTTCGGCAACTGGATCTTCGCCGTCGGCGGCGAGGCCGACGCGGCCCGCGCGGTCGGCGTCCCCGTGATCCGGACCAAGATCGGCCTCTACCTCGGGGTCGCCTTCGCGGCCTGGGTCTCCGGCCAGCACCTGCTGTTCAGCTACGACGTGGTGCAGTCCGGCGAGGGCGTCGGCAACGAGCTGATCTACATCATCGCGGCCGTCATCGGCGGCTGTCTGATCACCGGCGGATACGGCTCCGCGATCGGCTCGGCGGTCGGTGCCTTCATCTTCGGCATGACCAGCAAGGGCATCGTGTACGCGGAGTGGAACCCGGACTGGTTCAAGTTCTTCCTCGGAGCCATGCTGCTCCTGGCCACCCTGCTCAACGCATGGGTACGCAAGCGCGCGGAGGCGACGAAATGACGGCCCCCAAGGAATCGAGCGGGCCCGCGGACACCGGCCGGCGGGCGCTGGTCGAGCTTGATCACGTCAGCAAGTTCTACGGCAACATCAAGGCGCTCCAGGATGTCTCGCTGGAGGTCCGCGCAGGAGAGATCTCCTGTGTCCTCGGCGACAACGGCGCCGGCAAGTCCACCCTGATCAAGATCATCGCAGGGCTGCACCGGCATGACGCGGGGACCTTCCTGATCGACGGCGAGGAGACCACGCTCGCCAACCCGCGCGACGCCCTGGACCGGGGCATCGCCACGGTCTACCAGGACCTCGCCGTCGTCCCCCTGATGCCGGTCTGGCGCAACTTCTTCCTCGGGTCCGAGCCCACGAAGGGCACCGGACCCTTCAAGAGCCTCGACGTCCGGCTGATGCGGCAGACGACCCGCTCCGCGCTGCTGCGGATGGGCATCGACCTGCGCGACGTCGACCAGCCCATCGGCACGCTGTCCGGCGGCGAGCGCCAGTGCGTCGCCATCGCCCGGGCCGTCCACTTCGGTGCCAAGGTCCTCGTCCTGGACGAGCCGACCGCGGCCCTCGGCGTCAAGCAGTCCGGGGTGGTGCTCAAGTACGTCGCCGCCGCCCGGGACGCGGGACTCGGCGTGGTCCTCATCACGCACAACCCGCACCACGCCTACCTCGTCGGTGACCGCTTCGTGCTGCTCAAGCGGGGCGCCATGGCGGGCAGCCACACGAAGGCCGGCGTGACGCTGGACGAGCTGACACGCCAGATGGCGGGCGGCAGCGAGCTGGAGGAGCTCAGCCACGAGCTCGAGCGGGCCCCCGGCCCCGGCCCGCTGGGCGGCCTCCGGGACGAGGACGGCACCTCCGGGTGACCACGTCCACAGCCCTTGCCCGCCGCCCGACGGGACCGGTCTCCGGCCCCGTCGGGTTCCGGGCGGCAGGCCGGTTGACGTACGGACCGGGGTCGGCAGTGGCAGAATCGACACCGGCGGGCACCGTCCGCCGCCGGAAGCACGACGAACCGGCCCCCCAGACCCCGCAGGGACGATGAGCACGTACCGCGACTTCACACACCGCGGCTCCGCCCGCGCCACCGTCCTGCGGACCGTCGGCACCAGGGAGCGGCGCTCGCACCTCACCGCGCCGCGGGTGCCCACGGTCGGCATCGACATCGGGGGGACGAAGGTGATGGCCGGCGTCGTCGACGCCGACGGCAACATCCTGGAGACCCTGCGCACCGAGACGCCCGACAAGTCCAAGAGCCCCAAGGTCGTCGAGGACACCATCGTCGAGCTGGTGCTGGACCTCTCGGACCGCCACGACGTCCACGCGGTGGGCATCGGCGCGGCCGGCTGGGTCGACGCGGACCGCTCCAAGGTCCTGTTCGCCCCGCACCTGGCCTGGCGTGACGAACCGCTGCGCGACGCCATCGCCTCCCGGCTCGTCGTCCCCGTCATGGTCGACAACGACGCCAACACCGCCGCCTGGGCCGAATGGCGCTTCGGCGCCGGCCGCGGCGAGGACCACCTCGTCATGATCACGCTCGGCACCGGCATCGGCGGCGCGATCCTGGAGGACGGTCAGGTCAAGCGCGGCAAGTACGGCGTCGCCGGTGAGTTCGGCCACATGCAGGTCGTGCCCGGAGGCCACCGCTGCCCCTGCGGCAACCGCGGCTGCTGGGAGCAGTACAGCTCCGGGAACGCACTCGTCCGGGAGGCCAGGGAACTGGCCGCGGCGGACTCCCCGGTGGCCCACGGACTCATCGAGCGGGTCAAGGGCAACATCCCCGACATCACCGGACCGCTCATCACCGAACTGGCCCGCGAGGGCGATGCGATGTGCATCGAGCTCCTCCAGGACATCGGCCAGTGGCTCGGCGTCGGCATCGCCAATCTGGCCGCCGCGCTCGACCCCTCCTGCTTCGTCATCGGAGGCGGTGTCAGCGCCGCCGACGACCTCCTGATCGGACCGGCCAGGGACGCCTTCAAACGCCACCTCACCGGCCGCGGCTACCGGCCCGAGGCCCGGATCGCGAAGGCGCAGCTCGGCCCCGAGGCGGGTATGGTCGGCGCGGCCGACCTCGCCAGACTGGTGGCCCGTCGCTTCCGGCGAACCAACCGCCGGCGCGTAGAGCGGTACGAGCGGTACGCCCAGATCTACGACCAGGCCGCCAGCACCATCCGTAACACGCGTAACACCCGCACTTCCTAGGGATCCCCGCACCCATGACCGCAGCCGAGCACCCCGTCGTGCCGCGCCAGTCCCCGCCGCCCGGCGAGGGACCGACGCCCGAGGACCGGCGCCGGACCATCCGCCGACGCCTGATCACGGCGACCATCATCGTGCTGCTCATCGGCATCCCGGCCGGCTATCTGCTGATCTCCGCAGGCCAGAGCCGCCGCTCCGGCCAGGACAAGGCCGCCGAGGCGGCGGCGCAGGGCCTCCGCGAGGGCTGGCCGTCACGGATGCTCCGCCGCATCTTCGAGGTGCCGGTCCCCAAGGATGCCGTGGAGGTCCAGTACTACGAGACCAACAACTGGAAGGCCAGCCGGATGTACGTGCAGTTCCGCACGACGTCCAACGGCCTGGACCGGTTCCTGACCCGGGTCGGCACGGGCCGGGCCGCCCTGGAGAACGGCAAGCTCAGCATCGGTGAGCGCGACATGAAGGTCGCGGGCTGGTACTTCAACGGCGGCCTGTCGTGGGCGGGCACCACGCACACCAACAAGGACCCGCGCCCCACGCAGGACATCACCGTCAACATGACCGACCCGGCGGCACCGGTCGTGTACGTCGTCTCCGCGGCGACCCCCTGACCGCTCGCTCGTACGGGGCCGGCACGGCATTCGTCGGCCGTGGGCGCCGGGCCGTGAACGTCGGCCCCGGACGCCGGGCCGTGAACGTCGGCCCTGGACGCCGGCCGTGATCAGAAGTCGACGGGCTCGCGGATCAGCGGGCAGGTCATGCAGTGGCCGCCACCACGCCCACGACCGAGTTCGGCGCCGACGATCGTGATGACCTCCACCCCCGCCTTGCGCAGCAGCGCGTTCGTCTGGGTGTTGCGGTCGTAGGTGAAGACGACGCCGGGCCGCAGCGCGACGGCGTTGTTGCCGCTGTCCCACTGCTGCCGCTCGGAGGCGTACACATCGCCGCCCGTCTCGACCACCCGCATTCCGGGCAAACCGAGCCCCTTGGCGACGACGTCGACGAACGGCGTCGATCCCTCATCGGTGATCTCCACCCCGGGGCCCTTGTCGCCCGGGCGCAGCGTGAAGGTGTGCACCGCGTCCATGATCTTGGGGTAGAGGGTGACGATGTCACGGTCGGCGAAGGTGAAGACCGTGTCGAGATGCATGGCGGAGCGGAGCCTGGGCATTCCGGCGACGATGACCTGCTCGGCCGCGCCTTTCCTGAACAGGGAGGCGGCGACCTGGGTGATGGCCTGGCGGGAGGTGCGTTCGCTCATGCCCATGAGGACGACCCCGTTGCCGACGGGCATGATGTCGCCCCCTTCGAACGTGGCCTGGCCCCAGTCCTGCTCGGGATCGCCCCGCCACACCACGCTGTCCCTGAAGTCGGGGTGGAAGGTGTAGACCGCCTTCATCAGCAGGGTCTCACCGTGCCGGGCGGGCCAGTAGAGCGGGTTCAGCGTCACACCGCCGTAGAGCCAGCACGTGGTGTCACGGGTGTAGAGGGTGTTGGGGAGCGGGGGCATGAGGTACTCCCGGGCCCCGGTCGCCTCGCGGGCGAGCGCCACGTAGCCGGAGCGGAACCCGGCCGGCAGGTCGGCGGTCGACAGCCCGCCGATGAGGTACTCCGCAAGCTGCCGGGAGCCGAGCGAGTCGAGGAAGGCACGCGTGTCGTCGATGAGCCCGAGGCCGACCTCGTTGGCCACGATCTTGCGGTCCAGGAGCCAGCTCCTGGCCTCGGGGATGTCCATGGTCCGGGCGAGCAGCTCGTGCAGCTCGACGACCTCGACTCCGTGCCCGGTCAGCCGGTCGACGAAGTCCGCGTGATCGCGCTGGGCGTTCTCCACCCACATGACGTCGTCGAAGAGCAGGTCGTCGGAGTTGGTGGGGGTGAGCCGGCGGTGGGCGAGACCGGGCGCGCACACCAGCACCTTGCGGAGCCTGCCGACCTCGGAGTGGACGCCGAGGGCCGGTCCGGGAGTGGTGTCTGAACTCATCGCAGTGCGCCTTTCGATCGGGTACGGCTCGGGTCGGGTACGGGTCACAGTTCGATCCAGCCCACAGCCAGGGCGATCACGCCCATTACGGCACCGGCGACCGAGACGGCGCAGATGAGGGCCTCGCGGGGTGAGAACAGCCGCCGGTTCTGCTCGCGCCTGGCCTTGGCGAACAGGAACGTCGCGGGGGCGTAGAGGATGAAGGAGACCAGGACGAACTTCAGCCCGGCGGCGTACAGCAGGAAGGCCGTGTACACCGTGGCGACGACGGCGACCACGAGCTCGGGGCGGGTGCTCCTGCCGGAGGTCTCCGCACGGTCGCGTCCGAAACAGATCTTCACGGCGAACCCGGCGGCGAGCAGGAACGGGATCAGGCTCAGGGCGCTGGTCAGGTCGAGCGCGAAGTTGAACGCGTCGTCGGAGAACATCGTGACGACCAGGACGATCTGGCTCAGCATGGTCGTCATGAGCAGGGCGGGGACCGGCACGTCCTCGGAGGTGGCGCGGCCCAGGAACCGGGGCATGTCCTTGTCCTTGGCGGCGACGAAGAGCACTTCCGCGGCCATCAGCGTCCAGGCGAGGTACGCGCCGAGCACGGAGATGATGAGGCCGACGCTGACGAAGACCTTGCCCCAGGTGCCGACGGCGTGTTCCAGCACGCCGGCCATGGACGGCTGGCGCAGCTCGGCGATCTCGGCCATCGGCATGATGCCGTACGAGACGATGGTGACGGAGGCGAAGACGGCGAAGACGCTGAGGAAGCCGAGGATCGTGGCCCGGCCGACGTCCTCCCGCCGTTTGGCGTGCCGGGAGTAGACGCTGGCACCCTCGACGCCGAGGAAGACGAAGACCGTGGCCAGCATCGTCCCGCGGACCTGGTTGAACAGCGAGCCCGCGTAGTCGGCCCCGCCCCAGTTGTCCACGAACACATCCGTGTCGAGGTAGAACAGCGCGAGGACGACGAACACCAGGATCGGTACGACCTTGGCCACGGTGACGATCCGGTTGATCGCCGCCGCCTCCTTGACGCCGCGCCGGATCAGCAGGAAGAACGCCCACAGCCCGACCGAGGAGAGGACGACGGCGAGGAACGTGTCGCCGTCACCGAGCGCGGGCCAGATCGCGCCGATCGTCGACATGATCAGCACCCAGTACGTGACGTTGCCGACGCAGGCACTCGCCCAGTAGCCGAACGCGGAGAAGAACCCGAGGTACTCGCCGAACCCGGCCTTGGCGTACGCGTACACACCGGCGTCCAGGTCGGGCCGCCGTACGGCGAGCGTCTGGAAGACGAAGGCGAGCATCAACATGCCCGTCCCCGCGATCGCCCAGGCGATCAACGCCCCGGCCACTCCGGTCTCCTGCGCGAAGCGGCGCGGCAGCGAGAAGACCCCGGCCCCGACCATCGAGCCGACCACCATCGCGGTCAGAGTCACCAGGGTCAGCTTGGCCGCGGGCCGGTCACCCGAGGTGGCGGCCGGCGTACTGGTCTCTGCGTGGCTCATGACTTCCCTCGTCTGTACGCCGGAGGAGTGGGAGGTCGCGCAGGGGCCCGTGCCCGCTGGTCGTTCGGCGGCCCCCGTTCGGAGCCGGGTGAACTCCAGTGCCCCATACTTGCGTCGAAACGAAAATATAGTGCAATTCGGTACATATTGCGTCGAATGGTGGTCGTGAATGGCCGCCATGATGGGTCGCTGGGAACGACCGGATTGCATGACCGGTGTGAATCACCGGACTTCGAGCCGGCCGAGGCGGTCACCGGACCGGCCGGCCCGCCACCGGTTCGAGCCGCAGCCGCCGCGCCGGCCAGGGCGGTGGCTCCGCGGGGCCGAACCAGACCCGGACGTCCTCCCCGGTACGGACGGACAGGAGGGGGGTAGTCGTTCGCCGCGTGCTCATGCGGTGCACCGCATGAGCCGGGCTCAGATGCCGGGCGGCGTACGCGTCGAAGGGGGCCGCACCGGACGGGTGGCAGACGGTCGCGACCACTTCACGGGCGCGCGGATCCGCAGGAGAACCGGGGCCGCGCAGCAGCAGGACGTCGTCGCTGTCGACCATGGTGGCGCTGGCCGCGTCGCGGTGCTCCCGCCGGACCGGGCCGGTGCTGGGCGTGACACCCACGGGTGACCGGTGGACGGACGCCCGGGTGCCCATCGAGTCGATCGACCACGCCCACGGGGAGTTCCTGCGGCTGGGCGCCGACAGAGGTACTGGCCCCGGCCGAACTCCGCGACCGCATCGCCGCCACCGTACGGACCCTGGCAACCCGCTACGGCTCACTGCCGGACTGCTGAGCACCTCCGGATGCCGGTCGGCAGCGGCCGATGCGGCTGAGAGGCCCAGCCGGGAACAGCGGGCCCGTCCGGAACGGTTGCAACGACCGGGGGACCGGCGCCGCACGGGTGGGGGGAGCAGGGACCGCAAGGTCGTCTCCGCCCCGCCAGGACTCGCTCCTCCGGATCGCGGTATCCGCCGTGCACCGGACCAAGACGAATTTTCTGCAGAAGGACTTCTTCATGACTGACCGGCCGTTGACGCTCATGGCAGTGCACGCCCACCCCGACGACGAGGCCACCGGAACGGGAGGAGTCCTCGCGCGGTACGCGGCGGAAGGCATCCGCACCGTCCTTGTGACCTGTACCGACGGCGGTTGCGGCGACGGGAAAGGAGGTGCCAAGCCGGGCGACCCCGGGCACGACCCGGCGGCCGTCGCCCTGATGCGCCGCCAGGAACTCGAGGCCAGCTGTGAGGTGCTGAAGATCAGCGATCTGGAGATGCTGGACTACGCCGACTCCGGAATGATGGGCTGGCCGAGCAACGACGCCCCCGGTTCCTTCTGGCGGACCCCCGTGGAGGAAGGCGCCGCCCGGCTTGCGGAGCTCATGCGCCACTACCGTCCCGATGTGGTCGTCACCTACGACGAGAACGGCTTCTACGGCCACCCCGACCACATCCAGGCCAACCGCATCACGACGGCGGCGCTGGAGATGACCGGGCTGACACCGAAGGTGTACTGGACGACGATGCCCCGCTCGGGGATGCAGCGATTCGGCGAGATCATGCGCGAGTTCCACCCGGACATGCCGGAGCCGGATCCCGCCGAGGCCGCCGCGATGGCCGAGATCGGCCTTCCCGACGACGAGATCACCACGTGGGTGGACACCACCGCGTTCAGCGGTCAGAAGTTCGACGCGCTGGCCGCGCACGCCAGCCAGGGCGAGAACATCTTCTTCCTCAAGATGGGCAAGGAGAGGTTCGGCGAGTTCATGGGCGTGGAGACCTTCGTACGCGTCAAGGACACCACGGACGCTCCCGTACCCGAGAACGATCTCTTCGCCGGACTGCGCTGACCCGACCGCCGGCCCGCCCGTCCGTTCGGCCGCCCGGGGCCGAGGTGCCGTGACGCAGGATCCGTTACGGCCCTTGCCCCGGCGGACGCGGCTCGGTGCCGGCGGTCGCCCCGGTGGTCGCGGGCCCGGTGGTCGCGGGCCTGTCGGAACCCCTCGCCAGGTGCCTCAGCCCTGAGGCAGCGCGACGCGCCGGATCCAGGGGCCGATGTCTGTCGGCACCGGCCTCGCGGACCCTCGCCGCGCCCTTCGCCGATGACCGCGCCGGGACAGGAGGCCGCGTAGTCGCGCTCGGTGGTGCCGGGACCGCTCATCGCGTAGGTCGTGACCGGGTGGACGGTCCTGCCGCGGAAGTCGAACGCGTCCGTGAACGTCGACATGATCATGGGAGCGCGTACGTTCCAGAGGGACGGCCCTTGTTCCTCGGACCTCGGCATGGGTGGGTGGTGCCGGGCGGTGCGCGGATGCGGTCGACGGCACCCGCGCACCGTCCGGGAGCCGTGGTGCGGCTCAGTCGGTCAGCCGCCGCTTGCCGAGCTGTCCGGCGACCGCCGGGTCCCGGTGGTCGAAGAAGAGGGAGGCGCCGGTGTCCAGGGTGGCGATGGAGGCCATCTGGTCGTCGGTGAGCGCGAAGTCGAAGACGTCGAAGTTCTCCGCCATGCGCTCGGCGCGCACGGACTTGGGGATGGTGACGATGCCGCGCTGGACGAGCCAGCGGAGCACGACCTGGGCGACGGACTTGCCGTGCGCCTTGCCGATGCCGCTCAGGACCGGGTTCGTGAAGAGGCCGTTCTTCCCCTCGGCGAACCCGCCCCAGGACTGGATCTGCACGCCGTGCTCGCGCATGACGTCCTGGTCGGCGGTGCGCTGGAAGAACGGGTGCGTCTCGATCTGGTTCACCGCGGGCGTCACGTCGTTGTTGCTGATCAGGTCGACGAGCCGGTCCGGGTAGAAGTTGGCGACGCCGATCGCCTTGACGCGGCCCTCGTGGTGAAGTGCCTCCATGGCACGCCACTGCCCGTACACGTCCCCGAACGGCTGGTGCATCAGGTACAGGTCGAGGTAGTCGAGGCCGAGCTTGCGCAATGACGTCTCGAAGGCGGCCCTGGCGTTCTCCTCGGCCGGCGCGTCCTGGATCCACAGCTTGGTGGTGACGAACAGTTCGCCGCGCGGGATGCCACTGCTCCTGATGGCGCGGCCCACGGCTTCCTCGTTCCCGTAGGCGGCGGCGGTGTCGAGCAGCCGGTATCCGGCGGCGAGCGCGTCGCTGACGGTCCGCTCGGTGTCCTCCGGCGGGATCTGGAAGACGCCGAAGCCGAGGATCGGCATCGTGACGCCGTTGTTCAGGGTGACGGTCTCCATGGATGTCTCCTGTGCGTGGTGCGTGCGTGGTGGGGTGCGGAAGGTCAGAAGGTCAGAAGGTGATGAGGGCCTTGAGGACGCGCCGGTCGGCCATGTCCCGGTAGGCGCCGGGGGTCTCGTCCAGGGAGATGGTCCGGTCGAAGACGCGGCCCGGCCGGATGGTGCCGTCGAGGACGTCGGGCATCAGTTCCTCGATGTAGGCGCGGGCCGGGGAGACACCGCCGGTGAGGGTGATGTTCCGCATGATCATCGCGGCGCCGATGGGGCCTTCCTCGTACTGCGGCATGCCCAGCCGGCTGATGGTGCCGCCGTCGGTGACGGCGGCGAACGCGGTGTCGAGCCCCTGGCGGGCACCCACGGCCTCGACGACCCTGTCGACGCCGACCCCGGCGGTCAGGTCACGCACACGGGCGATGCCCTCGTCCCCGCGTTCGGCGATCACGTCGGTGGCTCCGAACTCGCGGCCCAGGCCGGTGCGGTCGGTGTGCCGGCCCATGAGGATGATCCGCTCCGCGCCGAGACGCCTCGCGGCGATCACCGCGCACAGGCCGACCGCGCCGTCCCCGATGACCAGGACGGAGTCGCCGCGGGAGACCCCGGCGGTGGTGGCGCCGTGATGGCCGGTGCCCATCACGTCGGACAGGGCGAGCAGGGAGGGCAGCAGCGGCGAGTCCTCGCGGACCGGGAGCCTGACCAGGGTGCCGTCGGCCTGCGGGACGCGGACCGCCTCGCCCTGGCCGCCGTCG
>NZ_JAELVH010000249.1 GCF_019399235.1 Streptomyces poriferorum | reverse complement strand
GACGCGTCCACCGGGCCGGGCCGAGGCCGGCCGGCCGCGCGGTCAGGTGGACGCGTCACTGCTGACCCTGCTGGGGCTCGGACCGGACGAGGACGCGGTCTACCGTCTGCTCGTGGACCGCCCGGACTGCGAACCCGGCGCGCTCGTGGGTCCGTTGGACGAGGCGGCGGTGGCCAACGCCCTCGACTCGCTCGTCGAACGGGGGCTCGCCAGCGCCGACCTGCCGGATTCCGGCGGGAGCGCCCGCTACCGGGCCGCGCCGCCCGTTCTCGCGCTGGGGCCGCTCCTGGAGTCACGGCGCTCCGCCCTGCACCGGGTCGAATCGCTCGTCGGAGACCTCTCCGAGCGCCACCGCTCCGCGCAGATGTACGGTGCCGGCGCGCCGGTGGAGGTGCTGTCCGGTCCTGCGGCGGTCCGCCGACGTCTCGTGACCATGCAGCGTCAGGCCAGGAGCGAGGTGTGCACCTTCGTGCCGGCCAGACATATGCCCGCGCTGCTCAGCTTCGAGGACAACCACGAGGAGGCGGACGCCGAGATGATGCGCCGCGGGGTCACCGTGCGCAGCGTCGTCGAGCGTGCGTGGCTGGAGCATCCGGCGACCGCGGCCGTGGTGGGCAAGTGTGTGGCCCAGGGGCAGCACATCTCCGTCACGGACCTGCTGCCGACCAAACTCGTCATCGTGGACCGCCGTATCGCTCTGCTGCCCCTGGACCCGGACCGTGAGAGCGAGCCCGTCGCACTCGTCGTCCATCGGACCGGTCTGCTCACGGCCCTGGTCTCGCTCTTCGAGGCGCACTTCGAGAAGGGGCGGCGGCTGACCCCGCCCGGTGCCGACGAGGATGCCGAGTCCCCGGTCGCGGCGATCGACCGGCAGATCGTGGCCCTTCTCCACGTCGGTCTGACCGATGCGGCCATAGCCCGCCAGCTGGGGATGGGGCATCGCACCGTGCAGCGCCGGCTGCACGCACTGATGGACGAGGTCGGCGCGGCGACCCGGTTCCAGCTCGGCTGGCACGCGGCCCGGGCAGGATGGCTGTCCGAAACATCGGACAACTCGGCCTCATAGGACCATTCCTGAGGCGTAATTACGCCACGGCAGGTTCGCGCCAGCGCCAACTCTTGTTCAGGCAACTCCCCATGGCGAACGATCAGCACGTCAACGCCCGAGCCGCCCCAACGGCTCAGGCGCAGGTGCGATGGGGAGGTCCTGTGAGACGAACGAGTGTGCTGCGGATCCTGGCGACCGGGGTGGTCGCCGCGGCGACCGGTGCGGCGCTGATGGCAGCGCCGGCCTGGGCGGACGACACCGCGAAGGCCCCGGCGACGGACCCGGCAGGTGTCGCCCCCGCGATGACCCAGGGCCTGGACAAGGCCCCCAGGGAAGGCACCCCGGCCCAGGCCGCCCGGGCTCACCTGAAGGCGCACGAGGATACGTACAAGGTCCCGGTGTCCGATCTGGCCACGGTGAGGACCACCGAGGACGGCAAGCAGTCCTCGGTGCGCTTCCAGCAGAAGCACGACGGCGTCCCGGTCTTCGGCGCCGAGTACGCGGTGCAGACGCAGGCGGCCGACGGCGGCCAGCAGGTCACCTCCGCCACTGGCACGCTCTACACGGATCTGACGGTTTCCACCACGCCCACGGTGAGCGAAGCCACCGCGAAGCATCGGATGTTCACGCTCGACCGCGGCCTGTCCGCCGTGCAGGGCGCGAGGACCGAGACGCACGGCCTGGCCGTGCTGCCCGATGCACAGGGCGGCAGGCTCGCCTGGCACTTCACCGTGACCGGCGGCAGGGCGAACGGCAGTCCCGTGCGCCAGGAGGTGTACGTCGACGCCCGCGTAGGCGGCATCGCCCTCTCGTACAACAACCTCGACGCCGCCGACGCGTCGCCCGCCGAGGGCACCGGCGTGCGCGTCGACGGCAGCGAGGCGAAGCTGGACGTCAACAAGGAGACGGACGGCTCGTACACGCTCGTCGACTCGACGCGCGCCATGTACCCGCAGACCGGCGGCCAGATCCGTACCTACGACGCCCAGCGCAAGAGCTACAGCCTCGTCGCCGGTGGCCCGGTCACCGACGACATCCCCCTGGGCACATCGGCGAGCGAGCACTTCGACGGCGCGAACACCTCGTCGGGCGCGGTGGACGCGCACCTGAACGCCGCGAAGGTCTACGAGTACTACAAGGATCAGATCGGCCGCGACGGCGTCGACGGCAAGGGCGGCACGATCTACTCCGTCGTCAACGTCGCCTCTAGCGGCAAGGATTACGCCAACGCCTTCTGGGACGGCTCCAAGATGGTCTACGGCCACATGGATGGCGTACCGCTCTCCGTCGGCCTGGACGTCGTCGGCCACGAGATGACGCACGGCGTCACCGAGCACTCCGCCGGTCTCGTCTACCTCAACCAGTCGGGCGCGCTCAACGAGGCGATATCCGACTACTTCGGCAACGCGATGGAGACCGCCGACAAGGGCATCGCGATGAGCGACCCGACGTCCGGCCTCATCGGCGAGTACCTCTGCAACGGCACCAAGCCGCTGGAGGAGTGCGCCCTGCGCGACCTGAACGACGGACGCAGCGCGCAGAAGGACTACCAGCCCATCACGCTCGACATCGACAACGGCGGAGTGCACTACAACTCCACCATCGTCGGCGGGGCGCTGTGGGACATGCGCAAGAACATCGACAGCAAGCTCGCCGACCAGATCGTCTACCGGTCCGCGCAGAACTACCTCACCCCGCTCTCCGGCTTCACCGACATGCGCAACGCGGTCATCCTCGCCGCGAAGTCCCTTCACGTCTCCGCGCAGGACCTCGCCGTCATCACCAAGGCCTTCGGTGACCACGGCATCGAGAACGGCTGGGAGCAGAAGGGCGGCACGCACGACGGCACCACCATCGGCGCCGGCATCCTGCCCGCGTACGAGGTCATGAGCGGCGTCGACGAGCAGGCCGCGCAGATCAGCGGGAACACCTACGCGATCAGCCACGGCGACGCCATCGCCTGGGACCAGGGCAGCGCCGCCTTCGGGATCACCGTGGGCCGCTTCGACAAGAAGCCGAAGCACGAGCTGGCACAGAAGGACGCCTACCTGCTCGACCCGTCCCTGGACGAGGACCGCATCGTCTTCTCCCGCATCGCCGCCGACGGCATCGGCATCTACCAGGCCGGCGACAAGGGCCAGGGCGCGATCAAGAAGCTGGTCGACCGTCCCGATGCGGACGAGACCGAGCCGGTGACCGACCACGGCGCCCTCGCCTACATCAGCACCACCGCCGACGGCGAGCAGGACGTCATGCTCCGCACGGCGAACGGCGCGACGGTCAACGTGACCCCCGAGGCCGGGACCAAGGCGGCCCGCCTCGCGATGAAGCACGGCCAGATCGCCTGGGCCGGCGGCGACGGCACGTGGGTGTACGTCTACGACATCGCGAAGGGCACCACGCAGACCAAGCGGATCACCGGCTTCATCTTCAACTACGTCTCGGACATCCAGATCACCTCGGAGCGCGTCTTCTGGCGTGAGACCGGCGGCTTCCTGATCCCGAGCACGACGTTCATGTCGGCACCGCTGGAGGATCTGTCCACGGCGGCCCGGCTGAGCTACCCGAAGAGCACGTACCTCGCCCAGTTCTCGGTCAGCGACGAGCACTTCGCGTACTCCACGTACGACATCTGGGGCGCACTCGGCTCCTGGAACGGCCCCGGCAAGGTGCAGGTCGCCAAGACCGCCGACGTGGTCGCCGGACTCAACCGGTTCAGCCGCGTCTCCTGCTCCTCCGGCGCCCAGCTGGCCCCGTCCCTCGGTGACGGCCAGCGCGTCGCCTGGCTGGACACGAGCGCCGCGGCCACCGACGTGGTGACCCGCGAGACGTTCGCCGGGACCTGCGAGTAGGTCTCCGGCCGGCACCGCACCGCCGACGGGGCGCCCACCGACTTCGGTGGGCGCCCCGCTCGCGTTGTTACACAGCTACGGGGTGTGTCACTCCGTAACGAATCCTATGGTGGGGTGGCAGCGGCGGAACGGGGGAGGACCCATGGCGGCACGGAGCACCGACGGGACACGGCTGGCGGAGGGCCTCAGCGCGACGCCGCCCTCCGACGCGCTGAGCGAACAGATCCTGGACGCCGCACGCGAGCAGTTCATGACCTTCGGGCTGCGCCGCTCCACCGTCGACGACGTCGCCAAGCGCGCCAAGGTCTCACGGGTGACCGTGTACCGGCGGATCGGCAACAAGGACAGCCTCGTCTCCGCCTGTCTGCTGCGTGAGTACCGCCGTTTCCTGGTGGAGGTGGACGACGCGGTGGCCTCGCTGCCGACGACGGAGGACCGGCTCGTCGAGGGCTTCACCGCGGTTCTGCGCCACATCCGCGAGCATCCGCTCATCGGCGGTCTGCTGCGGCTGGAGCCGGAGACCATGCTGCCCTTCCTGACCTTGGAGAGCGGCCCGGCCTTCCTCGCCATCCGCGCGTACCTGGCCGACCGGCTGCGCGAGGCCCGGCGCGCGGAGGGCCGGCCGGCGACCGATCCGACCCCGGTGGCCGAACTGATGGTGCGGATCACCGTCTCCTTCCTCCTCAGTCCCGTCAGCTGTTTCCAGCTCGACGACGACACTCAGGTGCGGGAGTTCGCCCGCCGCTATCTGGTGCCGCTGCTCGCTGCCGGTCAGAGCCGTCGGGGGTGACGCCGGCCTCGTCGGGCAGCGGCTCCAGAGGGCGGTTGCGGGCCCAGTGCGGCCCGAGGTCGTCGAGCCGCCAGCCGAAGGGGTACGAGCGGGGCTGCGGGCGCGAGGGAAAGCGGCGCGGCCGGGCCGGCAGCCGGCGTACGCACCGGGCGCGCAGGCGCAGGGCCGCCGACGCCGAGGTCTGTGCCCACCTCGGCTGCGGCCGGAAGCCCAGCGCCTTCAGCAGCGGCTCGTCGAGCAGCGCCAACGAGAATCTGGCCACCAGGGGCCGTAACGGACGTGGATACCAGCTCGCCATGACGCGGAAGGTGGCGTTGGCGACCCGCCGGTTCGCCGGGTCGTACGCGAACATCTGCGCCTCGTACGAGTCGAGGAGCGCCTCGAACCCCTCGTACGTGTCGGGCGCTCCCTCGATCCCCATGACCGCCGCCATTTTGCGGCCGGTCTCCACCAGCGCCTGGACCTCCTGCGGGCACAGGGGACGCCAGCCGAACCGGTCGATCCAGCGCTTCGGCCCCACGACGGTGGTCGCGAGGACATAGCGGAAGTCCTCGTTCGGGATGCTGTACTTCCCGTGGATCCGGTTCAGATGGCGCGCGGCCGCGCGCCCGCGCTCCGAGTCGAAGCCGTCGGCCGCCATCTCGTACCCGATCAGCACCGTGTCGTCGTACCGCTTCTGCCCGGCCCGTTCGAACTCCTGGGTCCGGTCCAGGAGGACGGAGATCCGGGGGACGCCGTAGTCCCGGAGAAAGGCGACGCTCACCCCCTGCCGGTAGTCCCAGGGGAACTCGTACTGGGAGATCAGCCGAAGGATCTCGGCGTAGTCGCGCGCCGGATCCATCCGGCGTATCTCGTGCAGGCGGCTGTATCGGCCCATGGTGCGCTCTCCTGTCCGTGTACCGACTCCCTGAGGGACCTCTGCCTTGTGCTGTCGCTTTCCTCTGGTCAACTTCCCTGATTCTGAAGGGATGTGAGGGACCGTTCGGTCGCGGGAGTCAAAGTTACAAATACTATTGACTTGTTTCACCGGCCCCGTCAACACGGCCGACGGCGGGTGTTCCGCGGGGCCGGTGCGCAGGTATCCGGACGTGCTCGCATACTGGATCACGCAGGGGCCGGGCGCCGGACCGCACGCCCGCCGACCGTCGGGAGCACCGCATGAGCAGCGAGAGCGCCAGGGGCGCGGATCCGGTACCGCCCCCGCCCGGTGGTGTGCTGTGGAGCCTGTCCGGTGACATCCGGGCCCTGCTGATGCTGCCGGCGGCCCTCACTCTCCAGGTCGCCCACCCCGCGGTCGGCGCGGGCGTCGACGAGCACTCCGTGTTCCGTACGGACCCGTGGGGCCGCGGGGAACGTTCGCTGAGCTCGCTCCAGCTCTGGGTATACGGGGGAGAGGAGGCCGCGGCGGAGGGGCGCAGGCTCCGCCGGCTGCACCGCACGATCCGGGGCACCGACACTCGCGGCCGCCCGTACCACGCCCTGTCGCCGGCCAACTACGCATGGGTGCACGCGACCGGTTTCCCCGTGTACCGGCACGGGGCGCGGTACCTCCTGCGGCCGCTCAACCGGGACCAGGAACGGGCCCTGTACCGGGAGTGGCTCCAGGTGGGACGCGTGCTCGGGATCCACGACCGGGACATGCCGCAGACGATCGAGGAGTTCTGGCCCTACTACCGCGGCATGCTCGCCGACGAGATCGAGCGGACCGCCGTCGTGGAGGAACTCGTCGGCGCCGGCGCCCCGGTGCCGCCCCCGGACCGGGGCCCGTGGGCTCTCCGGCTGCTGCTCAGGGCCCTGTGGCCCGTGCTGCTTCCGCCTCTGGCGCGGTTCCGCGGCTTCCTCACCGTCGGGCTCATGCCGCCGGACGCGCGTGAGGCGATCGGCCTGGAGTGGACGGATGCCCAGGAGCGCAGGCTGCGGCGGTTCTGCGCCGTGGTGCGGATGGTCGTGCCGGTGCTGCCGGAGCGGCTGCGGTATCTGCCGAGGGCACGGCGGGCACGGGCGGCCCACCGGGAAGCTGTGCGGCGCGGCGGCAGCTGAGCATCCTGGGCCCGCTCATCGGACACCGGGCGGGCATTCCGCAGTGCTGTCAGGCGGAGGCGCGGCGGATCAGCTCGGTCGGGATGATCATCGAATCGGCTGCGGTGTGCCCGTCGTTGAGCCGCTCCATCAGAAGTCGGACCATCAACCTCCCCATTCCTTCGACATCCTGACGGACCGTCGTCAGCGGGGGATCGGTGGCCTCGGCCACCGACTCCAGATCATCGAACCCCACCAGGGCCACATCCTGCGGCACCCTGCGGCCTTGCTCCCGCAGCACCCTCAGCGCGCCGGAGGCCATCAGGTCGTTGGCGGCGAAGACGGCGTCCAGTCCGGGCCGCCGCTCCAGCAACTGGGACATCGCCCGAGCCCCGCCCTCGGTGGTGAAGTCGCCGTCCGCGACGAGGGCGGGGTCCTGGCCGGGAAGCACGTCGGTGTAGCCATCGATCCGGTCGAGCGCCGAAGTCTGGTCGCGCGGGCCCGCGATGTGCGCGATGGTCCGGCGGCCGAGCGAGACCAGATGGCGCACGGCCTCACGGGCGCCGCCGCGGTTGTCGCAGTCCACGTACGGGACCGCGAGCTCGGATGCCGCACCCGGCCGTCCCGGGCGGCCGCCGTAGACGGTGGGCACCCGGAACCGGCGGATGACCGAGGGCAGTTCGTCATCGGTGTGCAGGGAGAAGGCGAGCACCCCGTCGACATGGCCGCCGGCCAGATAGCGGGTGACCCGCTCGAAGTCACCGCTGCCCTCCACCAGCAGCAGCACCAACTGAGCGTCGTGCACAGCCAGTTCACGGCTGATCCCACGGATGTGCTGGGAGAAGAACGGGTCCGAGAAGATCCGGGCCTCGGGTTCGTCGATGATCACGGCGACCGCGCCGTTGCGCCGCGTCACCAGGGTCCGGGCCGCGTGGTTCGGAATGTAGCCGAGCTCCTCGACCGCCTTGCGGACCCGGTCCACGAGCGGCTGCCGCACCCCCGCACCGCCGTTCACCACCCGTGAGGCGGTCGCCCGGGAGACTCCGGCACGGGCCGCCACCCCCTCCAGCGTGGGGCGCGCGTCGTGAGGGGGGCCGGGGGTCGGACCGGGCAAGGGACGCTCCTGGGAGGCGCGGGAAGAGGCAGGGAACGGCGTGAGCGCGAACCTCGTCACCTTAGACCGGCCGGGGCGTGGCCACCGGGTAGGAGGAAAGGTCGATGGTGAACGCCACCCGGTCGAGTCCGGGGCCGTCGTAGTCAGGCTTCACCGCGGAGGCCGTGAAGCCGAGCCGGGTGTGGAACGCCTGCGACGCGGTGTTCTCCGGGCTGGTGATGCAGTGCACGTATCGTCGGCCGTGGGACCGGACGAGCGCGAAGAAGGCCTCGTAGAGGGCGCGGCCCACCCCTTGGCCGTGCATGGCCGGGTCGACGCCGGCGAAGTGCACATAGGCGGCCCGGGGTTCGGTCTGCGACAGGAAGCCGACCAGGAAGGCGGCCACCTCGCCACCGTCGCGCTCGACCAGGAAACCGGTGCTCGCGAAGTGCTGGAAGTACAGCCGGGGCAGCAGCAACGCGCGTTCCGCCGAACCCGCTTCCCCCTTGAGCCCGCCCCACCACGAGTCCAGTACGGCGAGTACGCGCGGATGGTCGTCCTCGGTGAGGTACCGGGCCTCCAGGCCCGCGGGAAGGTCATCGATCATCCGGGCAGTCTGCCATCCCGCGAGAGAGGCGTCGTGCGGACGGTCGCGCGACGCCTCCTGCGAACCGGCCGCCGGCCGGATCCCGCACAGGTCTGTCGCGCGGGGCACCGTACGGGGTACCTTCCGCGCATGCCGATACGTGTACGGCGCGCGGCCCGGCGAACGGACCGATGACCCGGCCCGGGCCGAACCGCCCCCGCGCGCCTTCGGGCCGCGCCCGCGTCCGTGACCTCACCCTGACGGCCGTCGCCGCCGCACTCGCCGTTGCCCTGGTCACCGCCCCCTCCGAGGCGGCGCACACCCCGCCCCGTACCGGCTTCGAGTCGGCCGCCGGTGCCCGGTGGACCAGCTCCGACGAGGAACGTTCGCTGCTCGCCACCGCCGACCGCCACAGCGACCGGGTGAGCGTGGAACGGATCGGCACGACCGGGCAGGGACGGCCCCTGCGCCTCGTCCGGATCGGCGGAGGCCGCCCGGCCGCGCTCACCGTGCTGCTGGTCTGCAGCCAGCACGGCGACGAACCCGCCGGCCGCGAGGCGTGCCTGACGACGATCCGCGACCTCGCCTACGCCACGGACCCGGCGACCCGGGCCTTTCTCTCCCGTACCGAGATCCTCGTCCTGCCCACCGCCAACCCCGACGGTCTGGCCGCCGGCACCCGCGGCAACGCCGACGGACTGGACATCAACCGCGACCACATCGCCCTGCGGACCGCCGAGGCCCGCACCCTCGCCGCCGTCATCAGGGACCGCACCCCCGAAATCGTCGAGGACCTCCACGAGTACAGCGCCACCCCGCCGTACTACGACAAGGACCTCTACGCCCTCTGGCCCCGCAACCTCAATACCGACGAACGGGTGCACGACGCTTCCGAGCGTCTGGTCGAACGCTATGTGCGTCCGGCCCTGCTGGACGCCGGATTCAGCAGCGGCCGGTACGGAGTCTGGACCGATCCGCTGACCGGCGGTCCGCTCAAGCAGACCGCAGGTGACGGACAGGAGCGCATCCTGCGCAACACGGCGGCCCTCAAGCACGCCATCGGCCTGCTGGTCGAATCCCGCGCGGACGCGCTCTCCGACGCCGAACGGGCCGATCCCGCAGTGGGGCAGCGCCGTCGCGTCCGGTCCCAACGCGCCGCACTCACCGCGCTCTTCGCCTACGCCGACGAGGAGCGCGACCGTATCCGCGCCGCCACCGCACGGTCGCGCGCGGCAGGGTTCACCGACCGGGGGCCGGTGTTCCTGGGGGGAGCGGACAACGAAACGCCGGGGCCCGGTGAGATCATCGCCGAACCGCCCTGCGGCTACCGGCTCACGGCCGACCGCTACGCCGACGTCCTGGACGAACTGGCCCTGCACGGCGTCACGTCCCGGCCCGACGGTGACGGTGTGTATGTGCCCCTGCGACAGCCCGCCCGGAAGCTGATCCCGCTCCTCCTGGACCGGAGGGCGACATATCACCTCACAAACGGTCAAGCCGATACCGCTTGTTGATCCCGGGAGATGCACACCGTGTGTGGTACTGCCTACGGAGAGCGAAATTTCAGCTTCCGTGAAAGGTGCCATTCGTGTCGCAGGACGATCAGAGAACGGGCGACAGGGGGGATCTGTCGGTGACGGCGGATCTGCCCGGCGATCCGACCCAGGGCCGGCGCCCCACGACCGACCGGGTGGTGTTCGGCGTCACCGCGGCCCTCACCCTCGCCTTCGTGGTCTGGGGAGCCACCGCCACCGACTCCCTGGAGGACGTGTCCGATACGTTGCTCAACGGGCTCCTCCACAACGGTGGTTGGGCCTTCATGCTGGCCGCCAGCGGATTCGTGGTCTTCGCCCTCTGGCTCGCCATCAGCCGGTACGGAAATATCACCCTCGGCCAGGAGGATGAGGAGCCGGAATTCAGGACCGTGTCCTGGGTCGCGATGATGTTCAGCGCCGGCATGGGCATCGGCCTGATGTTCTACGGGGTCAGCGAGCCGCTGGCGCACTTCACCGACCCGCCGCCCGGCACCCACCCCGCCGACGCCGCCGAGGCGATGCAGACGGCGATGGCCACCACCCTCTTCCACTGGACGCTCCATCCCTGGGCGATCTACGCGGTGGTCGGGCTGGCCATCGCGTACAGCACCTTCCGGCGTCGCAGGCGCCAGACGATCAGCGCGGTCTTCGAACCGCTCATCGGTGCCCGTCACGCCCACGGCGGGTTCGGCCGCCTGATCGACATCCTCGCCATCTTCGCCACCCTCTTCGGCTCGGCCGCCTCGCTGGGCCTGGGCGCTCTCCAGATCGGCAGCGGATTCCAGGAGCTGAACTGGCAGGAGAAGACGGGCACCGGGCTGCTGGTCCTGATCATCGCCGTGCTGACCGTCGCCTTCGTCGCCTCGGCGATCTCCGGTGTGGAGAAGGGCATTCAATGGCTGTCGAACATCAACATGGTGCTCGCCCTGATCCTCGCCGTCTTCGTGTTCATCGCGGGTCCGACGATCATCGTGCTGGATCTGCTGCCCACCTCGCTCGGCGCCTACCTCGGTGATCTGCCCCAGCTCATCGGACGCACCGAGGCGACCGGCGAGGGCAAGGTGGCCACGTGGCTGGGCAGCTGGACCGTCTTCTACTGGGCCTGGTGGATCTCCTGGACGCCCTTCGTCGGTATGTTCATCGCCCGGATCAGCCGGGGCCGGACGATCCGCCAGTTCATCGGAGGCGTCATCCTGGTGCCCAGCACCGTGAGCCTGGTCTGGTTCGCGGTCTTCGGCGGAACCGCGATCAAGCTTCAGGAGGCCGGCAGGCTGAGCGGGGCGGACACCCCGGAGGCCCAGCTCTTCGGCGTACTCGACGAGTTCCCGATCGCCACGGTGATGAGTGTGCTGGTGATGGTTCTCGTCGGCATCTTCTTCGTCTCGGGCGCGGACGCCGCCTCCATCGTGATGGGAACCCTCTCCCAGAAGGGCATCCTCGAACCGGCCAAGTGGGTCGTGATCTTCTGGGGCGTCGTCACCGGTGCCGTGGCGGCGATCATGCTGCTCATCGGCAACGGCAAGGGCAACGCACTGGAGGGTCTGCAGAACCTGACCATTCTGGTTGCGGCGCCCTTCACCATCGTGATGATCGGCATGTGCGTGGCGCTGATGCGGGACCTGCGCGAGGACCCCCTGATCGTGCGCCGCGAGTTCGGCGTGGAAGCCGTCGAGTCCGCGGTCATCGAGGGGCACGCCAAGTACGACGGCGACTTCGAGATCCGGATCGGCCCCGGCGGCAGCCAGATCACCACCGAGCACCACGACAAGCCCGGCGGTTCGACGGCCGCAGGCGACTGAACCGCGTCCTGCCCGGTACGCGGCGACGCGATCGTGCTGGGTCCTGCCCGGTACGCGGCGACGCGATCGAGCCGGGCTCTGCCCGGCAGGCGGCGACGCGACCGAAGCGGGTCGCGCCCGGTACGCGGCGGCTCAGCCCACCAGTTGGGCCGCCGCCTGCGCGCACCCCAGTGCCACCGTCACACCCGCGCCCCCGTGCCCGTAGTTGTGCACCAGGCGCCCGCCGCCGGGCAGCGGCCCGGCCTCGATCCGCACCCCCGCGTCCCGGGCCGGCCGCAGCCCCACCCGGTGCCCGAGGACCCGCGCCCGGGCGATCTCCGGGCGGACCCGGGCGCACCGTGCCACGATCTCCCGCGCCGTACGGGGGTCGGGCACCGTGCTCCAGTCATCGGTGCCCGCCGTGCCACCGAGCACCAGGCGGCCCGGCTGCGGGAAGAAGTACGTCGTCTCGCTCGACGCCGGGTCCGCCTCGGTGAACCACTCCTCGATCCCCGGATTCTCCACCAGCACCAACTGACCGCGCACCGGCCGCATCCCGGCGTCCGGGACCAGCTCCCGGGCGCCGAGCCCCGTGCAGTTGACGACAGTCGCCGCCTCCGCGGCCGGCTCGTCGAACGAGGTGACGTCGCGCCGCTCCACCGAACCGCCGGCCGCCCTGACCCGCTCCTCCAGCCACGCCAGATGGGCCGGCATGTCGATCAGGGGCAGCCGGCACCGCAGCCCGTCGGCGGTCTCCACCACACCCTTCAGCTGCCCCGCCCACGGCCCGAGCCCGGCGAGCCGCTCGCCCCGGTGCATCCCCTCGACGAGCCGCACACCGGTCTCCAGCGGACGGGCGGCCAGCTCCTCGTACCACCGGAGCGAGGTCAGCGACCAGTCGCCCACCCGGTCCTGCGGCTCGATCCGGTAGGGCCACCACAGAGCGCCCGCGACCGCCGAGGTCGTGGCCGCCGCCGGTGCCGCGGACCAGACCCGCACCCGGGCACCGCGTTCCGCGAGCACCATCGCCGTGGTGAGGCCACTGACCCCACCGCCCACCACGATCACATCCGACACTGCCGCCCCGCCGTTCCCGCTCTCCACGTCTGCGTTCATGGCCGGACGCTAACGGAATTGCTTCCTTGCGTGCTCACGGGGGCCGTCGGACGGGAATACTCGGATCATGCCCGCTCCGTATGCGACCTTCGGCCTCGCACCCGCCATGCGGGCCGGAGGCGTCCTGGCCGACGGTCACCACCGGGTGCACCGGGATTTCATGGACTTCCTCGTCGACGGCCGCCCGCTGCTGTTCCGGCTCTCCGACCTCGACGCCGTCTCGCCGCTCGCCTCCGACGTACCACCGGCGATCCTCACCACCCAGGTGCGCCGGCTGCTCCTCGAAGCCGAGGCACCGCTCGCCGGCGGGCGCCATGTGATCTACGGCTGCCCCGAGTGCGAGAGCATCGAATGCGGCGCGGTCACCGCCGTCATCGAACGCGACGGCACGGACGTCGTGTGGCGGGACTTCGCCTGGCAGACGTACGGGTCCGTCGATCTGGAGCAGGGCGGCTACCGGGACATGGGGCCGTACCGCTTCGACGGCGAGCAGTACCGCCGCGAGCTGGAACGCCTCCTGCTGCCCTCCGGCCCGGCCGCTCCGGCCTCCGCCGCCCGCCGCGTCCTGCTCGTCGGCGCCCGCGTCGCCGTCTTGGCACGGCTCGCCGCCGCGCTGCGCACGATCGGAATCGGCGCCGACATCGCGGCCGACACCGACAGGGTCCCTGCGGAGGAGCTGCGCGCCTACCCGGTCGTCGTCTTCGGCCCCGCGGTCACCGAGCCTCAGCGCACCGCCGTGCGCCACGCCTTCCGACAGGCGGGCGCGGACACCGCGTACGTCGAGGGTCTCGTCCCGGTCGTCCCCGTTCTCGCCGCCGAGGTCGAGCACGCCCTGGACCGGGGCGCCCCCGCCCAGCACCGTCTGGTCCGGCTCGACGCGACGGACGGCTCGGCCACGGTGGAGGTCACATCGGCCTGCCGGGTCAGCCTGGTCGCGTACCGCGTCGACCGGCTGTCCCGGCCCCGCGCCCAGGAGGTGTTCAGCGGCTTCCTGGAACCGGGCGAACACCGGATCCCGCTGGACGCACGGTCCGTGAAGGGCCGCGCCTGCCTCGTGGCACGTACGACGGGAAGTGTGCTGACCGCGCCCGTGGCGCATGGCTGAGGGGGGCGCCGGCGGCCCCCGCGAGTCACCCGGCGGGCCTGACCGCCCGGGAGGGTCCTGCGGACGATTAGGATCGGCACCCTGATGACTGCCACTCTCGTCGCCAAGGACCTCGCCGCCGGACACGGCGACCGCACTCTCTTCGCCGAACTCGACCTCGTGGTCGCGCCCGGTGACGTGATCGGTCTCGTCGGAGTCAACGGCGCCGGTAAATCGTCGCTGCTCCGGCTCCTCGCCGGGCTCGACCAGCCGGAGGAGGGCGAGCTGCGGCTCTCCCCGCCCACGGCCACGGTCGGCCACCTGCCGCAGGAACCGGAGCGCCGCCCCGACGAGACCGTCCGCGCGTTCCTGGCGCGCCGTACGGGTGTCGCCGACGCCCAGGCGACGATGGACACCGCCACGCAGGCCCTCGTGGACGGGGCGCCCGGTGCCGACGACGCGTACTCCGAGTCGCTGGAGCGCTGGCTCGCACTCGGTGGCGCCGACCTGGACGAGCGGGCCGAGGAGATCGCGGCCGACCTCGGCCTCACCGTGGGGCTCGACCTGCCGATGACCGCGCTCTCCGGCGGCCAGGCCGCCCGCGCCGGACTCGCCTCGCTCCTGCTGTCCCGCTACGACGTCTTCCTGCTCGACGAGCCCACCAACGACCTCGACCTGGACGGTCTGGAACGGCTGGAGCGGTACGTCTCCGGGCTGCGCGCCGGCACGGTCGTCATCAGCCACGACCGCGAGTTCCTGATGCGCACGGTCACCAAGGTCCTCGAACTCGACCTCGCCCAGCAGCAGATCAACCTGTACGGCGGTGGCTACGCGGCCTACCTGGAGGAGCGCGACCGGGCCCGCAGGCACGCGCGCGAGGAGTTCGAGGAGTACGCGGACAAGCGCTCGGCGCTCGAAGGCCGGGCCCTGATGCAGCGTTCCTGGATGGACAAGGGCGTCAGGAACGCCCGTCGCAAGGCCGGCGACTCGGACAAGATGGCCCGCAAGTTCCGCAGCGAGTCGAGCGAGAAGCAGGCCGCGAAGGCCCGTCAGACCCAGCGCATGATCGAGCGCCTCGATGTCGTGGACGAGCCGCGCAAGGAGTGGGAGCTGCGGATGGAGATCGCCTCCGCGCCCCGCTCCGGCTCCGTCGTCGCCACGCTGCGCGAGGCCCGGGCCGTCCTCGGCGACTTCGCCTTCGGACCGGCCTCGCTCCAGATCGACTGGGCGGACCGGGTCGCCATCACCGGCGCCAACGGGGCCGGCAAGTCGACGCTGCTCGCCGCCCTGCTCGGGCGCCTCCCGCTGGACTCCGGGCACGCGAGCCTGGGCTCGGGTGTGGTGGTCGGCGAGGTCGACCAGGCACGGAAGCTGTTCTACGGCTCGGAGTCGCTCCTGGAGGCGTTCTGCGCCGCCGTCCCGGACACGGAACCCGCCGAGGTCCGTACGCTGCTCGCCAAGTTCGGCCTGCGCGCCGACCACGTGATGCGCCCGGCGACCACGCTCTCCCCGGGCGAACGCACCCGCGCGGGGCTCGCGCTCCTCCAGGGCCGCGGCGTCAACCTCCTGGTGCTGGACGAGCCCACGAACCACCTGGACCTGCCAGCGATCGAACAGCTGGAGTCGGCGCTCGACTCCTACACGGGGACGCTGCTGCTGGTCACGCACGAC
>NZ_JAELVH010000248.1 GCF_019399235.1 Streptomyces poriferorum | reverse complement strand
TCACCGGCGCCGCCGGCGGTATCGGCCGCGCCTCGGCCGTCCTGCTGGCGGAGGCGGGTGCCGCCGTGCACTGCGCCGATCTCGACGAGAAGGGCCTCCTGGAGACCCTCGGCCTGATCACCTCCGCAGGTGGCGAAGCCCACACCCATCCGCTGGATGTCACCGACCGCAACCAGGTCCGGGCCGCCGTCTCGGCCGCCGGTGAACTGGACATTCTGGCCGCCGTCGCCGGAATCATGCACACGAGCAGCGTGCTGGAGACCACGGACGAGGACCTCGACCGCGTGCTCTCGGTCAACTTCAAGGGTGTTCTGTACGCCTGCCAGGAGGTGGCCCGCACGATGGTGGCGCGCAGCTCGGCCGGCTCGCTGATCACGATGGCCTCGGGTGCGGTCGACTCCGCGAGCCCGGGCCTGCTCTGCTACATCGCCCCCGGATGGATCCGCACGCCCATGACCGCCCGCCACGACTCGGAGCAGCAGCATCGGGCCGAGGCGACGATGGCCCGCATCTCCCCGCTCGGCAGGGTCGGCGAGCCCGACGAAGTCGCCCACACGGTGTTGCATCTGGCTGCGGACGCGTCGGCCTTCATGACCGGCCAGATCCTCCGCCCGAACGGCGGCGTCGCCATGCCCTGGTAGCGCGCCACGCCCTGCCGACGGACCAGGACCGGCGGCCTGCGCATCGCAACGGTTGCTTCGTCCGTCCGGACAGGGCGGAAGCCCGTCGAGACCAGGCAGAGGACCGTCCGGACAGGACGGAAGGGCGCCGGAACCGGCCACTCCCGCGCCACGAAGGGCTGAATAGTGAGCCGGGCAACGACGAGCCAGGTATGGACGAGCCGGATATCAGCGACTGCCAGTTCCGGACCATCTCACGCACGCCTTCGGCACACCGCCGCAGCAGACCGGTCCCCGCGTCGAATATCCCCATCGGCCGGCTGGTCTCGGTCACGTGTACGGGCAGGAGGCTGAGCCCCCATCCGCCCGCCGCCACCGCTCCCTCGACCGGCCCCGCGTGTGCCGGCTCAAGCACCAGCCGCAGCACNGCCGGGCTCGCGGAGCCTGTCGTTCAGGACTTGCCGGGCTCGCGGAGCCTGTGATTCGGAACATGCCGGGCTCCCCTGGGCCCGTGGTTCGGAGCTCGCAGGGCCCGCCCTGATCCGAACGGAAAACCCTAGCTCTGCCCCGCCACCCGGCGGGAGAGCACATCGGCGCAGAACCGGCGCGCTTCACAAACCCGCACGCCCCGTGGTCCCGCCGGCCACCTGCCCGCCCGGCCGTACCCGCGCCCGCCCAGCCGGCGCCCCCGCCCAGCAAGCCGGCCAACCGGCGAGCCGCAGGCCTCGCCGCGGGGGCTTCCTCCAGCGAGGAGCCCCCACCGCATCCGGTGGGGGCTCCGACATTTTCCGCTCAGTCCTTGTCGTCGCGGGACAGGGAGTCCTTGACGCCCTCGGCGCGTTCCTGAGCCTCGTTCACGGCGCCCTTGGCCTTGCCCTTCGCCTGGTCCGCCTTGCCCTCGGACTCCATGCGCTTGTTGCCGGTCATCTTGCCCATGGCTTCCTTGGCCTTGCCGGCCATCTTGTCCTTGGCGCTCTCGTCAGTCATCGCGACTCCTCACGTCCTACGGTCCGGCCTTCGCCCGATACCGGGCGGACCGGCCGAGATGGGGCCCGACCGGCGGAGAACCGGCCGAGCGGGTCGGGAAACCCGGTCAGGCACTCTCCGCCTGGAACATCCACGCGTGCTTCTCGAGGTCCGCGGTCAGCGCGATGAGAATGTCCTGGCTGACCGGGTCGGGATCGCCCGTCACCTCGATCCGCTCGCGCATCCGGCCGATCACGACGCCCAGTGCGTCCACCAGCGTCCGCACGGCGTCGACGTCCTTGACCCAGCCCTCGGGCACGGAATCGATGGCCGTGGTCCTGGCGATCGTCCCCGACCGCCCGTCCGGATTGACGCCCAAGGCGGAGGCGCGCTCCGCCACTGTGTCGGAGTGCTGCCGGGCGGTGTCGACGACCTCGTCGAGCTGGAGGTGAACCGACCTGAAGCGAGGCCCGACCACGTTCCAGTGGACCTGCTTGGCCACCAGAGAAAGGTCGACGAGGTCCACCAGGGCTCCCTGGAGAGCCTCACCCACCGACTTGAGGTCGGTCTCGGACAGCGGGCTCTTCACCACAGACATGCGCGTCTCCGATCTGATATCCGTTCCGTTCAGCATCAACCACGATGGCACAAACGAAGCAAAACAGTCATCCGGGGAAATGTTCGAAGCGTTCATTCCCCGCTCTCATTG
Organism: Streptomyces poriferorum; assembly: GCF_019399235.1. GTDB lineage: Bacteria > Actinomycetota > Actinomycetes > Streptomycetales > Streptomycetaceae > Streptomyces > Streptomyces poriferorum. The sequence goes on along the minus strand of NZ_JAELVH010000248.1, from coordinate 16,497 downwards.
ATGCGCCTGCCCGCAAGAAGCACGCTGACACCTCGCACCGGGCAGGCACACCGGCCGGCCCGGATCGCCCGGAGGCCGCTGGGCCGTCCCGGTCACACGCCCGTCCGCGGCCGGTCACACGCACGTCGCGGCCCGCAGACGCACAGGAGCCCCGGTCCGCCCCCTGAGGGGAGGACCGGGGCTCCGGCTTCACACCGAACCAAGCGGGTCAAGCGGCGACGACATCCACCGCTTCCGCAGGCGCCTTGATGGTCACCCGCCCCGTCGGCACACCCGTCACCGACGAAACGGAGACGGAATTGAGCATGGGGCGCACCGGTACAGGTACCGGATCGCTGGCCGCTGCCGACTCGGCCAGTTCGGCCAGGGACAGCTCATCGCTCACTTCACGCATGAGCTCGGACATCCGTACATCAAGCGCGTCGCAAATGGCGGAGAGCAGTTCGGAGGATGCCTCCTTCTGCCCCCGCTCCACCTCGGAAAGATAGCCGAGCGAAACTCGGGCGGACGAGGAGACTTCGCGCAGAGTACGGCCTTGGCGCTGGCGCTGCCGACGCAGCACGTCACCAAGCAGGCGACGGAGCAGAATCATCGGTGGCTCCCTCCTCGGACCGCGTAGCCGCATCCTTCACGCCCCACCGTACCGCCTAGCGCTGCGGCCGTGCGGGGAGCGATGTCGTGTTCACTCAGGGCTGCAAACATCAATTCCCCCCGTTGTGTTCCGTATCCTGTGCGCTCGCGTACCCGCCGAGTTCGCCGGAGAGCAGTTCGAGCACGCTCCGTACGCTCTCTCTACGGATGTCCGCCCGTCCGCCGTTCAACCGCAGCGCGGTTACTTTCCCGGCGTCACAGGGCCCGCAGACTGCGACGAAGACCGTTCCGACCGGGTGGCCGTCCTGCGTATCGGGGCCGGCCACACCGGTCGTCGCCGCTCCCCAGTCTGCACCGAGCGCCCGGCGTACGCCTGCCGCCATCTGTCGCGCGACCTCGGCGTCCACTGCTCCTCGTGCCGCCAGAAGCTCCGCGTCAACGCCCAGGACTTCACTCTTGAGGGGGGTCGCATAAGCCGTCACGGACCCGCGGAAGGCCTGCGAGGCACCTGGTACGGACGTCAGCTCCGCCGCGACCAGGCCGCCGGTCAGCGACTCGGCGACAGCGAGGGTCTCCCCCCGCCCGGCGAGCAGCCGCAGCACCTGGGCCGCGGCTGTCACCGCTCGGCCTCCGCAGCGCCCCGGTTCCCGGAGACCCGCTCCGCGCCGCCGGGCCCCTCGGAGGCGCTCCCGGCGGTCCCGGCACCATGGGAGGCGCCGTGAGAGGCACCCCGGGAGGCCTTGCGAGTGGCCCGCCCCTCGTCCTTGGCGCTCTCCAGTGCCGCCTCGGCGTGCTCAGCGGCCTCCTGGGCAGCAGCGGCCTTCTCCGCCCTGAGCCCCTGGCGGCGCAGCACGACGGCCTGGCGCACGTAGTCCAGGCCGGTGACGACCGTCAGCACGACGGCCACCGCCATCACCCAGAAGCGCAGCGTGGCCAGCGGACCGGTCAGCGCCAGGACGTACATCCCGACGGCGGTCCCCTGGGCCAGCGTCTTCATCTTCCCGCCGCGGCTGGCGGGAATCACACCGTGCCGGATCACCCAGAACCGCATCAGCGTGATGCCGAGTTCCCGGAAGAGGATCACGCCCGTGACCCACCAGGGCAGGTCCCCGAGATAGGACAGGCAGATCAGGGCGGCGCCCATGATCGCCTTGTCCGCGATCGGGTCGGCGATCTTCCCGAAGTCCGTGACCAGGTTGTACTTACGCGCCAGATGCCCGTCGAACACATCGGTGATCATCGCGATGGCGAAAGCGGCCCAGGCGATGGAACGCCAGGCCGGGTCGTATCCGCCGTCGTGGAGCAGCAGCACGACGAACCCGGGGACCAGGACCAGCCGAGCCATGGTGAGGAGATTGGCGATGTTCCACAGGCTGGCCTGATTGACGGCCGCAGCACCCAGTTTTCCGCCGCGGGCCGGCGTCGCGCCGGAACCACCTGCCGCGGATGCCGGGACTCCGGTCATCTGGCTACCTCCGCAAGTTCACAGCTCTCCGCCACCAGGTCCACGCCTTCGGTGCCCACTACCTTCGCCTCGACCATACGGCCCGGGACAAGTCCTTCGCGTGCGGTGAAGAGCACCTGCCCGTCCGTTTCGGGCGCCTGGTGGGCGGCTCTGCCCACGGCACGCGGCTCGTCCTCCGTGGGCTCGACCGACTCGACCAGCACCTGGAGCGACTCTCCGAGGCGCTCCTCGGCCCGCTGCGAGGTCAGCTCCTCGGCCAGCTGCGAGATGTGCGCCAGACGCTCGGCGATCGTGTCGGCGTCCAGCTTGTTCTCGTAGCCGACCGCCTCCGTGCCGTCCTCGTCGGAGTAGCCGAAGACGCCGATGGCGTCGAGGCGGGCGCCGGTGAGGAACCGTTCCAGCTCCAACAGGTCCGCCTCGGTCTCGCCCGGGAAGCCCACGATGAAGTTGGAGCGGGCACCGGCCTGCGGCGCCTTGCTCCGGATGGTGTGCAGGAGCTCCAGGAAGCTGTCGGTGTCACCGAAGCGCCGCATGGCGCGCAGCACGCCGGGGGCCGAGTGCTGGAAGGACAGGTCGAAGTAGGGCGCGACCTTCGGCGTGGACGTCAGTACGTCGATCAGACCGGGCCGCATCTCGGCGGGCTGCAGATAGCTGACCCGGATGCGCTCGATCCCCTCGACGTCCGCGAGCTCCGGAAGCAGTGTCTCCAGGAGGCGGATGTCGCCCAGGTCCTTGCCGTACGAGGTGTTGTTCTCGGAGACCAGCATGACCTCCTTCACGCCCTGCTCCGCCAGCCAGCGCGTCTCGCCCAGGACGTCCGAGGGCCGCCGCGAGATGAAGGAACCACGGAAGGACGGGATGGCGCAGAAGGAGCAGCGGCGGTCGCAGCCCGAGGCCAGCTTCACGGAGGCGACGGGGCTGGTGCCCAGCCGTCGGCGCAGGGGCGCCCGGGGACCGGAGACCGGCGCGACTCCGTCCGGAAGGTCGGCGGGGGCCGGCGTGGCCTCCTGGGCGTGGCCGGGCAGAGCCACGGCTGCGTCCTGGCGCGCGGCCGGACTGATGGGCAGCAGCTTGCGGCGGTCGCGCGGGGTGTGGGAGGCGTGGATGCCGCCGTTGAGGATGGTCTGGAGGCGGTCGGAGATGTCTGCGTAGTCATCGAATCCGAGGACTCCGTCCGCTTCCGGCAGGGCCTCGGCGAGGTCCTTGCCGTAGCGCTCGGCCATGCAGCCGACGGCGACGACGGCCTGGGTCCGGCCGTGGTCCTTCAGATCATTGGCTTCGAGCAGGGCATCGACGGAGTCCTTCTTGGCGGCCTCGACGAATCCACAGGTGTTGACCACGGCGACATCGGCATCGGAGGCATCCTCGACGAGCTCCCAGCCGTCCGCTGCCAAGCGGCCTGCGAGCTCCTCCGAGTCCACCTCGTTACGGGCGCAGCCAAGAGTGACAAGGGCGACGGTACGGCGTTCGGGCATGGGCTCAAGACTACTTTGTCCCGGCACTGGCCCCGCCGTGCAGGGTTCGACCGTTACGGGGAGTGACAAAAGCGGCGAGCGCCCGGCGCGATGGCCGGGCGCTCGCCGCCCTGTGAACTGCCGGATCCGGGGTCAGCCGACCTCGGGGTCGCCCTTGGTGTAGGAGAGCCGTTCGACCTGTCCGGGCTGGAACTGGTCCTCGACCTTCTTGCCGTTGACGAAGAGCTCGATCGAACCTGCGTCACCGAGGACGAGGTCGACCCGCTCCTTGTCCTGGAAGGTCTTCGTCTCGCCCTGCTGGAGGGTTCCGTCGAAGAGGGACCGGCCGTTGTGGTCCTTGGCCGAGATCCAGCTCTTGCCCTGGCTCGCGCTGAGCTTGACCGTCACCTTGTCCTGGGGCGCTGCCGCGATGGCACTGTCCGAGGGGGCCGGCTTGGGGTCGACGGGCTTGCTGGACGCCGGTTTGGGGGTGATCTTGTCGGATGTCGGGCCTTCGGCGACCTGGCCGGCGGTCGAGGGCTCGTCACCGCCCTTGAAGAAGGTGAAGCCGACGAATCCGACGACGGCCACGATGGCCGCGACCATGGCCGCGGTCCAGTTGGGCCGCCGGGGTTCGGAACGGATCCGCTCGGCCTCGAACAGCGGGGCCGCCGGCGTGGGCGCGGGACGGCCGCCGTGCTCGGCGTCGTACTGCGAAACCAGCGGTTCCGGTTCGGTGCCTACGGCACGTGCGAGCGTTCGGATATGGCCGCGGGCGTACACGTCGCCGCCGCAGCGGGAGAAGTCGTCCTCCTCGATCGCGTGCACGATGGGGATGCGCACCCGGGTGGACGTGCTGACTTCTTCGACCGTGAGACCTGCGGCGATGCGAGCCTGCTGAAGCACTCGACCGATCGAAGGCCGGTCGTCTTCGGGGGAGTTGCCGATGGACACGGGGGCGCCTTTCGAGCGTGAGCCACCTGCTGGGTGTTCAGTCTAGGGGGGGTACGAAAGGGTGGGGCAACCGGGAGGGAGGACTTTGTACGCCATCAGATTCGAACAGAGTCGGATTCGCCGGACCGCCCCGGGAAGAAACATCCTGCTGTCCCTCCCTTCAACTTGACGTACGGCCCGACGAAACGGTTGCCCTCAAAACCCTCACGAACCGGTTTCCCCACGGATCAGCGCCAGCACTCCGTCGAGTTCGTCCGGTTTCACCATGACATCGCGCGCCTTGGAGCCCTCACTCGGGCCGACGATGTTCCGCGACTCCATCAGGTCCATCAGCCGTCCGGCCTTCGCGAACCCCACCCGCAGCTTGCGCTGAAGCATCGAGGTGGACCCGAACTGGGTGGAGACGACCAGCTCAGCGGCCTGGCACAGCAGATCCAGATCGTCGCCGATGTCCTCGTCGATCTCCTTCTTCTGCTTCGTCCCGACCACCACGTCGTCCCGGAAGACGGGGGCCATCTGGTCCTTGCAGTGCTGGACGACCGCCGCGACCTCGTCCTCGGTGACGAAGGCGCCCTGCATACGGGTCGGCTTGTTCGCCCCCATCGGCAGGAACAGTCCGTCACCCTTTCCGATGAGCTTTTCGGCGCCGGGCTGGTCGAGGATGACGCGGCTGTCGGCCAGTGACGAGGTGGCGAAGGCGAGCCGGGAGGGCACGTTCGCCTTGATCAGACCGGTGACGACGTCCACCGAGGGACGCTGGGTGGCGAGCACCAGATGGATTCCGGCCGCGCGGGCCAACTGGGTGATGCGGACGATCGAGTCCTCGACGTCCCGGGGGGCCACCATCATGAGGTCGGCCAGCTCGTCGACGATCACCAGCAGGTACGGATACGGCGACAGCTCCCGCTCGCTGCCCTCCGGCGTCTTGAGCTTGCCGGTGCGCACCGCGTGGTTGAAGTCGTCGATGTGCCGGTAGCCGAACGCGGCGAGGTCGTCATAGCGCAGGTCCATCTCGCGCACGACCCACTGCAGCGCCTCGGCCGCCTTCTTGGGATTGGTGATGATCGGCGTGATCAGGTGCGGGATGCCCTCGTAGGCGGTCAGCTCGACGCGCTTGGGGTCGACCAGCACCATGCGGACGTCCTCCGGCGTCGCCCGCACCATCACCGAGGTGATCAGGCAGTTGATGCAGGAGGACTTTCCGGAACCCGTGGCACCGGCCACCAGGACGTGCGGCATCTTCGCGAGGTTGGCCATCTCGTAGCCGCCCTCAACGTTCTTGCCGAGTGCCACCAGCATCGGGTGGTCGTCCTCCGCCGCGTCCGCGAGCCGCAGCACGTCACCGAGGTTGACCATCTCCCGGTCGGAGTTGGGGATCTCGATGCCGACGGCCGACTTCCCCGGGATCGGGGAGATGATCCGGACGTCCGGACTGGCGACGGCGTACGCGATGTTCTTGGCGAGCGCGGTGATGCGCTCGACCTTCACGGCGGGCCCGAGCTCCACCTCGTACCGCGTGACCGTGGGACCGCGGGTGAACCCGGTGACGGCGGCGTCCACCTTGAACTCGGTGAAGACGTTGGTCAGTGACGCGACGATCGCGTCGTTGGCGGCGCTGCGGGTCTTGCCCGGGCCGCCGCGCTCCAGCAGGTCGAGGGAGGGCAGCGAGTAGGTGATGTCGCCGGAGAGCTGGAGCTGCTCCGCGCGGGGCGGCAGCGGCTGCGACTCCGAGCGGTCGGGTACCGGCTTCGTCAGGTCGGGTACGCCACCGGCGGGCGAGGAGGCCCGCTCCCCCGGCCTCCGGCCCGGCTCCGCCTCCCTGGCGCCGGGCACCGGCGTGCCCGCGCGCTCGCGGTCCACCGAGACGCCCTGGGTGAGGTCGGCGACGACCGGCGACGGCGGCATGCCGTTGAGTACCGCCCCGTCGAGCGCGGCAGCCGCGGCGGCGGCGACGTCCACGGCGTCCATGCTGCGGTTCATCGCCGGCTGCGCGGAGGGCCTGCGCGGCCTGCGGCGCTTGGAGAGCGCGTCGGTCTCCGCCCGGTCGGGGTCGTACTCCTCGGGCGCCTCGGAGCGGCGGGCCGAGGAGCGCCGCGAACGGGCCGGCAGCGACTCGCGCCACTGCTCGTCGTACCGCTCGTCGTCGTCCTCGTCCAGCGCATCGGGGTCGTACACCGGGTCGATGATTCCCAGCCTGGAGCCGAGCAGCCGCAGCCGCTGCGGAATGGCGTTCACCGGGGTGGCCGTCACGACCAGCAGTCCGAAGACGGTCAGGAGCAGGAGCAGCGGTACGGCGAGCACTTCGCCCATGGTGAAGATCAGCGGTTTGGACGCGGCCCAGCCGATGAGGCCCCCCGCGTCCTGCATGGCCTCGGTGCCGTCCTCGCGTCCCGGCGATCCGCACGCGATGTGGACCTGGCCGAGCACCCCGATGACGAGCGCGGAGAGCCCGATGACGATCCGGCCGTTGGCCTCGGGCTTCTCCGGATACAGGATCAGCCGTACGGCGACGGAGCCCAGCAGTATCGGTACGAGGAGGTCGAGCCGGCCGAAGGCTCCGGTGACGAGCATCTCGACGAGGTCACCGACCGGGCCACGCAGGTTCGACCACGTGCCCGCGGCCACGATCAGCGCGAGGCCGAGCAGCAGCAGCGCGACGCCGTCCTTGCGGTGAGCGGGGTCGAGGCCCTTGGCGCCGCGCCCTATGCCGCGGAACAACGCGCCGACGGCATGGGCCGCTCCGAGCCACACGGCACGCACCAGGCGGTACACACCACCGGTGGGCGACGGCGCCGGTTTGGGCGCGGCGGCCTTCTTGGCCACCGCCTTCTTCGCGGGCGCCTTCTTGGCTGGTGCGGTCTTCTTCACCGCGGTCTTCTTGGCGGGCGCGGCTTTCTTCGCCGGGCCCGGGGCACGGCCGGCGCGCTTCGCGGTGCCCGCGGTGCCCTGGGAACCCTTGCCGGACGTACGTGAGGCCATGGGGCCGAGGTTACCGGTGTCTGCGGCAGTGAACACGTGCGCGTGCCGGTTCACCCGACCGTGTCGCCTTACAGCGGCCGCAAACTGACGCGCACTCACTGGCCCGGGCGAGGCGACACCGGCGCCGGGCCAGGTGGTCCCGAGCCGACGCAACACCGCCGAACGGCCTCGTTCAGCGGCCAGTTGACGCCTCGCCACCCGAAGGAACCCGACGGAACCCGACGGAGAGGAGCGGTGGCGAACGGCAGACGTTACGAGGGGAGGCCGGCCGGTCCGCCGGCTGTCCCGGGCTCCAGCGCGTCCAACGCCCGGCGCAGCCCGGTCAGCTTCCGTTCGAGATGAGCGGCGGTGGCCACGGCTCCGGCGTCCGCCGACTCGTCGTCGAGTTGCTTGGAGAGGGCCTCGGCCTGCTCCTCGACCGCCGCAAGCCGCGCGGAGAGTTCGGCCAGCAGTCCGGCCGGCTCCTTCTCGCGGTTCACGCCCGCCTGCCCGCCGCCCTCCAGCTGGAGCCGCAGCAGCGCCGCCTGCTCACGCAGCTGGCAGTTCTTCATGTACAGCTCGACAAAGACCGAGACCTTGGCGCGCAGCACCCAGGGGTCGAACGGCTTCGAGATGTAGTCCACCGCGCCGGCCGCATAGCCCCGGAAGGTGTGATGCGGACCGTGGTTGATCGCGGTGAGAAAGATGATCGGGATGTCACGGGTCCGCTCCCGGCGCTTGATGTGCGCCGCGGTTTCGAAACCGTCCATGCCCGGCATCTGGACGTCCAGCAGAATCACCGCGAAGTCGTCCGTGAGCAGCGCTTTGAGCGCTTCCTCCCCTGACGATGCCCGCACCAGTGTCTGATCGAGCGCAGAGAGGATGGCCTCCAGCGCCAGCAGATTCTCCGGCCGGTCATCGACCAGGAGGATCTTGGCCTTCTGCACCATGGCCCGCCCTCCTCGCCCCGGAATCGCACCGGGCGCCGCCCCAGGGGACGGCTCCCTTACGCCGTCCGTCCTTGTGCCGGTCATGGTAGCCGCACCCCGGCCGCCACCACACCCTGTCACCGCGATGTCACTGTGCACACAGGGAAAACGCGGCGGGAGACCAGAAGGTTCCCCGGAATCCGCGCTCCCACACCACTTCCGACAGGGCGAGTCAACAAATCACGATCGATTCGCTCAACTCACGATCACTCTCCGCGCATCCACCGCTCCATAACCGAGAGAAGATGATCGGAATCGACCGGCTTGGTGACGTAGTCGGATGCGCCGGACTCGATGGCCTTCTCGCGGTCGCCCTTCATCGCCTTGGCGGTCAGCGCGATGATCGGCAGTCCGGCGAACTGCGGCATCCTGCGGATCGCCGAGGTCGTCGCGTATCCGTCCATCTCCGGCATCATGATGTCCATCAGCACGACCGTCACATCGTCGTGCTGCTCCAGGACTTCGATCCCCTCACGCCCGTTCTCCGCATACAGCACCGAAAGACCGTGCTGTTCCAGCACGCTGGTGAGCGCGAAGACGTTGCGGATGTCGTCGTCGACGATCAGCACCTTCTCGCCGCCGAACCGGAACGTCCTGCGGACCTCGGGCTCCTCCTGGCCCCCGAGCGTCCACGGCTCCTGCGGAGCCGGCCGCTCGATGGAGGAGGCGGCCCGGGGCGGCAGCGCGGGCTGCTGCCGCGGGCCGCCCAGCGCCTTGCGCCGACGCCTGGACAGCCCTGCCGCGCCGCCCTGGTCGTGCGCGCTGCCCGGCATCCCGGAGGCCTCCCCGAAGGTCTGGAAGCCCGGTCCGTGGCCCTGGCCCGGCCCCTGTCCCGCCTCGGGCAGCCGGCCGCTCCCGACCGCCGCACCGTGCACCTCGATGGGCCCGGGGCCGATCTGCGGGTAGCCCTGCGGCGGGAGTTCGCTCGGGTGCAGCGGCAGGTACAGCGTGAACGTCGAGCCGCGGCCGGGCTCGCTCGCCGCATGGATCTCGCCGCCCAGGAGCCGCGCGATCTCCCGGCTGATGGAGAGACCGAGGCCGGTACCGCCGTACTTGCGACTGGTCGTCCCGTCCGCCTGCTTGAATGCCTCGAAGATCACCAGCATCTTGCTGGACGCGATGCCGATACCGGTGTCGGTCACCGAGAAGGCGATCAGATCGGCGTCGGCGTCCCGCAGCGAACCGGCTTCCAGCAACTGCTCGCGGATGGCGTTCGGCACCTCGGCGCCCGCGTGCCGGATCACCAGCTCGACGGCGCCGCTGTCGGTGAACTTCACCGCGTTGGAGAGGAGATTGCGCAGCACCTGGAGCAGCCGCTGTTCGTCGGTGTGCAGCGTGGCCGGGAGTTCCGGCGACACCCGTACGGAGAAATCCAGCCCCTTTTCCGCGGTGAGCGGCCGGAACGTCGCCTCCACGTAATCGACCAGCTGAACCAGCGCGATCCGGGTCGGGCTGACGTCCATCTTGCCCGCCTCGACCTTCGACAGATCGAGGATGTCGTTGATCAGCTGGAGCAGGTCGGAACCCGCCCCGTGGATCGTCTCGGCGAATTCCACCTGCTTCGGCGACAGATTGCCCTCGGCGTTGTCCGCCAGGAGTTTGGCCAGAATGAGCAGCGAGTTGAGCGGTGTCCGCAGCTCGTGGGACATGTTCGCCAGGAACTCCGACTTGTACCGCATGGAGACCGCGAGCTGTTCGGCTCGCTCCTCCAGGACCTGGCGCGCCTCCTCGATCTCGGTGTTCTTGACCTCGATGTCGCGGTTCTGCTGGGCCAGCAGCTCGGCCTTCTCCTCCAGTTCGGCATTGGACGCCTGGAGGGCCTTCTGCCGGTTCTCCAACTCCTGCGACCGGTCGCGCAATTGCTCGGTGAGCTCCTGCGACTGCTCCAGGAGCTTCTCGGTCGTGGTGTTGACGCTGATCGTGTTGACGCTGGTCGCGATCATCTCGGCGAGCTGGTTGAGGAAGTCCCGCTGGATGTGTGTGAACGGCTGGAACGAGGCCAGTTCGATCACCCCGAGGACCTTGCCCTCGAAGAGCACCGGCAGCACGATCACGTGCGCGGGCGGCGCCTCGCCGAGACCGGACGAGATCTTCAGATACCCCGGCGGCACGTTGTCCACCTGGATCGTCCGCTTCTCCTCGGCCGCCGTGCCGATGAGGGTCTCCCCGGGCCGGAAGGACGTCGGCATGGACCCCGCGGAGTAGCCGTAGCTGCCGCGCATGCGGAGCTCGTACGCGCCCTCCCGGTCGCCCTCCGCACCCAGCGCGTCGGTGTCTCCGGTCGCCATCGCGAGGAAGAACGCGCCGTGCTGAGCGGACACGACCGGGGTCAGCTCGCTCATGATCAGCGAGGCCACGTCGTCCAGATCACGCCGCCCCTGCATCAGACCGGAGATCCGGGCGAGGTTGCCCTTGAGCCAGTCCTGCTCCTTGTTGGTGGCGGTGGTGTCGCGCAGGTTGGCGATCATCGTGTTGATGTTGTCCTGGAGGGACTGGATCTCTCCGGCGGCGTCCACATCGATCTTGAGATTGAGGTCGCCCCGGGTCACCGCGGTCGCGACGGCCGCGATGGCGCGCACCTGACGGGTCAGGTTCCCGGCCATCTCGTTCACCGACTCGGTGAGGTCGCGCCAGGTACCGTCCACATCCCGCACCCGCGCCTGACCGCCCAGCTGGCCCTCGGTGCCCACCTCGCGGGCCACCCGGGTCACCTGCTCGGCGAACGAGGACAGCCGGTCGACCATCGTGTTGATGGTGTTCTTCAGCTCCTGGATCTCACCACGCGCGTCGATGTCGATCTTCTTCGTGAGATCGCCCTCGGCGATGGCCGTGGTGACGGTGGCGATCTGGCGCACCTGCCCGGTCAGATTGGACGCCATCGAGTTCACGGACTCGGTGAGGTCCTTCCACGTACCGGCAACGCCCGGAACGCGCGCCTGGCCGCCCAGTTCGCCCTCCGTGCCCACCTCGCGGGCGACACGGGTCACCTCGTCGGCGAACGACGACAGGGTCGTCACCATCGTGTTGACGGTGTCGGCCAGCTCGGCGACCTCGCCGCGCGCCTCCACCGTGACCTTCTTCGTCAGGTCCCCGTTGGCGACCGCGGAAGAGACCCGGGAGATGTTCCGCACCTGACTGGTCAGGTTGTTGGCCATCAGGTTGACGTTCTCGCTGAGGTCCTTCCAGATGCCCGTCGCACCGCGCACCCGGGCCTGGCCGCCGAGGATGCCCTCGGTGCCCACCTCACGGGCCACCCGGGTCACCTCGTCACCGAAGTTCATCAGCTGGTCGACCATCGTGTTGACCGTCGTCACCAGTTCGAGGATCTCGCCCTTGGCGTCGACGGTGATCTTCTTGGAGAGATCACCGTTGGCGACCGCGGTGGTGACCTCGGCGATGTTGCGGACCTGGAGGGTCAGGTTGTTCGCCATGCCGTTGACGGACTGGGTGAGGTCCTTCCACGTACCGGACACCCCCTGCACCTCGGCCTGACCGCCGAGAATGCCCTCCGTACCCACCTCACGGGCGACCCGGGTCACCTGCTCCGCGAAGTTCGAGAGCTGGTCGACCATCGTGTTGAGGGTGTTCTTCAGCTCCAGGATCTCGCCGCGCGCGTCCACGTCGATCTTCTGCGACAGGTCACCCCGCGCCACCGCCGTGGCGACCTGTGCGATGTTACGGACCTGAGCGGTGAGGTTCCCCGCCATGCCGTTCACCGAGTCGGTCAGATCGCGCCACACACCGGCCACGCCCGGCACCTGGGCCTGACCGCCCAGGCGCCCGTCCGTGCCCACCTCGCGGGCCACCCGGGTCACCTGCTCGGCGAAGGCGGACAACTGGTCGACCATCGTGTTGATGGTGTTCTTCAGCTCCAGGATCTCGCCGCGCGCGTCCACGTCGATCTTCTGCGACAGGTCACCCCGCGCCACCGCCGTGGTCACCTGGGCGATCTGGCGCACCTGGGAGGTCAGGTTCCCCGCCATGAAGTTGACGGAGTCGGTGAGCTCCTTCCACGTACCGGAGACGCCGTCGACCCTTGCCTGACCGCCGAGTCGGCCCTCCGTGCCCACGTCCCGCGCCATACGCGTCACCTGGTCGGCGAAGGAGGACAGCTGCGCCACCATCGTGTTGACGGTGTTCTTCAGCTCCAGCATCTCGCCGGCCACATCGACGGTGACCTTCTGCGACAGATCGCCGTTGGCGACCGCGGTCGTCACCTGGGCGATGTCACGCACCTGACCCGTCAGGTTCCGGAACGCGGTGTTCACGGAGTCCGTGAGGTCCTTCCACGTACCCGCAGCGCCCGGCACCTCGGCCTGGCCGCCCAGCCGGCCCTCGACGCCGACCTCCCGGGCCACCCGGGTCACTTCCGAACCGAAGGACTGGAGCTGGTCGACCATCGTGTTGACGGTGTTCTTCAGCTCCAGCATCTCGCCCGCCACATCGACGGTGACCTTCTGTGTCATGTCACCGCTGGCCACCGCCGTGGTCACCTGGGCGATGTCACGCACCTGGGTCGTCAGATTGCGGAAGACGGTGTTCACCGAGTCGGTGAGGTCCTTCCAGGTGCCCGCGGCACCCGGCACCTGTGCCTGACCGCCGAGCAGTCCCTCGCCACCGACCTCGCTGGCCACACGCGTGACCTCGTCCGCGAAGGTCCGCAGCGTCTCCGTCATCTGGTTGATCGTCTCGGCGAGCTGCGCGACCTCGCCGCGCGCGCTCACCCGGACCTTCTGCGAGAGGTCACCGTTGGCTACCGCCGTCGTCACCTCCGCGATGCCGCGCACCTGGGAGGTGAGGTTCCCGGCCATCGTGTTGACGGAGTCCGTGAGGTCCTTCCACACCCCGGCCACACCCGGCACCGTCGCCTGCCCGCCCAGCTCGCCCTCGGTACCCACCTCACGGGCGACGCGGGTCACCTCGGACGAGAACGAGGACAGCTGGTCGACCATCGTGTTCACGGTGTTCTTCAGCTGAGCCATCTCACCGGCCACGTGAACGGTGACCTTCCGAGACAGATCGCCCTTGGCCACCGCCGTCGTCACCAGGGCGATGTCGCGCACCTGCGCGGTCAGCCGGTACGCCATGGTGTTCACGGAGTCCGTGAGGTCCTTCCAGGACCCGGACATCCCGCGCACCTGGGCCTGGCCGCCCAGCTTGCCCTCGGTGCCCACCTCGACCGCGACCCGCGTCACCTGCTCGGTGAACGCCGACAGCTGGTCGACGAGGTTGTTGACCGTACGCGCGACCTTCAGGAACTCGCCGCGCAGCGGCCGTACCGTCTCGTCCGCCGTATGCGAACGCAGCTCCATCCGCTGCTCGAGGTCACCGTCGGCCACCGCCGACAGCACGCGCCCGACCTCCGAGACAGGGCGCGCGAGATCATCGACGAGCTCGTTGGAGGCGTCGATCGCGGCGGCCCATGAGCCCTCGCAGGCCCCCGTCTCCAGCCGCTCGGTGAGCTTGCCCTCCCGGCCGACCACGCGCCGCACGCGCGCGAGCTCACCCGTGAGATGCACGTTGCGGTCGGCGACCTCGTTGAAGACCGCCGCGAGCTCCGCCATGACACCGTCGCCGGACACGGTCACCCGCCGGCGGAAGTTCCCGTCACGCATGGCCACCAGACCGGACAGCAGTCTGTTGAGTGCCGCGGCGTCGACCTCGACGGTTCCATTACGCTGCTTCTTCACGGACTGTCCGCCTTTACTGCGCGTACCTGTTCCCCGCGCCGCCACGTCAGACTCCACCGTGTCCCTCCCGCAGGGGTTGACCGAATCGCTCGGGCCTTGTCCGAGAGCTTGCCCAGATCCTCTGGGACTCACCGCCACAGCCCACCGTCGACGGGTGACTATGCGGACGTCAAATCGTTGAAACGTACCAGGCCGGAACCGGTCGGGGTGGAACCTCCCATGGTTGTCCCACATCCCTCATGGGGAAGCCCACACTTGTCCGCTCACGCGCCTGTTCCTGCCCGTCCTTGCCCGAACCCGGCCCTCGTGTACCCGGCACGTGCACGAAGCGTCTAGCCTGGCAGGCGAATCGAAGCGGCGAGAAACGGGCACAGGACTCGGGGAAGCGACGAGACACCATATGGGGAGTGCTGTGATCACGGCGCGCGCGGCTGCCACCTTCGACCCGGTCGGGCGTTCCGTCGCGACGGCCCGCGCCTTTGTCCGGGACACCCTCCAGGGGTGGGGGTACACCGATGTCGTCGACGACGCCGTCGTCCTCACCAGCGAGCTCGTCACGAACGCCGTGGTCCACGCGGGCACCACGGCGGACGTGCTGTGCCTGCGCACGGAGGAAGGCGTCCGGGTCGAGGTCTCCGACCACTATCCGGAACGCGAGATCCCGCTCCAGACCACCGGACTGGACTTCGGCAGCCCCGACCGGGAGGGCGGCCGCGGCCTCCTTCTGTGCGCGGCGCTCGCTTCCCGCTGGGGAGTCGAGTACTCGCCCACGCACAAGCACGTCTGGTTCCAGCTCGATCTCCCCGACCGTCCGGTGGGTATCCGCTCCGCGGGTCCGCTGCTCCCCGTCGGTCTGCTCCCCGTCACCGACGAACGGGTCAGGGTAGCCGTCGTCCAGATCGACAGCGCGGGCTCCATCGCGGCGTGGAACGACGACGCCTCGTACCTGTTCGGGCACACGGCGGAACAGGTCACCGGCAAACAGTTCACCGACTTCACCGCTTGGCCGCAGACCCCGGGCACCAACACCGGCATCGCCGACGCGCTGCGCCTCTCGCGCTGGGAGGGCAGCTACGGCATCCGGGCCGCCGACGGCCGCACGATCCAGGTCTACGGCTCCCATCTGCGCGTGCGGGACACCGGGGGCGAACCCTCGACGGTGTGCCTGCTGGTGCGCGACTACGAGCGGGCCGTGCTCCAGTCGCCGGTACGCACTCCGGTCTCCGACGCGAACACGGAGAGCCGCACGACGGACCCCTTCGAGGTCTTCATCGGCTCCCCCGCCCCCGACGACCTCGACGGACTGCTCCAGCGCACCGTCGAGCGGGCCCGCGACATGCTCGACGCCGACGCGGCCTTCCTACTGCTGGCGACGGACGACGAGACCGAACTGGAGGTACGGGCCACGACCGGCCTGCCTTCCGCCCGGCAGCGCTTCGCCCGCGTTCCCGTCGAGGCGGGCACGGGACGGTACGGTTCCGCCCGCATGCCCGCCGTCCACGAGGATCTCGACGCGGTACCCGGCGCCGTCCCGCTGCTCGGCGACACGGGCATGCGCTCGGTGGTCACGGTCCCCCTGAAGGTCGAGGGCCGGCTCACCGGCTCCCTGGGCGTCGCGGCCGAAGCCGCCGGCCGGTACTCGAACGAGGAGGCCCTGCGCCTCCAGTTCGCCGCCGACCGCATCGCCCTGGCCGTCGAGTCCGCCCGCCTGGGAGAGCTGGAACGGCTGCGCCGCGGCTCGCTCTCCTTCCTCGTCGAGGCGTCCGACCTGCTGGCCGGCACGCTCGACCGGGACCAGACACTGGCTCTGATGGCACAGATGACCGTCCCCACCCTGGCCACCTGGTGCGCCGTCTACACGATCGCCGACCAGTCCTCGGACCCGTTCCTCTCGTACGTCCTGCACGAGGACGAGGAACTCATCGACGGCCTCAAGGCCCTGCTCTCCAAGATCTCCCCGCCTGACCCGGTGCCGACACCGGGCGCCCGTATCTGGTCCGCACCGTCCGAGGCAGCACATGAGGCAGCCCTGCGCACCTCGATGCGCAGCATCGGCCTCGGTGACCCGGGCGCGCTCGGCGCAGGCATCCGGACGACACTCGCCACCGCTGCGGCGGTGGGCGGCGAGACCGTGGTTCTCCCCCTTGTCGCCCGCAACCGAGTCATCGGCATGCTGACACTGGGCAAGCCGTCCGACGACCACTTCCGCCAGGAGATCCTGGAACTGGCCGAGGACCTCTCGCGCAGGGCGGCCCTCGCCCTGGACAACGCCCGCCTCTACTCGGAGCGCATGGCGATCAGCCAGTCCCTGCAGCGAAGCCTGCTGCCGCCGGGCCTGCCCGACGTCCCCAATGTCGAGATCGAGGTCATCTACCGGGCAGCCGGTGAGGGCAACG
>NZ_JAELVH010000247.1 GCF_019399235.1 Streptomyces poriferorum | reverse complement strand
CACAGGGCAATACACCTAGGCGTGCTCCTCGGTGGCGTGGGAGTCGGTGAGGGTGAGCGCACCGCCTGCCGTAACCAGGCCGACGACGACCGCCAGCACGGCGTAGGTGATCCGCTCGCCGTGGAAGAACGACGCCACCAGGCCGTCGCTCCAGGTGCCCGCGGGCAGCTGTGTGGTGACCAGCGCGGCGATCAGGGTGCCGACCACGGCGGTGCCGATGCTGCTGCCGACCTCCTGGGCGGTGTCGTTGAGCGCGGTGCCCATCGAGGTGCGGTTGCCCGGCATCGCGTCGACCAGTGCGATGGCGCAGATCGTCATCACGGTGCGCAGGCCGACGGTCATCAGGACCATGCAGGCCGCGATGACGCCGTATCCGTGGTCGACGCCCCAGGACAGACCGGCCAGTGCGCCGGCCAGGCAGACCGCGCCGACCAGGCAGGCGATGCGGTGACCGAACCTCTTCGCCAGCCACTCGGAGAGCGGGGTCGCGAGGATCATGGTCACGATGAGCGGCAGGTTCGCCAGGCCGGCCCGTACGGGGCTCCACCCGTAGGCGTACTGGAAGTGGAGGATCAGCCCGAACATCACGGCGGCCATCGCGATGGCGGTGCCGATCTGCGCGAT
Organism: Streptomyces poriferorum; assembly: GCF_019399235.1. Classification (GTDB taxonomy): domain Bacteria; phylum Actinomycetota; class Actinomycetes; order Streptomycetales; family Streptomycetaceae; genus Streptomyces; species Streptomyces poriferorum. Next base: position 9,546 of record NZ_JAELVH010000247.1, on the reverse strand, counting down.
GGCGGCGCCGCGGACGGTGCCGTGGGAGAAGAGGCGGAGATCCAGCATGGGCGAGGCGCTGCGGCGCTCGTGCCACACGAACGCGATGCCTGCGGCGATGGCGCCGAGAACCGAGGCGAGCGTGGGCGTGGAGATCCAGCCGTGCTCGACGCCGCTGGTCAGCGCGTAGCAGGCGAGACCGATGGCGGTGACGCTGAGCACAGCGCCCGGGAGGTCGAGCTTGTCGCGGGTCAGGTCCTGCGGCCGGTCGGCCGGGACGCCGAGACGGACGCCGATGGCCGCGATCAGGGCGATCGGGGCGTTGACGATCAGGAGCCACTGCCACGACGCGTGGGCCAGGGCGGTGCCGCCCAGCAGCGGGCCGAGGACGAAGCCGGACATGCCGACGATGATCATCAGCGTCATCGCGCGCATCCGCAGCGCCTTGTCGTCGAACAGCCGGAAGACCAGCGAGTTGGTGATGGGCGCCATCGCCGCCGCGGCTATGCCGAGGCCGGCCCGCAACGTGATGAGCTCCCCCGCGGTGCTGACCGCGACGACGGCCAGACTCAGCAGGCCGAACACCGCCAGGCCGACCAGCAGCACGCGCCGGCGCCCGAGCCGGTCGGCCATCGATCCTGCCGTCAGCAGCAGCCCGCCGAACGTCAGTGAGTACGCGCCGGTGACCCACTGCAGCGAGGTCGTGCTGCTGTCGAGGTCCCGGCCGATCGTGGGCAGCGCGATCGAGAGCAGGGTGTTGTCCACCATCTCGACGAAGAAGGCCAGGCAGAGCGCGGCCAGGGGAATCCATGCGGCGCGCAGGGACGGATAGGTACGCGATGCGGCGGGCTCGGTGGAAGACGTGGTCGTGGTCATGGCGGGCCTCCTCTCGGGACGTTGCCGAACATAGAACGATGTTCGACAATGGAACGAGGTTCGACCATAGAACACGGTTCGATAATGATGCAAGCTGTGATTGGATGAGTGCCATGACAGGCCCGCGCCCACGACCCGCCGATCGCCCTTCCCGGGGGCGTCAACGTGCCTCGCACTCGATCGAGGCCGTTCTCACCGCGGCCGTGGCGCTGCTCGACGAGGCGGGCGAGCAGGCGCTGACCCTCCGCGCCCTCGCGGGACGGCTCGGTACCGGCGTCGGCAGCATCTACTGGTACGTCTCGGGCAAGGACGAGCTGCTCGACCGCGCCATCGACCATGTGCTGGGCGGGGTGCTGAGCGCCGTCCAGGTCCAGGTCAGGAGCGACGACCCGATCGATGACCTGCGCACGATGGCCGTCACGCTGTTCGACGCGATCGTGGACCGGCCGTGGCTGGGCACGCAGTTCATGCGCAACATCGCGGACCGGGGCAACTCGTTGCGGCTCTACGAGGCTCTGGGCGAGCAGACGCTCCGACTCGACCTCACGCCGAAGCAGCGCTTCCATGCCGTGTCGGCCGTCGTGGGCGTCGTGGTCGGCAGCGCCGCCGACCTGGGGCAGGAGCCGCCCGAGGAGGTGCTCGACGGTGCGGTGGGCCGCGACGAGTTCCTCGGCCGCTACGCCGAGATGTGGCGTGAACTCGACGCCGGGGAGTATCCGTTCATGCACGAGATCGTCGACGAGTTCGACGGCCACGACGACAAGGAGCAGTTCCTTGCCGCGCTGGAGCTGACCCTGGCGGGCCTGCGCCTTCAGGCCGGGGCCTGAACCCGACCCGTAGCGCGGGCAGTCGAATGATCACCCGGCCTGCGGTGCGCGTCCGGGCCGTTGGTACTCTGCCGCCCCGCCGGCCAGCCGCCTAGGTCCGGGCCGGCGGACTCTCCTTTCCATACGCGGCAATGAGGTGCGCATGAAGGCAGCAGGCAGAACCGGCGCCGTGATCACACTGGCGGGGGCCCTCGCCCTCGTACCGATCACGGCGCCGACGGCACAGGCCGCGGACACCGGCATCACGGTGTCCCGGATCGTCATCAACGGCGGCAAGCCCGTCGTGGTGGGAACGCACGACGTGCAGGAGCCATCGCTCACCTTCCGGATCAATCTCCCGGCCGGATACAGCACCGCCGACCCCTTCGCGTACAGAGGGGAGCCGTTCCTCTACCACGACACCACTCCCGCCAAGGGCGCGGACGGCGGCGGTCTCTACCCGGGCGGCTACACCTGCTACGAGACGAGCTCCCGGATCGCGGACTGCGAGGGCAGCCTGCGCATCGACCCGTACTACCGCCTGGACTCCAACAACGACGCGACGACCTGGAACGTTGCCGTCCTGGCGCAGCTCTTCAAGACGAACGGGCAGCTCAAGACCCAGGAGTTCCCGGCCACGTCCGGCCGTGTCCAGATCAAGCGCTGGGCCAAGGCCACGGTCAACGCCTCGCCGGAGCCGGTGAAGAAGGGGAAGACGCTCACCGTGACCGGCAGCCTCACGCGGGCCGACTGGGTGAAGCACAAGTACACCGGGGTCGCGGCGGGGCTCGCCAGGCTGCAGTTCTGCAAGAAGGGCAGCACCGTCTACACGACCGTGAAGTCCGTACGGTCGAGTTCCACGGGTGCGCTGAAGACGACCGTCAAGGCGTCCGTCGACGGTTACTGGCGCTGGACCTTCGGCGGGTGGGACACCACAGGGAGCGCCACGTCGTCCGGCGACTACATCGACGTGCGCTGAGCCGGTAGCGGGTACCGCACGACAAAAAGGCCGGCTGGTACCGCACGGCTGGTACCGCGCGACGAAAAAGGCCGGTCCGGCGCACAGGGCGCCGGGCCGGCCTTCCGCTGCCGTGCCTAGTCCGTGCCGGACTCCATCGCGGCGCGGTCCAGCATCTCGTCGGCCTCGGAGACCTCGCCGCGGGAGGCGATGGCCTGGGCGCCGCCCTCGGGCAGGGAGCCGATCAGGCCGGTCGCCGCGGCCTGGGCCGCGCCGATGGCCGGGTTGGCGGTGCCGATCAGGCCGAGGCCCGCGTACTGCTCCAGCTTGGCGCGGGAGTCGGCGATGTCGAGGTTGCGCATCGTGAGCTGGCCGATCCGGTCGACCGGGCCGAACGCGGAGTCCTCGGTGCGCTCCATGGACAGCTTGTCCGGGTGGTAGCTGAACGCAGGGCCCGTGGTGTCGAGGATCGAGTAGTCCTCGCCGCGCCGCAGCCGCAGCGTGACCTCGCCGGTGACGGCGGTGCCGACCCAGCGCTGGATCGACTCGCGGACCATGAGCGCCTGCGGGTCCAGCCAGCGGCCCTCGTACATCAGACGGCCCAGGCGCCGGCCCTCGTTGTGGTACTGGGCGAGGGTGTCCTCGTTGTGGATCGCGTTGACCAGGCGCTCGTACGCGGCGTGCAGCAGGGCCATGCCCGGGGCCTCGTAGATGCCGCGGCTCTTGGCCTCGATGATCCGGTTCTCGATCTGGTCCGACATGCCCATGCCGTGGCGGCCACCGATGGTGTTCGCCTTCATCACCAGGTCGACGGCGGTGTCGAACTTCTCGCCGTTGATCGTCACCGGGCGGCCCTGGTCGAAGCCGATCGTGACGTCCTCGGTCTCGATCTCGACCGACGGGTCCCAGAACTTCACGCCCATGATCGGGTCGACGGTCTCCACGCCGGTGTTCAGGTGCTCCAGGGTCTTCGCCTCGTGGGTGGCGCCCCAGATGTTGGCGTCGGTGGAGTACGCCTTCTCCGTGCTGTCGCGGTAGGGCAGGTCATGGGCGACCAGCCACTCCGACATCTCCTTGCGCCCGCCGAGCTCGGTCACGAAGTCCGCGTCGAGCCAGGGCTTGTAGATCCGCAGGTGCGGGTTGGCGAGGAGGCCGTAGCGGTAGAACCGCTCGATGTCGTTGCCCTTGTACGTGGAGCCGTCGCCCCAGATCTGTACGTTGTCCTCAAGCATCGCCCGCACCAGGAGCGTGCCGGTGACGGCGCGGCCGAGCGGCGTGGTGTTGAAGTACGCCCGCCCGCCCGAGCGGATGTGGAACGCGCCGCAGGTGAGCGCGGCCAGCCCCTCCTCGACGAGCGCCGCACGGCAGTCGACCAGACGCGCGAGCTCGGCGCCGTAGGCCTTGGCGCGGCCGGGCACGGAGGCGATGTCGGGCTCGTCGTACTGGCCGATGTCGGCGGTGTAGGTGCACGGGACAGCGCCCTTGTCGCGCATCCACGCGACCGCGACCGAGGTGTCGAGGCCGCCCGAGAAGGCGATGCCGACGCGCTCGCCGGTGGGCAGGGAGGTGAGGACCTTAGACATAGGAAGATTATGCATCATCTCGCATGATCATGCAAAGCGGGGCTGCTGGGCCCCGGAATCCCACCATGGCACGGAGCGTTCCCGGCGGCAGATCGGCGGCCTGTGACGCGATCATCGGCATCCTGGATCGCTCCGGCGTGAGGCCGGACCTGGTGCTGCGCCCGTCGTTCGACGCCGGTGGTGCGCGGCCGCGTCTCCGTCGGCGGTTGCCCGGCTGTGTCGAGCCAGTCCGCTGACGTGGCGCCCGTTGGCCGGGGGAGCCGCCCTCGAAGGGGCTGCGGGGCATGCTCCGTCGTTGCCCGACCGCCGCGCGGGCGGCTGGTGAGGCGGCCCGATCCGGCGGGGCTCGCGCCCGGTCGCCTCATCAGGTCACCAGGGGATGATGGCGAGCGCCTCCACTTCGATGAGCAACTCCGGCCGCACGAGCGCGGTCACCTGTACGGCTGTGGAGGCCGGGGGATGCTTCGTGTCGACATGTGCGTCCCGCGCGGCCCGGACGGCCGGCAGGAATCCGATGTCGGTGACGTAGAAGGTGAGCTTGGCGACGTCGGCGAATGTCGCCTCCCCCGCTGCGAGGCAACGCTCCAGGTTCTCGAAGACCTGACGCGCCTGGGCGGCAGGGTCGCCCTCCCCGACCACGTTTCCCTTCTCGTCCAGCGCGACCTGGCCCGAGATCACGACCAGCCTGCCTTCGCCCATGACCACATGGCTGTATCCCTGGGCGGGGGCGACCCCGTCGGGCGGGTTGTGGGTCAGCATGGTGTCTTCGGAACCGTCGGTCTCGTCCTGCACGGCAACCTCGCTCTCCCGCGGCCTCTGTGCGGCCCAACGATAGGCGCCGACAGTCGGGTTCGGACAGGGTGGCCGCCGGGAAGTCCGGGTTCACCGGCGGCCGCGGTTTGAGTCCGACCATGCCCGCCTTGCGGCTGACGAGGCCGGGGGTGCTGTCCGTGAGGTGCTCCAGGCCGACGGCGGCTGTCGGCGGTTTGGGCCGCTTGCGGTAGTCGATGCTCATGCGGCGTGATTGTTCTCGCAGCCGATGCGGTGGAGCTCGGGTCCTATGCCGGTGTCGTGATCGACGGCTTGCTCCAGACGGAGGCGTATGCGCGGGTGCTGTACGGAGAACGGCGCCCTGCCTGCACGGAGGAACAGGTCGACCGGCTCGTCGCCGCCCGCATCGCGCGGCAGGTCCTCGTTCGTGCGACGTGCGACGGAAAACCCCATCCGTCACAGGCGTTTCAAGCGTCGGCGATTCGGCCACGAACCGCAGCTTCACGGCTGCCCCAGCGCACGGAACGGGCCCGCGAACCCTTGCCGTTGCTGAGGTCGCACGCGTCCGGAATCGAGCGCGTTCGATTCCCCGTGAGCGTCGTTATGCCGTGCACCGCCGAGCCATCCAGGTGCGGCACCGAGTCCCAGGAGGGACGCAGGTGACTGTGACTGACGACGCCTTGACCGCGCACTCGGACACCCCGCCGCCCCCACCCCCGGCCGTTCTCGACTTCCAGGGCAAGCACGGCGAGAACCCGCTGGCCGAAGCCGGTTTCCGCACCATGTGCGGGCGCCTTCCCGCCGTCCTGAAGCACACGGTCCGACTCGCCTGGGCGGTGGACAGGACCGCCGTCCTGATTCTCCTGCTCTGCCAGCTCCTCACCGGCGCCGCAGCCGCCCTCACGCTCGCCTTCACCGCGAGGGCGATGACGTACCTGCTCGCCACAGGGCCCGTCTCCGAACGTCTGCACGGCGCCCTGCCCGCGCTCGTCGTGGTGACCGTCGCCGCCGGTGCGGGCCGGATCGCCATGGCGCTCGCCTCGTACGCCGAACGTCGCGTCACGCCGCTGCTGATGACCGAGGCCGACGTGGCGCTCGTCGCCGCCGTGTGCCGGGTCGAGGTGGCGGCGTACGGCGAGGACGGCTTCGCGGACCGGCAGGAGGCCGCCGAAGTAGGCGTCACCCGCACCACGACCCTGGTCAACGACGCACAGCGGTTCGCCGCCGCCGGTGTCCGGATGGTCGCCGCGGGAGGCGTCATCACCGTCCTGCACTGGGCCATGCTCCCCGCCCTGCTGCTCGCCGTGCTCCCGGCCGGGCTCGGTGCGATCCTCCGGGCCCGGGTGGACTACGAGACCCACTACCTCAACGTCGGCGACCGCAACGTGCGCGGCATGACGCGCTGGTGGGCCACCTCCGCCCGGTACGGCGACGAGGTCCGGGCCAACGGCATGACCGGCTACATCCTTTACTGGTACCGGGCGCTGTCCGAGCGCATCGACGAGCGCACCCTGACCGCCGCACCGCGGCAGCTGCGCATCGACGTGTCCACCAGCGCTGTCAGCGGTGTCTTCCTGACGGGCACCTGGGCCCTCCTCGCCTGGCTCGCCACCACGGGCGCCGTCCCGCTGCCGGTCGCCGCGACCGCCGTCCTCGCCGTACAGACCACCCTCGTCGCGCTCTCCCAACTCGTCATCCAGGGCGCCGCGCTGTTCCACACCTCGCTCTACCTCGCCGACATGCGCGCGTTCCTCGACATGGCCGGGGCGCGCGCCCCGAAGCGCGGCGAGCTGACGATTCCGGAGCAGGTGGACGAGATTCGGCTCGACGAGGTCGTCTACCGGTACCCGGGGAAGGAGCAGCCCGCCGTGAACGGCATCTCCCTGAGCCTGCGCCGGGGCGAGATCCTGGCCGTGGTCGGGGAGAACGGCTCCGGCAAGTCCACCCTCACCAAGCTCATCACCGGCCTCCTCCTCGCCGACAAGGGCCGCGTGCTGTGGGACGGCGCCGACCTGGCGCAGGCCGACGCCGAAGCCGTCTGGAAGCGGACCGCGCTCGTACCGCAGAACTTCGCCACCTGGCCGCTGCGCGCCCGCGAGAACATCACGCTCGGCCAGCCCAAGTCGTGGGACGACGAGCTGGTGTGGAAGGCCGTCGACGCCGTCGGCATGCGCGAGGCCGTCGAAGAGCTGCCGAACCGGCTCGACACCCTCCTCGCCCGTGAACTGTTCGGCGGAGCGGAACTCTCCGGCGGGCAATGGCAGCGGCTCGCCTGCGGTCGTGCGCTGTACCGGCGGACTCCGCTGCTGATCCTGGACGAGCCGACCTCACAGATGGACGCGCGTGGGGAGCACCAGATCTTCCTGGAGATCAAGCGGCTGGCCGCCGACTGCATGACGATCGTCGTGACCCATCAGCTGGAGAACACGCGGCTGGCCGACCGGATCATCGTCATGGAGCACGGCCGGGTGACCGAGGACGGTACGTACGACGACCTGATCCACGCAGGGGGCCTGTTCGCCGAACTCGTCGCCCTGGCCCAGGACCGGTGACGGCCGGCTGCGTACCGGCACCTTCTCGTCACCCCCGGAACGGCCGGTACGTCAGCTGCTTCACGCGCCGCAGGAACGGCATCGATTCCACGTGCTCGACGCCTTCCAGTCCGCCCAGGCGCTCGCTCAGGTAGCGGTACAGATGGCCCGTGTCACGGGTGATCACCACCGCCACCAGGTTGGACGGCCCGGTGGTCGCCGCCGCGTAGGCGACCTCCGGGTGGGTGGCCAGCGCCTCGCCCACCGCGTTCAGGGCGCGGGGCGCGGCGGTGATGCACAGCATCGTCGGGTGGCGGAAGCCGAAGGGGCCGGAGTCGAACTCGACGTCCACGTACAGCGCGCCCGAGGCCACGAGCTGCACCATGCGGCGCTTGACCGCCGACTCGGAGCGGCCCGTCGCCTTCTGGAGTTCGGGGTACGTGGCCCGGCCGTCCGCTTCCAACGCGGCGACCAGGGGTTCGTCATCGGCGGTGATGACGGCCGGGCCGGGATGGTCCGGGAGCGGCGCGGGGGTGAGGGCGGTGGCCTGTTCCAGGGCGAGGGCGCCGCTCTTGTGGAGCCAGCCGGACGGGCCGCCGTAGAAGCGGTGCAGCAGCTGGTGCGCACGGATGTCGACGATGTGCGGGGTACGCGGCAGCTTGCCGAGGAGCAGGTCGTCGGCGTCGTCCCGGGAGCGGACGTTCGCCGTGCACGTCACCTCCGTACCGCCCGAAGTGAGGCCGATCCACGCCGTGTCCGGGCGCTTGGCCAGGGCTTCGGCGATGGCCGTCGCGCCCTCGGGTGCGCAGCGGACGCGCAGCAGCCAGTGGTCGAGCGAGTCCTCCGCGGCGGCGCAGCGGACCCCGACGACCCGGAGGCCCGCCTCGGACCGCAGCCGGCGGAAGCGGCGCGCCACGGTCTGGTCGGAGACACCGAGCACGGCGGCGATCCGGCTGAACGGGGCGCGCGCGTCCAGCTCCAGCGCATGCAGGATCTGCAGATCGAGGGCGTCGCCCACTGCGTTGGATTCCATGGCTGAAGGCCTCTTCAATGTCGAATTCCGGCGGTTAAAGGTCTTCGGCCGGTGGTTTCGGTCGCTCTTCTCCGATCGTACGGGAGTGGTCGCCGGCCACACCGAAGCCGTTAGAGCCGTACAGGGAGAAACACATGCGCAAGTGGGGGCCGCTCACCGCGGTCTGTCTGGGGACGTTCATGCTGCTGCTGGACGTCACGATCGTCATCGTGGCGCTGCCCGACATGGCACGGGTGCTGGACGCGTCGCTCTCCGACCTGCAATGGGTCATCGACGGATACGCGCTCGCGCTCGCCGCGCTGCTGCTCGGCATCGGGGCCGCCGCCGATCTGCTCGGGCGTCGGCGGGTCCATGTCGCGGGCGTCGTGCTCTTCGCCGTCGCCTCGCTGGGCTGCGGGCTCGCCTCGTCGCCCGCGCTGCTGGTGGCGGCACGCGGGATCCAAGGAGTGGGCGCGGCCGCGATGTTCGCGACCACGCTGCCGTTGCTCGCCTCCGTCTACCGGGGCAAGGACCGGTCCGTCGCGCTCGGGCTGTGGGGTGCGGTGAGCGGGGGCGCCGCCGCGATTCTTCTTCGTGAACCTTCCGGTCAGCGTCGCCGCCATCTGGCTGACCGTCCGTACCGTGCCCGAGTCGCACGGGGCGCGGGGCCGGCGCATCGACTGGGCGGGGACCGTGAGCTTCGCGGTGTTCGCGGCGGCGGCGACGTACGCCGTAGTGCGGGCGGGGAGCCTGGGCTGGACCTCGGGGCGCACGCTCGCCACGTTCGGGATCGCCGCGCTCGCCCTGCTCTGCTTCGTGCTGGTCGAGCGACGCGTCGCACACCCGCTGCTGGAGCTGTCGTTGTTCCGGAAGTCCGCGTTCACCGGCGTGATGGCTGGGGCACTCGCGTACAACCTGGCGGCCTTCGCCGTCCTGCCGTACACCTCGATCTGGCTGCAGACCGTGCTCGGGCTCAGCCCCGTTCAGGGCGGCCTGGCGCTCCTGCCGCTGGCCGCGACGGCGTTCGTGG
>NZ_JAELVH010000246.1 GCF_019399235.1 Streptomyces poriferorum | reverse complement strand
CTGTCACCGCACCCAACCTCCGTGGACAGAACAACTAGGGCCTTTCGTGCGGCTGTCTGCTGTCACGTGGTCGCGGCCGCGCCCCGGTGGCCCCGGGTGAAGCGGATGCCCACCGTGTCGCCGCCGGTGACCACGAAGCGGCCGCCCTCGCAGCGGATGACGGCCTCGTCCACCTCACCGCGCTCGTCCCTGCGCTCCTCGGTGCGCAGCACCGTCCAGCCGCCGTCGGGCGGTTGCGGCAGCCGTGCCATCGCGGCGTACTCCCACTGGGCGGCCGGTACGCACCAGTCGGGAAGGCGCGGCCAGGTTCCGGCACCCACGTGCAGGCTGCCGTCGGACGAGCAGGTCAGGAGCACGGACTGGCCGTCGTCCAGCAGGAAGGCGACGGCTTCGGGCTCCCCCATGCGCCCCTCGGGCCGGTAGAAGAGGCCCAGGACGCCGACGATCCGGGCGCCTGCGAGCCATTCGGCGTTCCCCTGCCGTGGGCCGCGCGCCGCTTCTTCCTCGTTGCCGACCCTCATGGCCTGCTCCTTCCCCGTGCGTTCAGCACCCAGGGTGCCATTCTTCGGGCGTGGGCAGGGCGTTCGGGATCACCCGGGTTTGCGGGCCTCGATCAGGAAGCGGGTGGTGTGGGCGACGAACGGCCCCTCGGTCTCGATCCGGTGGTGCAGCGCGGCGAGTTGTGTCCGGTACGCGTCGACGGTGAAGCCGGGCACCATCCAGATCACCTTGCGCAGGAAGTAGACGACGGCGCCGATGTCGAGGAACTCGGTGCGCAGTCGCTCCATCCGCAGGTCGACGATGTCGAGACCGGCCGCCTCGGCCGCGGCACGCGCCTGGCCGGGGTCGCGTCCGGCGCGTACCTCAGGCGGCTGCGGGCCGAGGAAGTACTCGACGAGTTCGAAGACGCTGGCCGGGCCGACCTGCTGCGAGAAGTACGTGCCTCCAGGAGCCAGGACCCGGGCGATCTCCTCCCACCAGGTGGTCACCGGGTGACGGCTGACCACCAGGTCGAAGGCAGCGTCGCCGAACGGCAGCGGAGGCTTGTCCTCGTCCGCGACCACCACCGCTCCCCGCGGATGCAGCAGGGCGGTGGCGCGGGCGATGTTCGGCGGCCATCCCTCGGTCGCCACGGTCAGCGGCGGCAGCTTCGGCGCTGAGGCGAGGACCTCGCCGCCCCCGGTCTGGATGTCCAGCGCCGCACGCGCCCTGCCGAGGCGCTCCCCCATGGCGCGGGCGTACCCCCACGACGGGCGCTCCTCGGTGGCCCGGCCATCGAGCCAGGAGAAGTCCCAGCCGGCCACGGAGACGGCGTCGGCCTCGGCGACCAGGGCCTCGAACCGGTCGTGTTCCGCTGCGGCTGCTGCCTTCGCGTCATCGGGGTGTTCGGTCATACGGGAATGGTGGCAGCCGGGTACCACCGGCCGCGACCGCATTTCCCGCGCGCCCGGCGAGGGCCGGACGGCCGGAGGCCTCAGGCGGCCAGTGCGCCGAACAGGATGCCCAGCAGCGCACCGGCGATCATGAACGGGCCGAAGGGGATGCCCGTCTTGCGCCCGGCCCGCCGCATCACCACCAGCCCCAGCCCGTACACGGCACCGAACAGGAACCCGGCGAAACCGCCCGCGAACACGACGGCCCAGCCGTACCAGCCGAGGGCCACGCCCAGGGACAGGGCGAGCTTGACGTCTCCGAAGCCCATCCCGTTCGGGTTGATGAGGAAGAGCAGGAAGTAGAAGGCGCCCAGGACGGCTCCGCCGAGCAGCGCGGACAGCCAGGCACCGCCGTGCTCGGGCAGCAGGCCGGCGAGTCCGAGGAGTACGGCGGCTGCCACCGCGGCCGGCAGGGTCAGCTGGTCGGGCAGCCGGTGGACCCGGCGGTCGATGGTCGCAAGGAGTACGCCCACGGGAGCGAGCAGCAGCCAGACGACGAGCTCGGGCCGTGCGCCGGTGGCCGCCGCGAGGACGGCGCAGGCGAGGGCGGTGACGACGGGCGCGACGATGTGCGGGGCGTAGCGCGGGCCGCTGCGGCGCGGTGCGGCGGGTGGTGGTGGGGTGTCCGGTCCCTGGGCGCCGTCCGCGTCACCGGCCGGCTCCGGCTCGTCGCCTTCCACCGGCCCGGGCCCGCTGTGCCCGGGCCCGGCGGCCGTCCGCACGGCGACGGCGGCGCCCACCTCGGCGCAGGTCGTGCAGCGCGTGGAGCCGAACCAGCCGCGGGCGGGCCCGGTCAGGGCGTGGCCGGCGGGGCAGGCGTCGCGCCACGCGTCGTCCGGCTCGACGGAGAACCGGTAGGCGGCGCGCGGCACCAGCAGTCCGGTCGCGGCTCCCCAGAGGGCGGCGACCCCTATCAGGATGGCGTACACGTCATCGACCCTAGGCGGCTCGCGGGCACCGGTCATGGGCCCTGGGGCCCACCGCACACCATTACGGACCCAGAGCCCGTCACGTGGCGCTACCGTCATGGCCATGGCTCGATGGCGCAATGGAACAGGGACCCTGACGATCACGGACCGGGACGGGGAGGGCGAGAGCGAGGTGCCGCTTCGGATCGCGGCCTCGTACCGTCACCGGAGCCGTGGGCTGCTCGGTCAGGACGGGATCGACGGAGCGTTGATGATCACCCCGTGCGGAAGCGTGCACTCCTTCCGGATGCGGTTCACGATCGATGTGGCCTACCTGGACCGGAAGTTCAACGTGGTGGCTGTGCACACCATGAAGCCCGGGCGGCTCGGCCTGCCCCGGCTGCGGGCCCGGCACGTGATCGAGTCGGAGGCCGGCGCGATGGCGAAGTGGGGTCTGCGGCCCGGCATGCAGGTGCGGATCGCCCAGCAGACGGACTGAGCTCCGGTCTGCCGCCCATCGAGCCGCCCGTCCGCACGGGGGCAGATGGATGGGGTCCCGGGGCCCATGACGGGGGTCCCTTTGCGCGCCTAGGGTCGAAACCATGTCATCCATGGGGGAGTTGTGTCGTCGGGTGCGCCGGTGGTCGCGTTCTTCGGTGCCGCGTACGGGTGTGCGTTTGCCGGTGGTGCGGCGGCGGGGTGACCGGGGTCAGGGTGCGTTGGAGTACCTGGGTCTGACGCTGGTGGTGGTGGCGATCGTCGGTGCCCTGGTGGGTACGGGGATCGGTGCTGATCTGACGGCGAAGATCGGTGTGCAGGTCTGCCGGATCGGTGGCGGCGGTAACTGTGGTGGTGACAGCGGGAGCCAGGCGCAGGGCGGGGATCGGAATGCTCCGGGGCAGGGTGATCCGGCTTCGGACAAGAATCCTGATGGTTCGCCGAAGTCGCCGGAGCAGGTCGCGTACGACAAGGCGCTGAAGGATCTCCAGGACGCGCAGCAGGACGAGAAGTCCAACAGCGACAAGGCGATCGAGGCGGCGAAGGAACTCGCGAAGATCCTTGCCGACGAGCTCGGGATCACCGACGCGCTGGACTGCATCACCAAGGGCGACATGGGCGCCTGCACCGAGACGCTGATCAACGTGCTTTTGAGCCTGGTCGGTGGTGCGGTCGGAAAGCTCGCCGCGAAGTACGGGGCGCCCTGGAAGTGGAAGAAGGCCTACAAGCTCATCCAGAGCCTCAAGAAGCACGGCGGGGACCTCTACGACGGGCTCAAGGGACTCCTCAAGAGCCGCGGGAAAGTCAAGGACGCCCAGAAGGCCCTCGACGACGCCGCCAAGAAGCTCGACGACACCAAGAAGCCCAAGAAGGACGACCCCAAACCCGACGAGAAGAAGCCCGACGAGCCGAAGACCTGCCCCGTCCGGCACAGCTTCCTCGCAGGTACGCCGGTGCTCCTCGCCGACGGGCGGCGTGTGCCCATCGAACGCGTCCAGGTCGGCGACAAGGTCTTCGCCACCGACCCGGGCAGCGGACGCACCCGGGTGCGCAAGGTCGAGCAGGCGATCACCACCTACGACGACAAGCACTTCACCCGGCTGACGTTCCGGACGCCGACCGGCCCGGGCGTGGTGACGGCAACGGACACCCACCCGTTCTGGGTCGTCGACCAGCGTCGCTGGACGAACGCCGGCGACCTGGCGCCGGGGGCGCGGTTGCGGACCCTCGACGGCCGGACCGCCGTGGTCGCGGGGATCACCCGCTACGACCGGCGGCAGACCACCTACGACCTGACGGTCGCGGGCATCCACACGTACTACGTGGCCGTCGACTCGACCGGCCTCCTGGTCCACAACAACGACCCGGCGATCATCCCGAGGGTCGACAACGCCCGGCTGCAGCAGACGGTCGATGCCCTGTACCACGGGGTCGGCAATGCGAAGCTGGTCGGTGACGGAAGTGCGATGGCCGCGGCGAGCGCCGAGTTCAACGGGGCCGACGGGGTCGAGGGCAGGAACCACCTGAAGAGCACCGCCCAGCTCAAGGCGGCCCTCAACAACTTCCTCACCAAGGACGTCATCCGCCTCAAGGGCGGCAAGAAGGAGACCGTGGTCAGGAGCGAGAAGGACATCAAGACCGCGAAGGCGCTCATCCAGGCGATCGACGACGCCCAGCTGGGCAAGTACAAGGGGTACAAGAACTACCCCGGGCTCGAGGAATGCTGATGACCCCAGACATGCCCCCGGACGCGACCGCTGACGGGGCCCCGGACATGCCCCCGGACGCGACCGCTGACGCGTCCCCTCACGCGACCCCGGACGTGCAACTGGTGAAGGACCTCGTGGCTGAGATCCCCGCCTTCGAGGACCTCTACGAGACGCATGTGTTCAACCAGGACGGGGTGCTGCCCCACGTCTTCTTCTGGGACGTCACCCAGGAGACGGTGCAGTCCTACCTCGGCCTCGACGCGGACGCGCCGGACTGGCGGCGCACCCTGCGGTTCCTGGAGGAACAGAGCGCACAGGACGTACCCGGGATCGACGAGGTCGTGGTGACGTCGTTCCTGGAGTACCTGCCGTTCCCCGGGAAGCCGGGGCACGAGATCGTCGGCGAGTTGGGGCCCGTCATGGCGGCGAAGTTCGCGAAGGTACGCCCCGCCGGATGACGTACTGAACGACGAACACGGGCGGGCCGCCCTCCCTGTTGGGGAGAGCGGCCCGCTCTTGTCATCCGTCCTGCTCGGCTGCCTGCCTACAGCAGGTTGTAGATCTGGAAGCCGTGGCCGATCTGGGCCGGGCTCCCGAACACGCTGCCGGCGTTGCCCGTGCCGGAGTACCGGAACAGGTCACCGTTCGGCTTGCGCGCGATCAGGTCCGCCACGCCGTCCGCGTTGAGGTCGCCGACCGACAGCAGACGGTCGTACGTGTTCCAGCCGCCGCCGATCCGCGTGCGGGTCGCGAACGGCACCTTGTAGTCGCCGGTGCCCTTGTACAGCCACAGGACGCCGGACGTGTCCCGGGCGACGATGTCGGGCTTGTTGTCGCCCGTCAGGTCGCCCTGGCCGGCGAGCTGGGTGTACTGGCCCCAGCCGCCGCCGATCCGCGTGCGCGGGGTGAGGTTGCCGTCCGCGTAGCCGAGGTAGCCCCACAGCACGCCGGCCTTGTCCAGGCCGATGAGGTCGGCCTCCTGGGCTCCACCGATGCTGCCGGGGGAGAGGATCGTGGGATAGATGTTCCAGCCCGTGCCGACCTGCGAGTTGTGGTACTCGGAGTCGTCATCGATCCAGCTGTAGGTCAGCTTCCCGTCCTTGTGGACGGTCCAGGTGTGGTCGCTCCACCCGTCCTTGTCGTTGTCGACACTGATCGAGTCGGCGAACGCGTCGAAGCCGGACGTGACGAACTCCCCGGGCTTGAAGCCCCCCTGGTTGTCCGTCCAGTACATGTACAGATCGCCGGTCTGCTTGGTCACGCCATCCATGGCAAAGCTGGGCGTCTCCACCGTGCCGGCCGCACGGGCCGCCGGAGCCGCGCCCTGGGCCTTTCCGGCCTGCTGCTCGGCACCGGCCGAGGCCTGTGCCCGCTCGGCCGCACCGGCGGGGTCACCGGAGGCGAACGACGTACCGGCTGTGGCGGCCATGGCCACCGTGGCGGCGACGGCGGCGAGAGCGCCGCGAACCGTACGGCGGCGTCGATTACTGATCATGGAGGATCCCCCCTGGAATCTGCTCTGCGTGCTCAACAGCACATGGTGCGTACTGTCGTTGAGCGGAAGCCTCTCACGAGGGTCTGACAACGCCCCGACCGGTGCCGGGTGGCCTCGGCCTGCCCTGCCGGCGCCCGTCTGTCAGCCTCCCTGGAGGCTCTGTGATGGATGGACCGGCGTGTACGTCGTGCTGCACACCGACGACAGGCCGAGCCATCTGGGGATCTTCGGGTACTCGGGAGACTGAGGAGGCTCAGTCCCCGGCGGGGGCGAAGGAGATCATCCGGGCGCTGCGGTGTGCGTCGTCACCGTTCACCATCGACGGCGTGATGACGATCCGGCCGTTCGTATAGGCCAGGTTTCCCGAGAGCATCCCGTACTCCGGCTTCGTCGCCGACGCCGGGTGGCGCAGTACCTCCTTCTCCGTGTCGGCACCGCCGGGGCCGATCCGGAGGATGCGGCCCGGCCTGCTCATGCCGGCGCCCTCGTACACGAGGACCGCCTTGCCGGCCTCCGGGCGCAGCGGGTGCAGCCTGCCGCCCGTATCGGACTTCACCCCCCAGACGAGCTTTCCGTCGGTGAGGTCGTACGCACCGACCCGGTCGGTGCCGCCCAGCGCGACGAGGCCGTTGCCGACGACGGCGCCCGGGCAGTTCTGGATCCCCTGACCCGCGTCCCCGGAGTCGCCGCAGTACGCGAAGCCCTTCGGCCTGGGGTCGATGGTCCGGCCGGGCTTTCCGCCGGGGCCCAGTGCGACGACGCGCCAGTCGTCCTCGCGGCGTTCGGCGTGGAGAGTGGTGAGGACGACCGGCTCCACGGAGAGCACCTTGCCGGTCTTCCAGCCGGGCCGGGTGCGGTACTGCCACAGCGTCCGGCCGGTGGCGGGGTCGATCCCCCGGAGCCGGCTGTACGGGGACTCCGACCCGGCCGCACAGCCGTAACTCACCAGGAGCCGGGGGCCGCCCGCGACATCGTCGGGGTAGCACCCGCCGGTCTTCTGCATGGGGATGTCGTAGAGCTCGGCTCCGTCACTGATCCGGTAGGCCGTGGCCTTCATGCTCTGCACGATCGCGAGGGTGCCGCCGCTGATGGCGCTGTGCACGATGATCGTGCCGTCCATGGAGCCGGTCTCGGTGAGCTTCTTGTGCCAGCCGGCCCTTCCGGTGCGCAGGTCGATCTCCTGGACCTGGTCGCACCGGCTCTTCGCCCGGTTGTGGTGCACCACGACGACTCTGCCGTCAGGCGTGGGGTTGACCGGCGTCTCGCAGACGGTGCTGGGCAGCTTCAGGCTCCAGACCTGGGCGCCGTCGGAGAGACGGTGGGCGACGACCCTCCTGTCCACGGCCTGGACGACGGTGTCGCCGACGATCCACAGGTCGTTGAGCAGGATGTTGCTCCGGGGCAGATCGGTCGGGTCCTCGACGATCCACGCCTTCGCGTCCCCGGGTTCGCGCCCCGCATTGATCTCGTCCGTTGTCGGGATCCGCTCCGGCGCGGGTGAGGACCCAGCCGGCGAACGGGACGACGTCCCCGGTCCGGAAGTGCCGGAAGCCCCGGAGGGCTTCGGCGTGCCCTTCGCCACGGGTGCCGCCGGCTGCTCCTTGCCGCTGCCGCCGTCTGTCAGGACGTACGCGCCTCCGGCCGCTGCCAGCAGGAGAACGGCGGCGACGGCGGTGGCCACGGGGCCCCGGCCCGGGCGTCCCCGCCGGGGCGGACCGGGCGGATCCTGGCCCCGGCCCTGCTGGGCGTACGGGTTGTGCGGCACCGGTCGCTGCTGCGGTTGTGGCGTGTACCAGGGCCCTGGTGTGGGCGGCATCGGCGTCCCCCTCGCTGACGTACGACTCGGTCCGGACGTCACGTCCGGGGCCGGAGTCCGTTCCGGCGTCAGCGTAATGAGGGCTGCGGCGGCGAGTGTGCGCATTGCTCACATTGACGTTTCGGCGATGCGCCGGGCGCGGGCCGCCGCGTTGACAGCCGCCGGTGTCGGCGTCGCCGATCCCCAGCGCTTCCGCGCGAAACTCGCCTAAATGTCACCCGAGTTGAACGCGCACTTCGACTACGAGGAAAAGGAGATCGTGCCCCTGCTGGCAGACATCCCCTGGCCGCCCGCACCACCGACCGGTACGGAAGGGGGCACCGACGCCGGTACGGAAGGGGATGCGGCCGCCGGTACGGAGGGGGGCGCGGACGCCGGCACGGCGAAGTGACCTGACGGCGTCGGGCCGGGTGCCGCGGTGGTGGCACCCGGCCCGGCCTCCCGCTATCCGAACCGCTCCACGGGCGTGCGCGCGCCCGCCCGGAATTCGGTCAGGGCGACACTGATGTCGTGCGCCGACCCGGAGAAGAGCACCGACCGGTCGGCCGCCACGAGGATGGTCCCGCCGCCGCGTACCTGGTGCACGACAGCCACCGCGTCGTCCTCGGGCAGCAGCACATGGCCGAGAGCGGCGTCGGGCGATATGCGGCGGTACAGGGCCTCACCGAACTCGATGAGCTGCCGCTGCTCGGCTGTGGGCGGGGCGGCGGCCGGCCCTTCGCTCGCCCCGGTCATCGCTTCACTTCGTCATCGTCGTGGACCGCGGCGAGCTCCGCGATCAGGTCCGCGTCCCGCATCCCCGGCAGTACGTACCCCTCGGCCTCGTCCCACGGGACGTCGAGATCGTCCATGTGCACGCGCCACTCCGCACCCGGCAGGGCCCGGCGCAACTCCGTCACGGAATCCAGCACATGGGCGATCACGGGCAGCAGGCGACCGGGATCGAACGGCATCTTGGTGGACCCGCCGACGATCTCCCGCGGCTCGGAGCCGGGCGTCTCGTACAGGTAAAGGCTCTCCTCCTCCTCGTACGGGAAGGACGCCATGTGCGCGGCGACGACGCGCTCGACGGCTGCGGACTCGGCCTCGGTCAGCGGCGTCGCGCGCTGCGCGTTGTAGTAGAGGGAGACGCTCATGACGGGAGCGTACGACGCGGGTGTGACAACGCCGCCCGGGGATCTGAGCCGGAGGCGCGGCACGCCCGGGACGGGCCCGGAGTTCGGTCCCGGCCCTGTCGTCGGACGCGGCGGGCAGGCCGGGCAGGAGGGCGAGCGCGGCGGAGACGAGTCGCGCCGACGCCCTCGGGTCGGCCCGGACCGCCCGGACCAGCACGTCCGCCTCCATCGGGGCCGGCTTCCGCCCACAGCGCCTCCACGTCGGCCGGGTGGACGGGGGAGCGACGGCCCGTGCCGTCTGCGGGGGCGACCGTCAGGCGTACGGCTCCGAGTGCGACGGCGTCCTCCGAGAGCGTGCGCACGTACCGAAGCCCGTCGACCGGCTCCGGTCCGGACTCCCGGCAGGCGGCCCGTACCTGCGCGACGGTCGGCCCGTCCGTCCACGCGAACGCCCACGCCCCCGCGGAACGGGTCCACCCGGCCTCGACCTCCCCGTGGCGGTTGCGGTCGAGGCCGAACCGTACGGTGAGCACACGGGCGAGTCGGCGAAGGCGTGTCGCGGGGTCGGTAGCCATGGGTGCCCAGTACCGTCCGCGGGTGCCGCACGCGCCCGCCATCCGGAGGAATCGGGTGTACCGGGTGCGAACGGGAGCAGAAGAGGAAGGGCAGTACACGGCGTCACCAGGACCGGACGCCGGAGCGCTTCGCCGTCGCCCCGCGGGCCTTGCCGCTGTCGTCCCCCGTGAGGCACCCGACCGTGCCGACCCTTCTACGTCCCCGGAGCCCACCCGTGTTCACCAAGTTCAACGGCGCCCTCACCGGCTCGCCGGCCCGGGCGTCCGGCCGGACCGGAAGGCCACGGCACTGGCCCGTCGCGCTCCGGCGGACGCCCGTCTCCCTGTGGAACGACGACCTCTCCGACTGGGCGGCGGCCCTCACGTACTACGCCATCCTCGCGCTGCTCCCCGCGCTGCTGGTGACGGTGTCCGTCATCGGGCTGACCGATCAGGGGGCCACGAAAGCGCTGATCGCCGACATCACGGCCTTCGCCCCGGCGGAGTCGGGCGCCGCGCTGCGCCAGCCGCTGGAGGCCGCCACCCAGCAGCGCACCGCGGTCTGGCTGCTGGTCGCGACCGGGACCCTCAGCGCGGTCTGGTCCGCGTCCAGCTATCTGGCCGTGTTCCGGCGGGCGCTGCATGCGATGCACGGGGTGCCCGACACCCGGCCCGCCCTGCGCAAGGCCCACATCATCGTCGCCTCCGCGATCGGGCTGCTGCTGCTCCTGATGACCAGCGCGTTCGCCCTCGTGCTGTCCGGGCCGCTGGCCCGCTGGCTCGGGCACCGGATGGGGCTCGCGCACCTGGGGGACGCGGTGTGGGCGGTGCTGAAGTGGCCCGTACTGCTCTGCCTGGTCGCCTGCCTGATCATGGTTCTCTTCCGGACGGGACCGGCGTCCGCGCGCGGTACGCGGCAGGGACTGCCGGGCGGGGTGCTGGCGGCGCTGCTGTGGCTGGTGGCCTCGGCGGGATTCGCGTTGTACGCGACGTACGTCGGGTCCTACAGCCGGCTCTACGGGTCACTCGCCGGGCTCGTGGTGTTCCTGATCTGGGTGTGGTTCACCAACCTGGCGCTGCTGACCGGCGCCCAGTTCAACGTCGAGCTGGACCGCGCGCGGAGCGGTGCGACGCAGGGCCACGGCCGACCGGACGGCCCCGGTCGCATCGACCCGTGATGCCGCCGACGGCGTCCCGGACGATGCCGAACCGGCTGTCGCGCCGGGCCCCGTGCGGCATTGGGGTCCGCCGTGGGCCCGTGGGCCCACGCACCGGGCGGTGGCGCTCATTACGCTCGTGCTGACCAGGCGCGAGCCCCTCGCAACGCTGCCCGACCGGCGGTGTGACGTGGTGCGCTCGCGTGCGCAGGGATCTCCACGCTCTACCTGACCAGCAGGGCGGCCACCTCTCATCCGGCATGTGCCGGGGTGAATCCGGGGTGCCCGGATTCTCTTCATGAGGTGACGTGTCGATGAGTGACGGATTCTTCTACTCGTACCACCTGGGCTGGAGCCGCCCCGACGCCGAGTCGCTGCTCGGCGACCTGGAGGCGGCGGGTGTACGGCCCGATCATCCGGTCACCCGGCGCATCACGCTGATCGGGCCGGGCTCACGGCCCTCCGTCACCCAGTCCTGGGTGACGCGGGACCAACTCGTCCTCCTGGCCGGCCTGCAACGCCTGGACCAGGTCGACTTCCTGCTCTGGCTGCCCAGCGGCTCCGAGGTGCCCGCCCGGGTGCGGCGGACGGACGACGGCACGGTGGAGCTGCGGTTCGCCCTCGGCGGCCTGAGGCGGGACGAGCGGGAAACGGTCGTCCGCGCGGTGCGCGAGGCGATCGGGAGGGCTTCGCTGCTGTGTGTCGGCTTCGTGGTCGACCGGGAGGGCGCGTCGGCGGCCACCGACTGGAGGGGGTTCATCGTGAGGGGGACGGTGTACTTCGACCACTGGCCGGACACCCTCGCGGTGCAGCCGGAAGTAGCAGCCGTGCAGCCGCAGTTGAGCGGGGTGAACTCGTTCGAGCAGTCGCCCTGGGTGGTGTACGGAAGTGACGTGCCCAACCGGTAGGCGCCGCGTGTCGTGGTTCTAGCCGACGGCCCCCGCCATGGCGAGTGCCGCGACCATGCCGGTGGCCACGAGGATCCCCCCGACGTAGCCCGTGGCGGTGGCTCCGCCGTCACGCCAGTAGTACGGGGCGGCCTGCGACGCCCCCATGTCGCTGTCGTCCATCAACCGGTCGACGGCCAGGCCCACCGCTGCTCCGGTCACCAGGGTGACGACGGGCAGCAGGACCGCCTCCATGTCGGAGAGCTGCCCCGGCACCGCGTACCCGTAGCCGAGCGCGGCCAGCGGCACGCCGAGGGCGGCCGACAGGTACAGGGGGCGGGAGTCGCGCTGCTCCGCCGGCAGGATCCGGGTGGCGGCCAGCACGGTGAGCAGGGTCGTGAGGACGGCAGGCACGTGCTGGAGCGCCAGCCGCCACGTGAATACGTCCAGCCGTTCGTCGGTGGCCAGCAGGTCGACGAGCCCTCGGGAGACCACGTATCCGGCGATGACGTGGACCACCGCCCCGACGGCCCAGCACCGGGCGAGCACCAACAGCGGCCCGCCACCCGCTCTTTCCGTACGGCCGGGTCCGTGCCCCGGGGGCCGGTGCCCCGCGCTTCCGTTCTCCCAGCCGCTGCCACCGTTCACGGTTTCTTCCTCTCCGACGTCCACTCACCCGGCCCGTTCCTGGCATGCTCCGAACAACGGGCGTTCCGAGCGTACGACTGCGTGACCAGGCTGACCTGGGCCTATGGCCCCAAAGTTGGGCCCAAGGGCGGCCGGCGAGGTCGAGGAGGCTTCAGTCCCGGCTGCACGGAGGCGGCGTCAACCAGGCTCTGCGGGAGTGATGTTGGGCCCGTGGGCCCAAGCTGCGACCGAGGGATTCGCATTAGTGTACGAGTATGAATGGTGCGGGTGGGGGCTGGGCGGAGTCCGTCGAGCGTGCGGTGCAAAGGGGATCGAGGCCGGTGACCGCCGGTCGTGCCGGTGGCGTCGGTGGTGGTGGAGCCTTCGGGCCGTGGGAGGCCGGGCGCGCCCCGGCGCCGCGGTCCTTGCTCTGGATACAGGGGATGCAGTGGATTCAGTTCGGACTGTCCCTGCTCTATGTGCTGACCGTGCTGTCGATGGTGTCCTACGTCAACGGTGAGCTCCTGGGCGTGCTGTTGTACGACTCGCTGCCGAGCGTGGTCGCTGTGGTGCTGGCCCGTCGCGCGGCGCGGGGCGGTGTGTGGGTGGCCCGTGGGCTGGTGGCCGTGCAGTGCTGGCTGCTGTGGCTCTCGTTCGTTTCCCTCCTGCACATGGACTACCGCGGACTCACCCAGACGGCCATTCCGGTCGCGACGTTGGTGCTGCTGCGCAGTGCGGAGGCGCGTGACTGGTTCGCGTTGCCGGCCGGGCAGCGTGAGGAGCCGAGGGCCTTCCGTGTTGAGCGGATGATTCTCTGGCGGCGGGACCGCGGGCAGACGGCGATGGAGTACCTGGGTCTGGTGCTGGTCGTCGCGGCGGTCATCGGGGGGCTCGTGGCGACGGGGATCGGCCAGGAGCTGACGCAGAAGATCGG
>NZ_JAELVH010000245.1 GCF_019399235.1 Streptomyces poriferorum | reverse complement strand
CCCCCGCCGTCGTCGCCCTCCGCGCCCGCACCGCCGTCCCACCGTGCGCGCCGCATGTCCAGACGCGGGACGTGGCCCTCCGCGGACCGCGAGGCCTCGCGCAGCGGGGTGTTCTCCTCGCGGTAGTGATCCAGCGCACGCAGCTCGTGGCCGGGCAGCAGCGCACCGTCGGCGCGCACCACACGCCACCACGGCACCGCGGACCCGTACAGCGCCATGACCCGGCCGACCTGGCGCGGTCCGCCGTCCCCCAGCCACTCCGCGATGTCGCCGTAGCTCATGACGCGGCCGGGCGGGATCAGTTCGGCGACGTCGAGCACGCGCTCCGCGTACTCCGGCAACGCGTCGCTCGTCGGGTGTTCGCTCATCCGGCCCATCCTGCCGTACGCCACCGACAGTCCGGCCCGTTCCGTGTCCGGTCGCACACGGAGTGTGCGCCGGCGGGGGACGGGGCGTATCTTGCGCACCGCGCGGCCCCGCATCGCACCCTGATGCCCCCCGCCGGCCGAAGGCCGTGCCACCATCATGCGGGCGGTGACCGGTGATACGAGAAGACGAAGACCAATCAGAGGCGACGAAGGAGCAGGGCGTGCAGCCACCGAAGGCGGCCGACGCCTCTGACGCCGAGCCGCGCCCCGAGGAGGGCGGCTCGGAGCCCGGCACCGGGCCGCGGAAGCCCCCGGAGCACCTGACCGGCTCGACGCTGTCGACCTCCGAGGACGAGCTCTCCGACCGGGTCTCCGGTGACGAACCCCTGCTCCCCGCCCGGGTGCACCGCCCCTCCGATCTGCTGCGGCTCCTCATCGGGGTCCTCGCGATCGTCGTGCTGTTCGCCGTCGCCGCGTTCGCCCACGGCACGACGGCCGGCCTCGAGGAGGACATCAACAAGGGCACCGGCCAGGCGCCCGATCTGCTCATCAAGGTCGCCGGTCTCGTCTCCAGCATCGCCGTGCTGCTCGTCCCGGTGGCCTTCGCCATCGAGCGCCTGATCAAACGCGACGGGCTGCGGATCGCGGACGGCGTGCTGGCCGCCGTGCTCGCGCACGGGGTGACGCTCGCCACTGATCTGTGGGTCTCCAACTCCGCGCCCGGCACCATTCAGGACGCGCTGACCCAGCCGCAGCCCGGTCAGGCGCTCACCGACCCCGTACACGGCTACCTCGCTCCGGTGATCGCCTATATGACGGCGGTCGGTATGGCGAGACGACCGCGGTGGCGGGTCGTGCTGTGGGTGGTGCTGCTGCTCGACGCCTTCACCATGCTGGTGGGCGGGTACACGACACCGCTCTCGATCATCCTCACGGTACTGATCGGCTGGACGGTCGCGTACGGCACGCTGTACGCGGTCGGCTCGCCGAACGTCCGGCCGACCGGTCAGCACCTGATGGCCGGTCTTCGCCACGTCGGCTTCCGGCCGGTCACCGCGATGCGGGCCGACGACGCGCCCGACTCGGGCGACCAGAGCGACCGCGGGCGTCGGTACGTGGTCTCCCTGGAGGACGGGCCGCCGCTCGATGTGACGGTCGTGGACCGCGAACAGCAGGCGCAGGGCTTCTTCTACCGGGTGTGGCGCAGGCTCACCCTGCGCGGCATCACCCAGCGGCGTTCCATCCAGTCGCTGCGCCAGGCCCTGGAGCAGGAGGCGCTGCTCGCGTACGCGGCGATCGCCGCCGGTGCCAACGCCCCGAAGCTGATCGCCACGTCCGAGCTCGGTCCGGACGCCGTGATGCTGGTGTACGAGCACATCGGCGGACGCTCCCTGGACGCGCTGGAGGACTCCGAGATCACCGACGAGCTGGTGCGCGGTGCCTGGCGTCAGGTGCAGGCGCTCCAGTCGCGGCGGATCGCGCACCGCAGGCTCACCGGTGACGCCATTCTGGTGGATCGTTTTGGCAAGGTGTTCGTCACTGATCTGCGCGGCGGCGAGATCGCGGCCGGTGATCTGGTGCTGCGGATGGACGTCGCCCAGCTGCTCACCACCACGGGTCTGCGGGTGGGTCCCGAGCGTGCGGTCGCGGCCGCGCTGGAGGTGCTGGGGCCGGATGCCGTGGCGGACTGTCTGCCGCTGCTCCAGCCGATCGCGCTCAGCCGCTCCACCCGCGCCCATCTGCGCCGGCTGGCCCGGGAGCGTTCGCAGCGCGAGCGCGAGGCCGTGCTGGAGGCGTCGGACGCGGCGAAGCGGGCCCGGTCGCAGGACGCGGAACCTGCCGAAGACGCCGGGCGCAAGAGCGACCGCAAGTCCCAGCGCACCGAGAAGCAGGCCGAGAAGCGGGCCAGGGACGACGCCATGGACGTCGCCCGCGAGGAGGATCTGCTCTCCCGGATCCGCCAGGAGGTGCTGCTGATCCGGCCGCAGGCGCCGGTCGAGCCGGTCCGTCTGGAGCGCATCAAGCCGCGCACCCTGTTCAGCTTCATCGCCGGTGCCATCGCCGCGTACTTCCTGATCTCGCAGGTCACCGAGGCCGACTTCGGTGCGGTGGTCGAGGAGGCGGAGTGGGGCTGGGTGGCGGCCGCGCTCGGTTTCTCGGCGCTCAGTTACATCGCGGCGGCGATGAGCCTGCTGGGCTTCGTGCCCGAACGGGTGCCGTTCGGCAAGACAGTGCTGGCACAGGTCGCCGGCTCGTTCGTGAAGATCGTGGCCCCGGCCGCGGTGGGCGGGGTCGCGCTGAACACCCGGTTCCTCCAGCGGGCCGGAGTGCGTCCGGGGCTGGCGGTCGCGAGCGTCGGCGCCTCGCAGCTGTTCGGGCTGGGGTGCCACATCCTGCTGCTGGCCGCGTTCGGCTATCTGACCGGTACGGAGAAGACGCCGTCCTCGCTCACCCCGTCCAGGACCGTGATCGCGGGGCTGCTGACGGTCGCCGTGCTGGTGCTGGTGGTGACGGCCATCCCGTTCCTGCGCAAGTTCGTCGTGACGCGGGTGCGGTCGCTGTTCGCCGGGGTCGTACCGCGCATGCTGGACGTCGTGCAGCGGCCGCAGAAGCTGCTCACCGGCATCGGCGGGATGCTGCTGCTGACCGGCGTGTTCGTGATGTGTCTGGACGCGTCGGTCCGGGCGTTCAGCGGTCCGGACACGCCGCACCTGAGCTATGCGAGCATCGCGGTGGTCTTCCTCGCCGGCAACGCGCTGGGCTCGGCGGCGCCGACACCGGGCGGCATGGGCGCCGTCGAGGGTGCGCTGACCCTCGGCCTGATCGCGGTCGGCCTGCCGAAGGAGGTCGCGGCACCGGCCGTGCTGCTGTACCGGCTGCTCACGCTGTGGCTGCCGGTGCTCCCCGGCTGGCTCGCCTTCAACCATCTGACGCGCAAGGGCGAGCTCTAGGCGCGGCGGCCCGCAGGCGTCCACCCGCTTGGACCGGCGCCCCGTGCACCCCCCGGGGAGCCGCCGCAGGATGGAGCGATGAGGACCTCCCCTGCCCTGCGCGCCGCTGCCCTCGCCGCCACGGTGACCGTGCTGCTTCCGCTCACCGGCTGTTCGGACGGGGGTGACACGGACACGGCCGGCCGCTCGGAGAACACTCCGCGGGCGGCCGAGGCCGCCGCGGCCACCACCCCCGCCGGCCTCGCCTCCCAGCAGCTGAAGTGGACACCGTGCCCGGCTCCTTCCCAGGCGCAGGGCGGCGGTTCCGCACCCTCCCCGCTGCCCGGCGGGGCCGTCTGGGAGTGCTCGTTCATGAACGTCCCGCTCGACTACGCGGAACCGGACGGCGACACCATCGAGCTCGCGCTCATCCGTGCGAAGGCGATCGACGGGAACAGGCGGATCGGTTCGCTCATCTTCAACTTCGGCGGCCCCGGCGCGTCCGGTGTCGCCACCCTGCCCGCGTTCGGCACGGAGTACGACAAGCTCCGCACCCGGTACGACCTGGTGAGCTTCGACCCGCGCGGTGTGGGCCGCAGCGCGGGCGTGGAGTGCGAGGACGACGCGCAGCTGGACGCGCGGTACGAGGGCGACGGCACACCGGACGACGCGGCGGAGGAGAAGGCGTTCACCGAGGACACGAAGACGTACGTGGCCGCCTGCGAGAAGAACTCCGGCAAGGAACTCCCCTTCGTGGGGACGACGAACGCGGCCCGCGACATGGATCTGATGCGCCAGGTACTGGGCGACGAGAAGCTGTACTACTTCGGTATCTCGTACGGCACCGAACTGGGCGGCGTCTACGCGCACTTGTTCCCCGAGAACGTGGGCCGGTCGGTCCTGGACGCGGTGGTCGACCCGACCGAGGACGCCGAGCAGTCCTCGCTCGGCCAGGCAGAGGGCTTCCAGCTCGCACTGGACAACTTCGCCGAGGACTGCGCGGACCGGGGCGACGCCTGCAAGCTGCCCGGTTCCACTGCCGAGGAGGTCGAGCAGGGGGTGTCCGGACTCCTCGACCGGCTGGAGGAGAAGCCCGTACCGGGCATCGGCTCCCGGAAGCTGACGCAGACGCAGGCCACCACCGGCATCGCGGCGGCGCTCTACTCCAAGGAGACCTGGCCCCTGCTGGAGCAGGGCGTGGACGAGGCCGACGGCGGCAACGGCGCACTGCTCCTCGCCCTCGCCGACTCCCTCAACGGGCGCTCCGAGGACGGCCGGTACGACAACTCCGCCGCGGCGAACACCGCCATCAACTGCGCCGACTCCAAGGAGCGGTTCACCCTCGACGAGACCAAGGAGAAGCTCCCCGCGTTCCACGACGCCTCACCGGTCTTCGGCGACTATCTCGGCTGGGGTCTGATGGCGTGCACCGGCTGGCCGGTGGCGGGCGCCTGGGACACCCCGGACGTCAGCGCGAAGGGTGCGGCCCCCGTCCTGGTCATCGGCAACACGGGCGACCCGGCGACCCCGTACGCGGGCGCGAAGGCGATGGCCGAGGAACTCGGCGAGGGCGTCGGCGTGGAGATGACGTACAAGGGCGAGGGTCATGGCGCGTACAACAGCGGCAGTGCCTGTGTGCAGAAGGCGGTGGGCGGCTATCTGCTGGACGGCAAGGTGCCGGACGCCGGGACGGTCTGCGGTTAGGCGCGGCACCACGCGCCTAACATGGGCGAACTGCCGGACGGGCAGGCACGACGGGGAGGGACTGCACGTGGTCGCATACGTACGGGCCGGGGCGCTGGCCGCCGCCGCACTGCTGCTGACGGGGGTGCTCGCAGGATGCGAGGACGCCGCCGACGACAAGCCGGGCACCCCTGCGGACGGCACCACGGCTTCGGCCGCCTCACCGTCCGCCGCACCCTCGGCCGACGCGAGCGGAAAGCCCCTGCCCGCCGCCCTCACCTCGCAGCGCCTGGACTGGAAGAGGTGCGAGGCCCCCGAGGGCGGCAGCGCTCCGGGCTCGTCCTGGCGGTGTACGAAGGTCACGGTTCCGCTGGACTACGCGAAGCCGGACGGCGACACGATCGGGATCGCGCTGATCCGCAAGGAGGCCCGGGACAAGGACCGGCGGCTCGGCTCGATGCTGTTCAACTTCGGCGGGCCGGGCGGTTCAGGGGTATCCACCCTGCCGCGCGCCGCCGGTTCGTACGGGTCGCTCAACACCCGCTACGACCTGGTGGGTTTCGATCCGCGCGGGGTGGCCGAAAGCGCCGGGGTGCGGTGCCGCACGGACCAGGAGCAGGAGAGCTCCTACCGCAAGGTCGACATGACACCGGACACGGCGGCGGAGGAGGCGGCGTTCATGAAGGACGGCGCCGGTTTCGGCGCCGGCTGCGAGAGCCGCTCGGGCAAGGTCCTGCCGTTCGTCGGCACGACGAACGCCGCCCGGGACATGGATCTGATCCGCGAGGTCCTCGGTGACAGGAAGCTGACGTACTTCGGCTTCTCGTACGGCACCGAGCTGGGCGGCACATACGCCCATCTCTTCCCGGAGCACGTCGGGCGGGCCGTCTTCGACGCCGTGGTCGACCCGACCGCGGACACCACGGGCCACGCCCGTAACCAGACGACCGGCTTCCAGCGGGCACTGGAGAACTACCTCAAGGACCGCGGCCAGGACCCGAAGGCGGGCACCCGGCGCATCGCCGCCCTGCTGAAGCGGATCGATGCCAAGCCGCTGCCGACCGGTACGGAACGCGAGCTCAACGAGTCGCTGGCGATCACCGGCATCGTGCTGCCGCTCTACTCCAAGGACAACTGGCCGGTGCTCACCCAGGCCCTGGACGAGGCGGAGAGCGGCACCGGTTCGATGCTGCTGCAGCTCGCCGACTCGTACAACGGCCGTGACGAGAACGGCCACTACGACACCCAGAACCACTCCCAGCGGGCCATCTCCTGCGCGGACACCAAGGCCAGGCCGACAGCGGCCGAGGCGAAGGCGCTGCTGCCCGAGTTCGGGAAGCTGTCGCCGGTCTTCGGCCCGTTCCTGGCCTGGGACACCGCGGGCTGGTGCGCCGACTGGCCGGTGGCGGGCGAGCACGACACCCCGGAGGCGAGCGCCCCGGACGCCGGTCCGATCCTGGTCGTGGGCACGACGGGCGACCCGGCCACGCCGTACGAGGGTGCGCGGAAGATGGCGGACGAGCTGGGCGAGGGCGTCGGCGTCCTGCTCACCAACAAGGGCGAGGGGCACGGCGCCTACGGCGGGAACAGCTGTGTGACATCGACGGTGGACGCGTACTTCCTGGACGGGAAGGTGCCGGCCGACGGCAAGACCTGTTCGTAGCGCCATCGTACGGACGAAGAGGAAGGGGCCGGTCCGCATGATGCGGACCGGCCCCTTCCTCGCGTTCAGCCTTTAGTACACCGGCTTCTCGGGCTCGATCTGGTTGACCCAGCCGATCACGCCGCCGCCGACGTGCACCGAGTCGGCGAAGCCCGCCGACTTGAGGACCGCGAGGACCTCGGCACTGCGGACACCGGTCTTGCAGTGGAGCACGATGCGCTTGTCCTGCGGGAGGTCCTGGAGGGCGTTGCCCATCAGGAACTCGTTCTTCGGGATCAGCTTCGCGCCGGGGATCGAGACGATCTCGTACTCGTTCGGCTCACGGACGTCGATGATCTCGATCTTCTCGTCCGCGTCGATCCACTCCTTGAGCTGCTTGGGAGTGATCGTGGAGCCGAGCGCCGCCTCCTGGGCCTCCTCGGACACGACGCCGCAGAAGGCCTCGTAGTCGATGAGTTCGGTGACGGTCGGGTTCTCGCCGCAGACCGCGCAGTCGGGGTCCTTGCGGACCTTGACCTGCCGGTACTGCATCTCCAGCGCGTCGTAGATCATCAGCCGGCCGACGAGCGGGTCGCCGATGCCGGCGAGCAGCTTGATGGCCTCGTTGACCTGGATGGAGCCGATGGACGCGCACAGCACGCCCAGGACACCGCCCTCGGCGCAGGAGGGAACCATGCCGGGGGGCGGCGGCTCCGGGTAGAGGCAGCGGTAGCAGGGACCGTGCTCGGACCAGAAGACGGACGCCTGGCCGTCGAACCGGTAGATCGAGCCCCAGACGTACGGCTTGTTCAGCAGGACCGCGGCGTCGTTGACGAGATAGCGGGTGGCGAAGTTGTCCGTGCCGTCCACGATCAGGTCGTACTGGGCGAAGATCTCCATCACGTTCTCGGCTTCGAGCCGTTCCTCGTGAAGGATGACGTTCACCAGGGGGTTGATCCCCTGCACGCTCTCCTTGGCCGACAGGGCCTTGGACTTGCCGATGTCGGCCTGGCTGTGAATGATCTGGCGTTGCAGGTTCGACTCGTCGACCTCGTCGAACTCCACGATGCCGAGCGTTCCGACACCGGCGGCGGCCAGGTACATCAGAGCCGGCGAGCCGAGACCGCCGGCGCCCACACAGAGCACCTTCGCGTTCTTCAGCCGCTTCTGCCCGTCCATCCCGACATCGGGGATGATCAGGTGGCGGGAGTACCTGCGGACCTCGTCGACGGTGAGCTCAGCAGCTGGCTCGACCAGGGGTGGCAGCGACACAGGAACCTCAACAATGCAGGTGGTCGGTTTCTACGTACTTCGGCTACGTACGGTTGTTCTTGCCGTAACACTGCCACGCCCCCTCTCATTCCGAGATAGCAGGTCCGATCCGCGAGACAATTTCGTCCCAGTACCTGGGCAGTGTCGCAAATGGATCGCTTTGCCCACGTCCGTTTCCGGGACCGGTCTCCCTGGTGCGGTCCGTGAAGAAGATCGTCCCGGCGCCCTGCCAGCGGGCGATGCGCATCGCCTCCTCCAGGTGGGTGCGCGGGACACCGTGGACGAAGTGGGCGAACCGGCCGGGCGGGTACGAGGCGGTCCACTCCGCCACCTGTGACCAGCGGTAGTCGGTCCACGCGCCGCGGAAGGTGACCAGCTGGTCGGCGGCCTCCGCGTAGCCCGGGTGCGGATGGGTGTCGTGGCCGAGCACGAGGTGTCCGCCGTGCCGCGCGCTGCCGCTGTCCGCCAGGAGGGCGGAGAGGGTGCCGGTGAGACGGCGGACCGTGGGAAGGTCCGGGCGCCCGGCCGGGCAGCGGTCGAGGTAGAACCCGTCGACGCGGTACCAGTCCAGGTAGGACTGCGCGTCGGCGACCAGGTCACCGAAGGGCCGGCTCCCGTGCACCAGATCGAGCCGGCCGAGCAGCCGTCCGGCCGAGGCCCGCACGGAGTCGAGCGGATCCTCGCCGCGCACAGCCCGCTCGCGGGCGTTTCGGAGCCGGCCCGCGGCCTCCAGGCAGTGCGGGTCGGGACGGATGCCGGGGCCGTCATCGATGTCCAGGACGGCCCAGTGCAGCGGGGTGCCGGGGCGGGCCAGTTCGGCCCATTCGGCCGGGGCGAGCAGCGGGTGCGCACAGCCGGGCACACCGAAGCCGAGCTGTTCGGCGCCACTGGTCCGGCGGGCGGTGCCGGTACTGGTCAGATACGGCATGCCGCCTCCATCCAGATGTCGGCGAGGGACTCCTCCAGATTGATCCGGGGACGCCAGCCGAGCCGGTCCCTGGCGGTGCGGACGTCCGCCTGCTGCCAGGCACCGCAGCCGTCCGGGTAGGGGGAGGGCGTGACCGAGAGGTGCTCCATGACCGATTCGGCTGAGGTGCGGGGGGCGCCGATGGGCAGGCGTGCGGGGGGCGTGTCCAGCTCGTGGAGCGCGCCCCCGTACCCGGCCACCTTGGCGAGAACGGCCGCGGCGTCGCGCAGCCGCACGGCCCGGCCGGTGCCGATGTTGACGACGCCCTGGGCGGCGGAGAGCGAGGCGGCGTGCACGGCGCGCGCGACGTCGCGCACGTCGACGAAGTCGCGCTGGACCCCGAGGCCGCTGAGCTTCAGCTCGCCGTCGCCGGACTGCATGGCACGGCGCATCGCCTCGGCGAGCCGGCCGAGCGGCGAGCCGGCCGGGGTGCCGGGGCCGACCGGCGAGAACACCCGCAGCACGACCGCGTCGAGGCCGGAGCCGAGGACGAGTTCGGTGGCGGCGAGCTTGCTGACGCCGTACGGGCCGCCGGGGCGCGGGATGGCGTCCTCCGCCGTGGACGAACCGGGCTGCGAGGGCCCGTACTCCGAGGAGCAGCCGACCTGCACCAGGCGGGCGGTGCAGCCGCTGCGGCGCATCGCCTCGCAGACGGTGGCGACGGCGACGGTGTTGTGACGGGTCAGGTCGCGGGCCCCGCCCCGGGTGGCGCCGGCGCAGTTGACGACGACCCCGGGGTGGACGGCGTCCAGGAAGCGGGTGAGCGCTCCCGGGCTGCCGCCGGCGAGGTCGAACCGTACGTCGGCGTCGTCGCCGCGGCCGAGCGCCGTGAGGTGGACGGCAGGGTCGGCTAGCAGGCGGTCGGCCACGAACCGGCCGAGGAATCCGTTGGCTCCGAGCAGCAGCACCCTCATCGCGCGCCCCCTGAGTGCCGACGGCGGGCTGCCGGTGCGGGGGATCGGTGGGTCATGTCCGGTGTCTCCTTGGGGCAGTTGCGTACGGTGCGGAACGGGACCCGCGGCGTCGGCTCCGCGGGGGCTGTGGGGTGCGTCAGGCGGCGGTGTGGGCGGATGCCCGGGAAAGAGCGACGGTGGCGGTGGTCAGCAGGCCGAGCGCGGCCGCGCCGCAGGCGACGGCGGGTACGGCCCCGGTGCCTGCCGCCTCGATGAGCACTTCGACGGGGCGGGCTACCGGGTCGAGGCCGGGCAGCCGGCCGGCCAGGACGAGTGCTGGGGCGGCGACCTCGACGGCACAGGCGGCGGCGAGGCCGGTGGCGGCCGGTTCGGGGAAGCCGTGTACGGAGANGAGGTGGGCGCACCAGGCCGCCGGGGCGACTGCCACGGCGAGGCCGAGCAGCGGAGCCGGAGTGATGTCCCAGGGGCCTTCGGGCCCGCCGCTGAGGAGCTGGTGGAGCAGCGCGTCGCCGTACAGGACGTAGCCGAGCAGCCAGCAGCCGAACAGACCGGCGGCGCCCGACGACCGTCCGTCGGCGCAGAGGGGTCCGGTACGCAGGGCGAGTGCGAGCCCGATGAGCGCGAGGAGACCGCCGCCGGAACCGATGGCGAGCCGCGCCCCGCTGTCGAGCACCCCTTCGGTGAACCGCAGCGCGACGAATGTCGCGAGGCAGGCGGCGCCCGGCTCGCGCGCCGGTGCGAAGGACGCGCCGACGGGCTCCCCGGCGACACCCGGTACCCGGGCGAACAGTTCCTCGGCGAGCGAGAACACGTCACGGTGCCGATAGCGGGCGGCCGTGCGGTCGGTGACGCCGTGGGCCTCGAGACCGGCGGCGATCTCCAGGGGGTCGACGGCGCGTTCGCAGAGTTCGCGGTGCCGGTGCATCAGGGTCTTGACGGGGTCGGCCGGCCCGCGCCGCCCGGTGGAGAGCTTGCGCGCCGGAGCGGTGTGCGCGAGCTCGGGGGCGCGAGGGGCGGGGTGCGGTGCGGGGTCCTCAAG
>NZ_JAELVH010000244.1 GCF_019399235.1 Streptomyces poriferorum | reverse complement strand
CTCCAGGGTCATCCGGGGGACCAGGTCGGCGACCCCTCCCTCACCCCCGAGGAGCGGGTCGCCGACCTGGTCCCCCGGATGACCCTGGAGGAGAAGGCCGCCCAGCTGTACGGAATCTGGGTGGGCGCCGACGCCGAGGGCGACGGGGTCGCCCCGCACCAGAACGACATGGTGGATCCGGTCGACTGGGACGACCTGACGACCCGCGGTCTCGGCCAGCTCACCCGGCCGTTCGGCACCGCTCCCGTCGACCCCGGCGTCGGGGCCCTCGCCCTGGCCCGTGCCCAGGAACGGATCGCCGAGGCCGGCCGCTTCGGCATCCCCGCCCTCGCGCACGAGGAGTGCCTGGCCGGCTTCACCGCCTGGGGCGCGACCGCCTACCCCGTCCCGTTGTCCTGGGGCGCGGCCTGGAACCCGGACCTGGTCGCCGAGATGGCCCGGCGGATCGGCGCCGACATGCGTGCCGTCGGGGTCCACCAGGGGCTGGCGCCCGTCCTGGACGTGGTGCGCGACCTGCGGTGGGGCCGGGTCGAGGAGACCATCGGGGAGGACCCCTATCTGGTGGCCACCATCGGCACCGCCTACGTGCGGGGGCTGGAATCCGCCGGAATCATCTCCACGCTCAAGCACTTCGCCGGCTACGCGGCCTCCGCCGGCGCCCGCAACCTCGCGCCGGTGCGGGCCGGGGCCCGTGAGGTAGCGGACGTGATCCTGCCGCCGTTCGAGATGGCCCTGCGGGAGGGCGGGGCGCGTTCGGTGATGCACTCCTACGCCGAGATCGACGGCGTGCCCGCGGCCGCCGACCCGGCCCTGCTCACCGGGCTCCTGCGCGACACCTGGGGGTTCACCGGGACCGTCGTCGCCGACTACTTCGGCATCGGCTTCCTGGAGACCCTGCACAAGGTCGCCGCCGACCGCGCCGACGCCGCCCGCCTCGCCCTGAGCGCCGGTGTCGACGTGGAACTGCCCACCGTCCGCAGCTACGGCGACGTCCTCGTCGCCGCTGTCCGGGACGGGGCGGTGGACGAGGCGCTCGTCGACCGCGCCCTGCACCGCGTCCTGCTCCAGAAGTGCGAGCTCGGGCTGCTCGACCCGGACTGGTCCCCGCTGCCCACCGCACTGAAGGGCGCGGACCCCGAGAAGGCACGCGACACCGTCGACCTCGACCCGCCGGAGAACCGCGCCCTGGCCCGGGAGCTCGCCGAACAGGCCTGTGTGCTGCTCGCCAACCCCGGCGGCACCCTGCCGCTGCGGAACGCCGGGCGCATCGCAGTGGTCGGGCCCCGCGCGGACGACGCGCTGGCCATGCTCGGCTGCTACTCCTTCCCCAGCCACGTCGGCGTCTCGCACCCCGGGTTCGAGAGGGGCATCGACGTGCCGACGGTGCTGGAGTCGCTGCGCGGGGAGTTCCCCGGCGCAGGGGTGGACTTCGCCGCCGGGTGTGAGGTGGACGGTACGGACACCTCCGGGATCGCGGAGGCCGTCCGGCTGGCCCGGGACTCCGACGTCTGCGTGGTCGTGCTCGGCGACCGGGCCGGTCTCTTCGGCCGCGGCACCTCCGGCGAGGGCTGCGACGCGACCGACCTCTCGCTGCCCGGCGTGCAGGGCGAGCTCCTCGACGCCCTGCTGGCCACCGGAACCCCGGTGGTCCTGATGCTGCTGACGGGCCGCCCGTACGCGCTGGGACGATGGGCGGACCGGACGGCAGCGATCGTGCAGGCCTTCTTCCCGGGCGAGGAGGGCGGTCCGGCACTGGCCGGGGTCCTCTCCGGCCGGGTCAACCCCTCCGGCCGGCTTCCGGTCAGTGTTCCGCAGGGGCCGGGCGGTCAGCCGTGGACGTATCTGCAGCCGCCGCTGGGGCTGTTGAGCGGGGTCAGCAACCTGGACCCGACACCGCTCTACGCCTTCGGGCACGGCCTGTCGTACACGACCTTCGACTGGGAGCGGGGCGATCCCGCCCCGGCCGAGATCCCCACCGACGGCTCCGCCGACGTCGAGGTCACGGTCCGCAACACCGGGGAGCACGACGGGGCCGAAGTGGTGCAGCTCTACCTCCACGACCCGGTGGCCCAGACCACCCGGCCGCAGGCACGGCTGATCGGCTACGCCAGGGTCCCGCTCGCCGCCGGCGCGGCGGCCACGGTCCGGTTCCGCTTCCACGCGGATCTGGCGTCCTTCACCGGCATCGGCGGCCGTCGTGTCGTCGAGCCCGGCGCGCTCGAACTGCGGCTCGCCTCCTCCAGCGACGCGGCCGATGTCCGCCGGACCCTGCGGCTCAGGCTCACCGGCCCCGAGCGCATCGTCGACCACCGGCGACAGCTCGTCTGCGGCACCTCGGTCGAGCCCGCCCCCGTACCGGAGCCGGCCGCGCACTGACCGGTCCGGCCCCCACATCCGCACCATCCCCTTCGTGAACCTCCCCGCCGGCGAGCGGTCTCCCCGCCGGCTGCGGGGAGGTTCACGAAACTTTCGAAGCATCTTCATCGAACGTGCGTCGATCCCGGCATTCAGGTTCCGGGGGAGCCGTGCCCACCGAAAGGGATATGTCATGCGCAAGACAACCCAGGCCGCCATGATCGGCACCGCCGCCGCGGCCCTGCTCGTCTCCTCCTTCACCCTCAGCGCATCCGCGGCCCCGGAGCACTCCGGCTCGCACGGCAAGCCGAAGCCTCCCGCCGCCGACACCCTGGGCGGCCTCGGCCTGCGCGCCGACCTGCGCATCGGTACCGCGGTCGACATGGCGGCCCTGGCCGCGGACGCCCCCTACCGGGCCAAGGCGGCGGGCGAGTTCACCTCCGTCACCCCCGAGAACGTCATGAAGTGGGAGGTCGTCGAGAAGGAGCGGGGCACCTACGACTGGGCCGCCGCCGACGAGCTGGTCGACTTCGCCAGAGCCAACGGGCAGCTGGTGCGCGGCCACACCCTGCTCTGGCACAACCAGCTGCCGGCCTGGCTCACCGAGGGCGACTTCAGCGCCGGCGAGCTGCGCGCCATCCTGCGCAAGCACATCACCGACGAGGCCGGCCACTTCAAGGGCCGGATCTGGCAGTGGGACGTCGTCAACGAGGCCTTCAACGACGACGGCACCCTGCGCGACAGCATCTGGCTGCGCAAGCTCGGCCCCGGCTACATCGCGGACGCCTTCCGCTGGGCCCGCCAGGCCGACCCCAAGGCCAAGCTGTTCATCAACGACTACAACATCGAAGGCGTCAACGCGAAGAGCACGGCGCTCCACGACCTGGTCGTGGAGCTGCGCAAGCAGCACGTACCGATCGACGGCGTCGGGATCCAGGGCCACCTCTCCGTCCAGTACAACGCCCCGCACGACATCGCCGACAACATGAAGCGGTTCGACGACCTCGGTCTGGAGACCGCGATCACCGAAGCGGACGTCCGCGTCCCGATGCCCTCCGACAGCACCAAGCAGGAGGCGCAGGCGGAGGGATACGACGTGCTGCTGCGGGGCTGCCTGCTCACCCGTCGCTGCACCGACTTCACCGTGTGGGGCTTCACCGACAAGTACTCCTGGGTGCCCGGCACCTTCGAGGGCGAGGGCGCGGCCAACCTCTTCGACGAGAACTACGCGGCCAAGCCCGCCTACAAGGCCCTGACCCAGGACCTGTTGCTCGCCGCCGGCCGGGACTGACCACTCACCGGAAGGGCATCGGTATGACGAACAGCCTCCGGATCACCGGAGTGAGGATCACCCCGGTGGCCTTCCGGGACCCGGCTCTGCTGAACGCCGTGGGCGTGCACGAACCGTACGCACTGCGTGCGATCGTCGAGGTCGACACCGGCGAAGGACTTGTCGGGCTCGGCGAGACCTACGCCGACGAGGGTCATCTGCGCCGCCTGCGGGCGGCCGCGGACACCCTCACCGGGATGGACGTGTACGCACTCGGCGCCATGCACAGCAAGGTGGCCGAGGCACTCGCCGGGGACGACGGCGCCGCCGGTTCGGGACTGACCGGGATGATCACCACCAGCAGCGCCGTCGACCGGGTCTTCTCCCCGTTCGAGGTCGCCTGTCTGGACCTCCAGGGAAAGGCGGCAGGCCGCCCGGTCAGTGATCTGCTGGGCGGCGCCGTGCGGGACTCCGTCCCGTTCAGCGCCTACCTCTTCTACAAGTGGGCCGGGCACCCCGGCGGCGAACCCGACGACTGGGGCGCGGCGCTGGATCCGGACGCCGTCGTGGCCCAGGCCCGGCGCATGATCACCGAGTACGGATTCACCGCCGTCAAGCTCAAGGGCGGTGTCCGGCCGCCCGAGGAGGAGATCGAGGCGGTCCTCGCCCTGCGCGAGGCACTCCCGGGGGTGCCGCTCAGGCTCGATCCCAACGCGGCCTGGAGCGTGCCGACTTCGGTCGCGGTGGCCCGCCGGCTTGAGGGTGTCCTCGAATACCTGGAGGACCCGACCCCCGGACTCGCCGGCATGGCGGAGGTGGCGCGGCAGACCCCGATACCGCTCGCCACCAACATGTGCGTCGTCGCTTTCGAGCACCTGGCGCCGGCCGTGCGGCAGGGCGCCGTACAGGTGGTGCTCTCCGACCATCACTACTGGGGCGGCCTGCACCGCTCGAAACAGCTCTCCGGCATCTGCGACACCTTCGGCATGGGGCTGTCCATGCACTCCAACTCCCACCTCGGCATCAGCCTGGCCGCGATGACCCACCTGGCAGCCGCCACACCCCACCTCACCTACGCCTGCGACACGCACTGGCCGTGGAAGACGGAGGAGGTCGTCGAGCCCGGCGTACTGGAGTTCACCGACGGGTCCGTCCAGGTGCCCAAGGGGCCCGGGCTCGGGGTGGAGCTCGACCGGGACGCGCTGGCCCGGCTGCACGAGCAGTACCTCCGCTGCGGTCTGCGCAACCGGGACGACACCGGCTACATGAAGCGGACCTACCCGGGCTACGAGAAGAAGTCACCGCGCTGGTGACCTGCCGCGGAGCCCGCTGCGGGTTCCGCGGCCCACCCTCCGTACCCCTCCACAGGACATCGAGGTTCTGTCATGGCCCCTCTCGACTGGGCCGCCCTGGGCGGCTACTTCCTGGTGATGCTGCTCATCGGCCTCTGGTCGCACAAGCGCGTCGGTGACGTCAGCGACTACTTCACCGGTGGCGGCCGGATGCCCTGGTGGCTGTCCGGCATCTCCCACCACATGTCCGGCTACAGCGCCGCCGTGTTCGTCGCCTACGCCGCCATCGCCTACAGCTACGGCATCACCGTCTACGTCTGGGCGTTCCTGCCGCTCGCCCTCGGCACCGGCGTGGGCGCCTGGCTGTTCGCCCCGCGCTGGAACCGGCTGCGGCAGCGTTACGCCGTCGCCTCGCCGCTGGAGTACCTGGCCCAGCGGTACAACGTCCCCACCCAGCAGGCGCTCGCGTGGAGCGGCGCCCTGCTCAAGGTCTTCGACGTCGCCGCGAAATGGGCGTCGGTGGCGGTCCTGCTCAACGTGTTCACCGGTATGTCCATGACCGCCGGCATCCTGATCACCGGCGTGGTCACCCTGCTGTACTGCACCGTCGGCGGGCTGTGGGCCGACGCGCTCACCGACTTCGGCCAGTTCGTCATCCAGGGCTTCGCGGCGCTGGCCATGGTCTGGGTCGTCCTCGACCGGCTCGGTGACGGTGTCTCCGGGCTCGGCACGATCTGGCACCGGCTGCCGGAGGGGCACGGTCATCCGCTGGTCGGCCCGTACACGGCCACCTTCCTCGGCGCGTACGTCGTCGTGAAGCTCTTCGAGTACAACGGCGGCATGTGGAACCTGGCCCAGCGGTACATGGCCACCGACACCCCGAAGGCCGCCCGGCGTTCGGCGGGGCTCTCCGCCGTGCTGTACGTGGTGTGGCCCGCGGTCCTGCTGTTCCCGCCGCTCGCCGCGGCCGTACTCCTGCCGGACATCACCGATCCGCAGAAGGTCTACGCGCTGATGGCGGAGTCGTATCTGCCGGCGGGCCTGGTCGGGCTGACCCTGGCGGGGATGTTCTCCCACACGATGGCCATGGCGTCGTCCGACGCCAACGCGGTCTCCGCCGTCGTCACCCGCGACATCATCCCGGCGCTCGTACGCGGCGCCAGGAACCTGCCCCCGGCGACGGGGCTGCTCATCGCCCGGGTCTGCACGGTCGTCTTCATCACCATCAGCATGGTCGTCGCCATCGAGGCCGATCACTTCGGCGGGGTGCTGGGCATCATCGTCGGCCTGGTCGCCGCCGTGATGGGGCCGATCTCGATCCCCATGC
The DNA here is from genome assembly GCF_019399235.1 of Streptomyces poriferorum. Classification (GTDB taxonomy): domain Bacteria; phylum Actinomycetota; class Actinomycetes; order Streptomycetales; family Streptomycetaceae; genus Streptomyces; species Streptomyces poriferorum. The sequence continues at coordinate 5,646 of NZ_JAELVH010000244.1, read as the reverse complement.
TGCTCGGTCTGCTGCCGCTCTTCCGCCGGTGCGGTCCGCGGGCGGCGCTGTCCTCCTGGGCGCTCGGGCTGACCGGCTACGTCCTGGTGAAGTTCGTGCTCGACAGCACCGACCAGACCCTCGTCATCGTCACCCCGCTGGTGACCTCGCTGGTCGTGTACGTCGTCGTCGGGCTGATCGCCCCCGAACCCGACGCGACGGCCGACGCGATCGTCGCGGCGGTCTCGGGCCCCGACGGCGACGAGGAGCCGGCCACGGCCGCGCAGCCGCAGCCCGTGGTGCCCGGCTCCGCCGGCTGACCGGGGCCCAACCCCATACCGGACAACTGTTCCGGGCACCCATCCACCCGAGTTGTTAAGAATGTGAACAAATAGGAGAGCAGTATGGACGACAACGTCCCGCAGTACGCAGGCCGCAGAGCGGTGCTGGGGCTCGGGCTGGGTCTCACCGCACTCACCGCGACCCCCCTCGGCTCCCTCCTCGGTCTGTCCGCCGAGGCCTCCGCGAACGGTCACGGCCCGGCGGCGCGGCCGACCGACCCCGGCGCGTACATCTCGTTCACGCCCCGGCGCGGCAGCTTCGCACTCGTCAGGAACGGGCGTGCGGCCCCGATCCTGGTCAGCGACCGCGACTGGGCCGGCGTCGTCCGGGTGGCCGGGGACCTCCAGAGCGACATCGAACGGGTCACCGGCGTCCGCCCCACGCTCTCGCACGGCGCGGCGCCCAAGGGCCGCGAGATCACCATCATCGGCACCGTGGGCCGCAGCCCGCTGATCGACGGACTCGTCGCTCGGGGCAAACTCGACGTCTCCGCGATCCGGGGCAAGTGGGAGACCAGCCTCCAGACCGTCGTCGACCAGCCGCTGCCCGGCGTCGACCGGGCGTTCGTGATCGCCGGCAGCGACCAGCGCGGCACGATATTCGGCACGTACGACGTCTCGCGCGGCATCGGTGTCTCGCCCTGGTACTGGTGGGACGACGTCGCGCCCGTACGCCGGGACGAGATCCACGTACTGCCCGGCAGGCACACCCAGGGCACCCCGGCCGTCAAGTACCGCGGCTTCTTCATCAACGACGAGAACCCGGCGCTCGGCACCTGGGCCCCCGCCTACTTCGGCCCCGGCAAGGCGCCCGGCTTCGAGGGCGGCTTCAACGCCGACTTCTACGCCAGGATCTTCGAGGTGATGCTGCGCCTCAAGGCCAACTACCTCTGGCCCGCCGTCTGGGGACGCGCGTTCGCCGAGGACGACCCGCTCAACCACGCCACCGCCAAGGCGTACGGCGTCGTCATGGGCACCTCGCACGAGGCGCCCATGATGCGCGGCATCGAGGAGTGGAACCGCCACGCTGTCGCGGCGGTACGCGACAGCGCGGGCAACATCACCACGCCCGGCCACGACCCCTACGGCGGCACCGGCGAGTGGTCCTTCCGCCGCAACGCCGAGGCGATCAAGGCCTACTGGGCCGACGGCATCCGCCGGATGAAGGACGAGGACTTCGAGGGCGTCGTCACCCTCGGCATGCGCGGCAACGGCGACGTCAGCCTGCCCGACGGCGACGGCATCGAGCTGATGACCGAGATCATCGCCACTCAGCGCAAGCTCCTGACCGAGATCTCCGGGAAGGACGTCACGACCATTCCGCAGGTCTGGACGCTCTACAAGGAGGTCCAGCACTACTGGGACCGCGGACTGAGGGTCCCCGACGACGTCACGGTGGTGCTCACCGACGACAACTGGGCCAACATCCGCAAGCTGCCCGACCTGAAGAACGATGCCCGCGAGGGCGGTTACGGGCTCTACTACCACTTCGACTACGTCGGGGTCGGCCGCAACTACAAGTGGGTGGACACCGCCTCCCTGCCCAACATGTGGGACCAGCTCCACCAGTCCGTCGCCTACGGGAACCACGGACTGTGGATCACCAACGTCGGCGACCTCAAGGGCAACGAACTGCCCACGCAGTTCTTCCTGGAGTACGCCTGGAACCCGGAGCGGTGGACCCTGGACCGGCTGCCCGAGTGGGAGGAGCGCTACGCCCGGCAGAACTTCGGTGAGAAGCAGGCCGCCGCGATCGCCTCCGTCCTGCGTGCCTACGCCCGGCTCCAGTCGCGGCGCAAGCCCGAACTGCTCAACCGGAGGATCACCCTGGACCCGGCCAAGGACCCGTCCCGGGACAGTTCGGCGATCGTGTACGACGACGAGGCGACGCCGTTCAGCATCGTCGACTACCGCGAACTGGAGCGCGTCACGGAGGAATGGCGACAGCTCGGCGCGGAGGCCGAGCGGGTCGGACGCCGGCTGCCGTCCTCCGCCCAGGACGCCTGGTACGAACTGGTCGGCTACGAGGTGCGGGCCACCGCCAATCTGTACGCCCTGCGCGAGGCGGAGTTCACCAACCTGCACTACGCCGCCCAGGGCCGGGCCCGCACCAACGATCTGGCGGCCGCCGCCGAGGCCAGGCTCGCCGACGACCTGGCCCTGGCCGACCGCTTCAACACGCGGATCGCCGACGGCAAATGGCAGGGCTTCCAGACCCAGCCGCACATCGACTACGGCGACGTGGCCCGGTACGGCCCGAACGCCCCCTGGCAGCAGCCCGAGATCAACAACGTCGCGCTCAAGGACGTCCTCTTCCCGGCGGTCCAGCGCATCGAACTGCCCGCCGGAGCCGAGATGGGCGTCGCCGTCGACGGATCGGCCGCATGGTGGCCGCACGAGCGGGGCCCCGCCGTGCTCCCGGTCTTCAGCCCGTACCAGAGCCAGCCCGCCCAGTACATCGAGGTGTTCAACCGGGGCCGCGCCCCGTTCGACTACCGTGTGCGCACCGGCGTCTCCTGGCTGACCGCGGACCGGGTCCGTGGCCGCGTCGAACAGCAGGACCGGATCACCCTGCGCGTCGACTGGGCCAGGGCCCCGAAGGGGGTCACCGAGGTGCCGGTCACCGTCAGCGGGCCGGACGGGGCGGAGGTCGTCGTCAAGGCGGTCGTCGACCGTCCCGCGCTGTCCCGTTCGCGCCTCGACGGCTTCGTCGAGGCCAACGGGTACGTCTCCATCGAGGCCGACCACTACAGCCGGGCCGTCGACGGAGGCGGCATCAGCTGGCAGCGCATCCCGGACATCGGTCGGACCGGCGCCGGGATGGAGCCCTTCCCGGTCACCGCGGCCCGGCAGACCCCCGGTGGCGGCAGCCCCCGGCTGGAGTACCGCGTCAGCCTGTTCACCACCGGCCCGGTCACCGTCCACGCCTATCTGTCGCCCCGCAACAACGCGCTGCCGACCGACGGGCTGACGTACGCGGTCTCCTTCGACGACGCCGCACCGCAGTCGGTGAACGTCACGAAGGCGACGGGGGCCGACGACGGGACCATGAACGCGCAGTGGGCCCGCAACACCTCCGACAACGTCAACGTCACCGGCACGGAGCACCACATCGCCGCCGCCGGAGTGCATGTGCTGAAATTCTGGATGGTCGACCCGACGGTGGTGCTGCAGAACCTGGTGGTCGACACCGGCGGCCTCAAGCCCAGCTATCTGGGCCCGCCGGAGAGCCTCCGGCTGCACTAGGGTCTTTCGTTCGGGTCATGCCGGACCCAGCGAGCCCGGCATGATCCAAACGAGAGGCCCTGGAAGCCCGGGGTCCGGACAAGGGAGAGCAGAGCGAATGACGAGCGGCAACGACGAGACCGGTACGCCGGCCGGCCGCCTGGAGGCGGCCTCGGCCGGTGAGGGCGTCGAGATCAGGGTCGGTACGCCGTCGGGAGATCTCTCGCTGATCTGCACCCCGGCCCGGGCCCGGGAACTGGCCACCGCTCTCGGCCTCGCGGCGGACGAGGCCGAGAGGGCGGGGTCGGCGGACCCGGTCACCGTCAGGGCGGACGAGCTGCGCCGCGGGGACGTACGCGACGGCGACCGCGCCATGACCGTGGACTCCGTCCGGACGGAAGGGGCCACCACCCACGTCACCTGGAAGTCGGGCGCCGGACGCAGCTGGAACCAGCTGTACGAGGCCGACGCCCGCATCACACTGCGCCGCCGCGGGCGGTGACGGCCCGGGGCCTTTCGTCCGGACCCCGTGAGCCTGGCCTGACCCCGCGAGCCGGGCGCGATCCGGACGAAAGGCCCCGGCTGCCGGGAGCCCGTCCGCTGTCGTGCACCAGGGCGTAGCCCGGTCCGGGGCCCCGCCCCGCCGCGCACAGCCGCGGGACGGGGCGCACCCTGGAGGAGAGGCTCCGGAGGTGAGCGCCATGACACAGACGGCTGTCGGATGGCACATCGAGCTGGAATTCGAGGAAGACACCCACCGCACCCGCGCGGCCGCTCTGGTGCGGCTCTCCGACGGGAGCGAGGTCCGTGCCCACGGCTATGCCAGCCGCCATCCCTCCGACTCCGAACAGCCCAGGGTGGGCGAGGAGATCGCGGGGGCCCGCGCACTCAACGAACTGGCGATGAAGCTGTTGACCAAGGCCCACGACGAGATCGACGAGGCGTCCGGCCGTACGTCGTACCCGCTGACCTGACGCGCGCCGCTCCGGACTCCGTTCCGTCTTGTACGAGAGACGTCGTAATTTGACGGACGTCGTAGTACGGGATGTATCGTACTAGCGATCCTTCCGTACCCGACGAAACGGAGTCCGTCGTGAGTGCCCTGTTCGACCCCTTCACCCTGAGGTCGCTCGTCGTGCCCAACCGGGTATGGATGGCACCCATGTGCCAGTACTGCGCCGCGGTGGAGGGGCCCGCGACGGGTGTGCCCACCGACTGGCACTTCGCCCATCTCGCCGCCCGCGCCACCGGCGGCACCGGGCTGATCCTCACCGAGGCGACGGCCGTCAGCCCCGAGGGTCGCATCAGCCCCGCAGACCTCGGCATCTGGAACGACACCCAGGCCGCCGCCTTCCGCCGCATCACGGACTTCGTCAAGGAGCAGGGGTCGGTCATCGGGATCCAGCTCGCCCACGCCGGCCGCAAGTCCTCCACCGCGGCCCCCTGGACCGGTGGCGGACCCGTCGGGCCCGAGGCGCACGGCTGGACCCCCGTCGCCCCCAGCCCGCTGCCCTTCGACGCCGGCCACCCCGTGCCGCACGAGCTGACCGTCGACGAGATCCAGGCGGTCGTCGCGGACTTCCGTGACGCCGCCCGCCGCGCCCTCGAGGCGGGCTTCCAGGTCGTCGAGGTGCACGGCGCGCACGGCTACCTCGTCGGCCAGTTCCTGTCGCCGCACAGCAACCACCGCACCGACGAGTACGGCGGCAGCTACGAGAACCGCGTCCGCTTCGCCCTCCAGGTCGTCGACGCGGTCCGGGAGGTGTGGCCCGAGGAGCTGCCCGTCTTCTTCCGGATCTCCGCCACGGACTGGCTCACCGAGAATGCCGAGGACGAGCGCGAGGGCTGGACCGCCGACGAGACCGTGCGGCTGGCCGGGGAACTCAGGGCGCACGGCGTCGACCTGCTGGACGTCTCCACCGGCGGAAACGCCCCCCGCGCACGCATCGCGACCGGCCCCGGGTATCAGGTTCCCTTCGCCGAGCGCGTGAAGCGGGAGACCTCGCTGCCCGTTGCTGCCGTCGGTCTGATCACGGACCCGCGGCACGCCGAGAAGATCCTCACCGAAGGCAGTGCGGACGCCGTGCTCCTCGGGCGCGAA
>NZ_JAELVH010000243.1 GCF_019399235.1 Streptomyces poriferorum | reverse complement strand
TACTGCAGGGGGGACCCTGTGGGAGAGTAGGACGCCGCCGAACTCCTTTTGATAGTTAAGCCCCGTGCCCTTGTGGCACGGGGCTTTTCTGCGTTCCGACCGTTTAAGGTCGTGGCATGCGCTACGAACTGGTCATCTTCGACAACGACGGTGTGCTCGTGGACAGCGAGCCGATCTCCAACACCATCCTGGCCGGCTACCTCACAGAGCTCGGGCACCCCACCTCGTACGAGGAGTCCCTCCGTGACTACATGGGGTCCGCCGTGCACCGGGTGCACGACCTCGTCGAGGAGCGGGGCGGGGAGAAGCTCCCTGCGGACTTCGACGACACGCTCCACTCACGGATCTTCGCCGCGTTCCAGCGGGAGCTGGAACCCGTCCCCGGCGTGCAGGAGGTGCTGGGGGAGCTCGTCGCCGACGGGATCCCGTACTGCGTCGCCTCCTCCAGCAGCCACGAGCGGATCCGGGTCAGCCATCACCGGACCGGGCTCGACCAGTGGTTCGAGGAGGAGTGGATCTTCTCGGCCGAGGACGTGGGCCGGGGGAAGCCGGCGCCCGACCTGTTCCTCCTCGCCGCCGAGCGGATGGGCGTCGCTCCCGAACGGTGCGTCGTCATCGAGGACAGCCCGCTCGGCGTGGAGGCGGCCAGGGCCGCGGGCATGGACGTGTACGGGTTCACATCGATGATGCCGGCGGACCGGCTGGCCGGTGTGACCGGGCATTTCTCCGACATGGGACAGCTGCGGGAATTGCTTGCCTGACGCGTCTACCCATGGGTAGAGACTGGCCCTACGCTCGCGCCCATGACAGATGCACGTTTGCGGCACGGCAGAGCCTCCCTCGCACTGAGCTTCTTCGTGCAGGGCGTCACCTTCGCTCTCCTCGTGACCCGGATCCCCGCCATTCAGGACCGGTACGGGATATCCGACGGCCTGCTGCCCGTGTTCCTCGCCGCCGTGCCGATCCTGGCCGGTGTGGGCAGCGTGGTCACCGAGAAGGTGGTCGCACGGGTACGTCCGAGAGTCGTCCTGCGGTGGGCGCAGCCGGTGGTGCTGCTCGCGCTGCTCGGCGTCGGTGCCGGGAGCGAGGTGTGGGAAGCGGCCCTGGCGCTCGGCGTGTTCGGGCTGTCCGTAGGTGCGCTGGACGCCTCCATGAACATGATGGGGGTCAGTCTCCAGCGGGCGTACGGGCGCTCCATCATGCTCGGCTTCCACGCCGCGTACAGCCTGGGCGGGATCGCCGGGGCGTCCATGGCGTGGGCCGGAGCTCACTGGGATCTCTCGCTGGTGGTCTCGTACCTTCCGGTGGTCGTCGTGCTGCTGCCCGTCGCGTTCGTCGGGAGCCGGTGGTACGTCGAGGGGAAGCAGGAGGACGAGCGGGAGCAGGGGGCGGCGCGGGGTGCGGCCGGGTCGGTTTCGTTCAAGCTGCTGATGCCGCTCTGTCTGGTGATGTGTTTCGCGTACATCGGGGATTCGACGGTCTCGAACTGGAGCGCGAAGTATCTGCAGGATGTGCTGGGGAGTTCGGAGCAGCTTTCGACGGTCCCGTACAACGTGTACATGGTGACGACGCTGCTCGGGAGGGCTGTCGGGGACTTCGGGGTGCGACGGTTCGGTGCCGTGGCCGTGGTGCGGTCGGGGAGTGTGACGCTTTCGCCGTCCTTGGTGACCTTGTCGACGAGGACGTGGTCGCCGTGTCTGCCGTGGTCGGCGAGGGTGGCGTAGGCCTCGGTCATGTCGAGGACGCTGGCGGTGGAGGGGCCCAGGGCGATCGACGGTGAGGCGGTGAGGTCGGGGGTGTCCTTGGGGATGCCGAGGTCGATGGCGGTGGTGCGTACCTTTTCGGGGCCGACGTCCTCGGCCATCTGCGCGTAGACGGCGTTGACGGATTTGTCGGTGGCGGTGCGGACGGTGATGGGGCCGTAGCTGACGTCGTCCTCGTTGGCCGGGTCGTATCCGGTGGGTCCGTCGGGTCCCTGGACCATGCGTTTGTTGGTGCCGTCGTAGATGGTGCTGGGGGTGATGCGGCGGCCGTCCTGGGTGGTGGAGCGGTTGGCGACGGCGGAGGTGAAGACGAACGGTTTGAAGGTGGAGCCGACCTGGTAGTCGCGGCGGGTCGCGTTGTTGACGTATTGGCGGGTGTAGTCGATGCCGCCGTACATGGCGAGGACGCGGCCGGTGGCGGGGTCGATGGAGGCGCCGCCGACGCGGACGTTGCGGTCGGCCTTGTTCTTCTTGCTGGTCTTGGACATGACGTTGTCGTCGACGGCTTCGACGAGGGCGTCCTGTTTCTTCTTCTCCAGTGTGGTGGTGATGCGGTATCCGCGGGTGGCGAGGGTCTTCTCGTCGAGGATGTCCTTCTGGATCAGGTAGTCCTCGACGGCCTGGACGATGTAGCCGCGCTGGCCGGAGAGGCTGTTGGCGGGCTTGACGGGGCCGGGCAGGGGGAAGGTGAGGGCGGCGCGTTCGCCGGCGCCGAGCCACTCCTCCTTGACCATGCCGTCGAGTACGTAGTTCCAGCGGGCGAGGGCCGCGGGCTTGTTCTCGGGGTGGGTGATGACGTCGTAGGCGCTGGGGGCGTTGAGCAGGGAGGCGAGGTAGGCGCCTTCGGCGGTGGTGATGTCGCCGATGTCCTTGCTGTAGTAGGCCTGGGCGGCGGCCTGGATGCCGTAGGCGTTGCGGCCGAAGTAGCTGGTGTTGAGGTAGCCCTCGAAGATCTGGTCCTTGGTCTCTTCGCGGTTGAGCTTGATCGCGATGAAGAATTCCTTGATCTTGCGGACGATCGTCTGTTCCTGGCCCAGGTAGTAGTTCTTGACGTACTGCTGGGTGATGGTGGAGCCGCCCTGCTTGCCCTTGCCGGTGAGGGTGTTCCAGCCGGCCCGGACCATCGCCTTGATGTCGACGGCGCGTTCGGAGTAGAAGTCGCGGTCCTCGGCGGCGAGGACGGCGTGCTGGACGGTGAGGGGGACCTGGGCGAGTCTGACGTTCTCCCGGTTCACCTCGCCGTCGCGGGCGATGACGCTGCCGTCCTTGTAGAGGTAGACGTTGGACTGGGCGGTGGCGCTGGCGTTGGCGGGCGGGATCTCGACGAGTTGGTAGCCGGCGATGAATCCGCCGATCAGGACCAGTGCGATGAGGAGGATGCCGCCGAGGACCATGCGCCAGGTGGGGATCGCGCGGCGCCAGCCGGTGCGTTTGGGGCGCTTGGGTTTCTTCTGCTTGCCCGCTCCCTTGGCCGGGGTGCCCTGTTCCGCGGGGGCGGCAGCGTCGGCAGACAGGTCCCTGGGGGTCCAGCCCGGGTCTGCCGGGTCCCCGTTCTGCTGCTGTGGCTCGTCGCTCATGTCGGTGCAGACTCCTCGGCCGCGGTCAGTTCTCCCATACTGCACTTTTCTGCGGAATAACCACCGGATCGACCTCGGAAAAGCAGTCGCGGCGGTTCCTCCGGCTGGACTAGGCTCCTGCGCTTTGGTGTCCGCGCACGGCGGGGCACCCCGATCGTGAGGGGTGGTTGTGGTGCGGCTCTATGCCGTGGTGGCGGCGGGCGGGTTCCGGCGCTATGCCACGTACCGGATCGAGACGGCCGCGGGGGTGTTCACCAACACCGTCTTCGGCTTCATTCTGGCGTACACGTATGCGGCGCTGTGGGACGAGCGTCCGCAGCTCGGCGGGTACGACATGTCGCAGGCGCTCACGTACGTGTGGCTGGGCCAGGCGCTGCTGATGACGTGCGTGATGATGGGCGGCGGTTTCGAGGACGAGCTGATCGAGCGGATCCGTACGGGTGATATCGCGGTCGATCTCTACCGGCCGGTCGATCTTCAACTGTGGTGGCTGGCGGGTGACTTGGGCCGGGCGGCGTTTCATCTGCTGGGGCGCGGCATCGTGCCGATGATCTTCGGTTCGCTCGCCTTCGATCTGGCGATGCCCGGGTCGCCGGGGATCTGGGTGGCTTTCCTGGTCGCGGTGGGGCTGGGTGTCGTGGTGAGTTTCGCGATCCGCTATCTGGTCGCGCTGTCGGCGTTCTGGCTGCTGGACGGGGCGGGGGCGGCGCAGATGTCGTTCCTGGCGGGGATGTTCTTCTCGGGGATGCTGCTGCCGCTGAACGTGTTCCCGGGGGTGCTGGGCGAGGTGGCGCGGGCGTTGCCGTGGTCGGCGCTGCTCCAGGTGCCGGCGGATGTGTTCCTCGGGAAGCACACGGGCTGGGGTCTGGTGCGGGTGTACGCGTTCCAGGCGAGCTGGGCGCTGGTGCTGCTGCTTGCGGGGCGGCTGTTGCAGTCGGTGGCGACGCGGAGGGTGGTGGTTCAGGGTGGCTGAGTCGGTGGAGTCGGTGGACGTGGCCGTGAGGGAGGAGCCCGGGGCGGTGTTCGTCCCGCGGTCGCGGGTGGTCGAGGGGGTGCGGGCGTACGGGCTGATCGTGGCGATGTGGCTGCGCTCGACGATGGCGTACCGGACGTCGTTCGTGTTGACGACGTTCGGGAACTTCGCGGCGACGGCGTTCGACTTCGTCGCGATCCTGCTGATGTTCTCCCACGTCGACGTGCTGGGTGGTTACACGCTGCCGGAGATCGCCCTGCTGTACGGGTCCGCGGGTACGGCGTTCGGGCTGGCGGATCTGCTGATGGGGTCGATGGACCGGTTGGGGCGGCGGGTGCGGGACGGCACGCTGGACACGTTGCTGGTGCGGCCGGTGCCGGTGCTCGCGCAGGTGGCGGCGGACCGGTTCGCGCTGCGCAGGCTGGGGCGGGTGTCGCAGGGGGCGCTGGTGCTCGGTTATGCGCTGGTGACGCTGGACATCGACTGGACGGTGGCGAAGGTGCTGATGGTGCCGTTGATGCTGCTGAGCGGTGCGGCGATCTTCGCCGCGGTGTTCGTGGCCGGGGCGGCGTTCCAGTTCGTGGCGCAGGACGCCTCGCAGGTGCAGAACTCCTTCACGTACGGAGGGGCCACGCTGCTCCAGTACCCGCCGACGGTCTTCGCGACGGATCTGGTGCGCGGGGTGACGTTCGTCATCCCGCTGGCCTTCGTGAACTGGCTGCCGGCGCTGTATGTGCTGGGCCGGGACTATCCGCTGGGCCTGCCGGACTGGGTGGCGTTCCTGCCGCCGCTGGTGGCGGGTGCGTGCTGGGCGGTCGCGGGCCTGGCGTGGCGGGCGGGGCTGCGGGCGTACCGGAGTACGGGAAGTTGACGCGGGTCGAGCGGGAAGAGGCGGCGGACATGGGTGTGAGCGTGGATACGGATACGGATTTCATCGAGCTCGACGGTGTCGAGAAGGTCTTCGACGTCCGTCGCAGGACGGGTTTCCTGCGCAGCGAACGGAGGGAGGTGCGGGCCGTCGACGGGATCAGTTTCCGGGTGGGGCGCGGTGAGATGGTCGGTTACATCGGCCCGAACGGGGCGGGGAAGTCGACGACGATCAAGATGCTGACCGGGATCCTCACTCCGAGTGCCGGTTCGCTGCGGGTGGCGGGCATCGATCCGTCCCGGGAGCGTACGAGGCTGGCGCAGCGCATCGGTGTGGTCTTCGGGCAGCGCACCACGTTGTGGTGGGACCTGCCGCTGCGTGACTCGTACCGGCTGATGCACCGGATGTACCGGATTCCCGATGACCGTTTCCGGGTCAACATGGACCGCTGTATCGAACTCCTCGATCTGGCGGAGTTGTTGGATGTGCCGGTGCGTCAGTTGTCTTTGGGGCAGCGGATGCGGGGCGATATCGCGGCGGCGCTGTTGCACGATCCGGAGGTGTTGTACCTGGATGAGCCGACGATCGGTCTCGATGTGGTGTCGAAGGCCAAGGTGCGTGGTTTTCTGCGGGACTTGAACGCGGAGCGCGGTACGACGGTGCTGCTCACCACCCATGATCTGACGGATATCGAGCAGTTGTGCAAGCGGGTGATGGTGATCGATCACGGGCGTTTGATGTATGACGGTGCGCTCGCCGGGCTGCATGAGGTGGGGGAGAGCGAGCGGATGCTCGTGGTGGATCTGGAGCGTGAACTCCCGCCGATCGTGCTGGAGTCGGAGCATTCGGTGCGCACGGTGAAGGTCGAGGGGGTGCGGCAGTGGCTGGCGTTTCCGGCGTCCGCTTCGGCGGCGCCGCTGGTGGCGCGGATCGCCGCGGAGTACCCGTTGGTGGATCTTTCGGTGCGGGAGCCGGACATCGAGGCCGTGATCGCGAAGATGTACGCGTCGGCCTCCGGCCTGTAGTGCGGTGACGGGAGCGGGCCCGTTCAATAGGCTGCACGGTATGACAAGCGAACTTCCGGAGATGCGTGCCTCCGATGCCGAGCGTGAACGGGTCGCCGAGGTTCTGCGTGAGGCGGTCGCCGAGGGCCGTCTGCAGATGGAGGAGTTCGAGCAGCGGCTCGACGCGACGTACAAGGCCCGCACACACGGTGAGCTCGAACCGCTCGTCCGTGATCTGCCCGCTCCCGGTGGCGGGGCGGTGGCGCCGGCGGTCGCGGGGCAGCGGCCCCGGACGGGTTCGCTGGCCCGCTGGTCGGAGCGGATCGGCAAGCCCGCCACGTCGAAGGGCGCTTTCGCGTTCTGGGGCGGGTTCTCCCGCCGGGGGAACTGGACGATCAGCCGGGTGTTCACCGCGTTCGCGATGTGGGGCGGCGGCGAGATCGATCTGCGCGAGGCGAACTTCGAGGACGGCGAGGTGGTCGTCCGCTGTTTCGCGATCATGGGTGGCATGCAGGTGACGGTTTCGCCGGATCTGAACGTCGAGGTCCGCGGGATCGGCATCATGGGCGGTTTCGGGGAGAACACGAAGGACGACGGGTTCCCCGCACCCGATGCTCCCCGGGTGCGGGTCACCGGCCTGGCGCTGATGGGCGGCGTCGGTGTGGAGCGTAAGCGGAGCAAGGCGGAGAAGCAGCGTGAGCGCGATGCGCAGACGCAGCAGCTGCGCGATGGCGGGCGTTCGCGGCTGGAGAAGGGTGACGACGGGCGTTAGCGCCTCGTCTCAGCGCCCGGTACCCCTCACAGCGCGTCCGACGACGGCTGGGCGCGCAGCAGGGAGGCCACGTCGACCAGGGAGCCCAGGCGCTGGTAGCCGGCGTCGTTCAGGTGGAGGTGGTCGCCGGAGTCGTAGGCGGGCAGCAGCCGGGTCGGCCGCGACGGGTCCCGGGCCGCGAGGTCGAAGTCGAGGAACTCGTCGAAGACGCCGCCGGCCCGGATCATCGTGTTGACGTGTTCACGTACGGCGTTCCTGGCGGGGGTCCAGTTGCCCTGGCCCTCGTACGGCATCAGGGTCGCGCCGATGACCCGTAGTCCGCGGGCGTGCGCGCGCTCGGTCAGGGTGCGCAGGGCGTCCGTGATCCGTGCGGGGTCGCTTTCCTGGGGGAAGGCCTGGATGTCGTTGATGCCGAGGGCGATGACGACGGTCTTCACGCCGGTGACGGCCAGGACGTCGCGGTCGAAGCGGTCGAGGGCGCGCGGCCCGACGTCGTTGAGCAGGATGCGGTTGCCGCCGATGCCCTGGTTCACGACCGCGTACCGGCCGGCGAGGCGGTCGGCGAGGATGTCGGGCCAGCGGCTGTTCGCGTCGGTGGTGGAGCCGCTGCCCGCGGTGAGTGAGTCGCCGAAGGCCACGAGCGTCCCGGTGGCGGCCATGCCCCGTACGTCGACGGCGGTGAGGTAGCGCCAGTCGGTGGTGGGCCTGGTTCCCTGGGGGCCCTCGGTGGAGGACGTCTGGTGGCTGTTGGGGTGGACGGTGACCGGGCCCCGGGCGGTGGGGGTGCGCAGGGTGACGACGAGGTCGGCGTCGGCGGCGACCGGCGCGACGACGGGGTCGCTGATGACCTGTCCTCCGGCGGCGATCGTCACGGAGGGCGCGTTGCGGAACGTCACCGGGAGGGCGTTCACGGTGACGTGGTCGACGAGCAGCGGCTGCGTACCGAAGAGGTTGGAGAGGGTGATGCGGGCCGCGTCACCGCCGATGCTGGTGTGCACGACGTTACGGATGGTGCGCAGGCTCGGGTCCGGGCCCTGCTCCGGGTCGGTCGCGCCGAGGACGGGGGCCGCGGCCCAGGTGGCGAGCCACTGGCCGGTGGAGCGAGCCGGGGCGGCGGGGGTGCGGGCCACGCCCTGCGGGCCTGCGGCGGCCACGGCCTTCGCCCGGGGCTCGGTGAACAGCAGGGAGCCGGTGAACGCCACGAGGGCGGCGAGCGCGGCGGTGCCCACCAGGAGGGCTATGAGCAGGGCGGATCCCTGGCGCCTGGGCATGGACGGTGTGTCTCCTCATTCGTTCGTGGGCCGGAACCCATGATGCGGCAGGGCTCGGGGAACTCGACGTGCGGCCCGGGAGTAGGTCAGGTAGGCACAATGCGTACGGGGCGCCGGGGGCGCCGGTTACGCGGACGGGTGGAGCGGATGGAACGGATCGAAGGCACGGCCGAGGACGCGGCGGCCGGCACGGCGGACACCGGCACGGGTGCGGGCCCGGGCCCGGGCGGCCCCGGGGAGGGGCCGGAGCGACGGAGAGGGCCCCGCCCGTCGGCGTCGCTCGCCTCGTTCGCGTACACGGCCGCCGACGAGGAGAAGCGTCGTGGCGTGCGTCGCATGAAGACCACGGCCACCGGCCTCCTTCTGTTGGTCGCGCTGGTGTACGTCCTCGCCACTTGGGCGAAGAACGAGGGGGTGGGCGGCTGGCCGGGCTTCGTCGCAGCGGCCGCCGAGGCGGGGATGGTGGGTGCGCTGGCCGACTGGTTCGCGGTCACCGCTCTCTTCAAGCGTCCGCTCGGACTGCCGATTCCGCACACCGCCATCATTCCAAACAAGAAGGACCAGCTGGGGGCCTCACTCGGTTCCTTCGTCGGCGAGAACTTTCTGTCGGGCGGCGTCGTCCGTGACCGGATCCATTCCCTCGCCATCGGCGGCCGGGTGGGTGCCTGGCTCGCGGAGCCTCAGCACGCGGACCGGGTCACGGCCGAGCTGTCGACCGCGCTGCGGGGCGCGCTGACCGTGCTCCGTGACGCGGATGTGCAGGCGGTGGTCGGTGAGGCGATCACCCGGCGGGCGAACGCGGCGGAGGTCGGCCCGGGGCTCGGCAAGATGCTGGAGAAGGTCGTCGCGGACGGCGGCCACCGCAAGGTGGTGGACCTGGTCTGTGTGCGGGCGCACGACTGGCTGGTGCAGCACGGCGACTCGGTGATGGACGCGGTGCAGGGCGGTGCGCCTGGCTGGACCCCGCGGTTCGTGGACAAGCGGGTGGGCGAGCGGGTCTACAAGGAGCTGCTGCGTTTCGTCACCGAGATGCGTGACATGCCGGGGCACCCGGCCCGCGGCTCGATCGACACGTTCCTGACGGACTTCGCGGCCGACCTCCAGACGGATTCGGAGACCCGGGCCCGGGTGGAGCGGCTGAAGTCGGAGATCCTGGGGCGCGGCGAGGTCCAGGACGTCATCGCGTCCGCCTGGTCGTCCGTCCGGCAGATGGTGATCGCGGCCGCGGAGGACGAGCGGAGCGAACTGCGGCTGCGGGCCCGCGCCTCGCTGATGTCGCTGGGTGCGAGGCTGGCGACGGACGGGCGGCTCCAGGCGAAGGTGGAGGGCTGGCTGGAGGACGCGGCGGTGTATGTCGTGACGACGTACCGGGCGGAGATCACGTCGCTGATCAGCGACACGGTGGCCGGCTGGGACGCGGACCAGACGTCGAAGAAGATCGAGGCCCACATCGGCCGTGACCTGCAGTTCATCCGGATCAACGGCACGGTGGTGGGTGCGCTGGCGGGCCTGGCGATCTACTCGGTGTCGCGGGCGTTCGGGGCTTGAGAGCCGCTTGAGAGGTGTTCGAGAGGTGTTTGAGCGCCGATTGAGAGGCGCCTGAGAGGTGCCTGCGGGAGCCCTGTGGGGCGCCTGTGGGGCGCCTGTGGGGCACATCGGGGTGGCCTCGGTCGGCCTCAGTTCGCGTGCCGNGCCGCCCGCGTTCACCTCGTGCCGAAAAAAATCCCCGCTCAGGCGGCGCGGCGCGTGACGGCCCAGGACGCGGCGGCCACGGTGCCCGCGACGGTGAACACCGCGGGCCAGGCGCCGACCTTCTTCGCCAGCGGGTGCGACCCCGCGAAGGCGGCCACGTAGGCGGTGGTCAGGGCGACGGCGGCCCGCGGCCCTGCCTGCCGGTTCCACTCGTACGCGGCGACGCCTCCCGCGGCGGCGAGCGCGACCCCGCCCAGTGGCCGCTTCCTGGTCCACCGTGCGACGGCGTAGCCGCCGACCAGTCCGCCCGCCGCCACTGCCGCTGCCGGAACCTTCGCCATCGCAGCCACCTCAGCCTTCTCGTAGATCGTCGCCGTACGCGCGTCGCATCGCCCGTACCGGCTCTCGGATCCGAGGCTAACGCGGCGTTCCGGCATCC
>NZ_JAELVH010000242.1 GCF_019399235.1 Streptomyces poriferorum | reverse complement strand
GGCTGGGTCTCCGCGGAGACGGCCCCGGTGACCTCGCTCTGAGAGGCGCCCCGGGGCTGGGACAGGGCCTCCACCCTCACCGCGCACACCTTGAACTCCGGCATCCTCGACACCGGGTCCAGGGCCGGGTTGGTCAGCGTGTTGGCCCGGCCCTCACCGGCCCAGTGGAACGGCATGAACACGGTGTCCGCCCGGATCGCCACGGTGATCCGGGCGGGTGCCACCGCCCGCCCGCGCCGTGAGGTGACCGCGACCGGCTCGCCCTCGGCCACCCCGATCCGCTCGGCGAGCCGCGGATGCAGCTCCACGAAGGGGCCCGGGGCCGCGGCGTTCAGCTCCGCCACCCGGCGGGTCTGCGCCCCCGACTGGTACTGGGCGACGACCCGGCCCGTGGTCAGCACCACCGGGAACTCCGCGTCCGTCTCCTCGGCGGACGGCCGGTGCGTGACCGGCACGAACCGGGCCCGCCCGTCGTCCGTCGCGAACCGGTCCAGGAACAGCCGCGGCGTTCCGGGGTGCTCCGTGTCCGGGCACGGCCAGAAGACCCCGTCCTCGGCGGCGATCCGTTCGTACGTGATGCCCGCGTAGTCCGCGGGGCCGCCCGCCGACGCCCGGCGCAGCTCGTCGAACACCACCGCCGGGTCGGCCGGGAACCCCTTCCCGTGCCCGAGGAGACCGGCCAGCCCGTGCAGCACGTCCAGATCGCTGCGGACACCCGCGGGCGCGGAGACCGCACGCCGGCGCAGCAGCACCCTGCCCTCGAGGTTCGTGGTGGTCCCCGTCTCCTCGGCCCACTGCGTCACCGGCAGCACCACATCGGCCAGCGCGGCCGTCTCCGACAGCACCACATCGGCGACCGCGAGGAAGTCCAGCGACCGCAGCCGCTCCTCCACATGCCCCGCGTGCGGCGCGGACACCACCGGGTTCGACCCCATCACCAGCAGCGACCGCACCTCGGTGCCCAGCGCGTCCAGCAGTTCGTAGGCGCTGCGCCCCGGCCCCGGCAGCGACTCGGGATCGACGCCCCACACCTCCGCGACATGGCGGCGCGCCGCCGGGTCGGTGAGCTTGCGGTAGCCGGGCAACTGGTCGGCCTTCTGGCCGTGTTCACGACCGCCCTGGCCGTTGCCCTGGCCGGTGAGGCAGCCGTAGCCGGACAGCGGGCGGCCCGCACGGCCGGTGGCCAGCGCGAAGTTGATCCAGGCGCCGACCGTGTCCGTGCCCTTCGCCTGCTGCTCCGGGCCGCGCGCGGTCAGCACCATGCCGCTCTCCGCGGCGCAGAACATCTCGACGGCCGCGCGCAGTTGCGGCACCGGTACGCCGGTCAGCCGCTCCACCAGCTCGGGCCAGTGGGCCATCACCCCGGCCCGCGCCTCGTCCCAGCCGCTCGTGCGCTCCCGTACGAAGTCCTCGTCCACCCGCCCCTGCGACACCACGAGGTGCAGCATGCCGAGCGCGAGCGCCAGATCGGTGCCGGGCCGGGGAGCCAGATGGAGGTCGGCCTGCTCGGCGGTCCTGGTGCGACGCGGATCGATGACGATCAGCCGGCCGCCGTTCTCCCGCAGTTCGGTCAGATAGCGCAGCGCGGGCGGCATCGTCTCCGCGAGGTTCGACCCCACGAGGATCACGCACCCGGTGCGCGGGATGTCCTCCAGCGGGAACGGCAGCCCGCGGTCGAGCCCGAAGGCCCGCTGGTGCGCGGCGGCCGCCGACGACATGCAGAACCGCCCGTTGTAGTCGATCTGCGAGGTGCCGAGCACCACCCGGGCGAACTTCCCGAGCGCGTACGCCTTCTCGTTGGTGAGCCCGCCGCCGCCGAACACCCCCACCGCGTCGGCCCCGTGCTCCGCGCGCGTCCCCCGCAGCCCCTCGGCGATACGGGCCAGCGCCTCGTCCCAGCCGGCCGGTTCCAGCTGCCCGCTCGCCGGATCGCGTACGAGCGGCCCGGTCAGCCGTACCGCGGAAGAGAGCACGGCGGGCGCCGACCGGCCCTTGCCGCACAGCGCGCCCCGGTTCACGGGGAAGGCGGTGCGCTCCTCCACCTCGACGACCGCGTCACCGGCGACCGGGCGCAGATTCATGCCGCACTGCAGCGCGCAGTACGGGCAGTGGGTCGCGGTGGCGGCAGTCGCGGTGCTGGTCATGCCCCCAGACTGGAATCCGGGTGTTACACGGGCGCCCGCTCCCGGTTACACCGCCGGTACGCCCACCTCAGCACGCCCGGCGACCGGCGGTGAGGTGCGGGGCGCGATCAGCGTTCGTCCGCCGCGAGGGCCTTGGTCACGCCCGGTTCCTTGGGCCCCAGGAAGTGCGGATCCGGCTCGAACAGGGCGTCCAGGGCCGCCTTCCCCGCCGCGAACACCTCCCGCGTGCCGCCGTAGTACCAGGTCACATCGTGTACGGCTTCGACCCCGACGCCGTACGCGTCGATCCCCGCCGCCCGGCACAGCGCGATCGCCCGCCGGATGTGGAACCCCTGGCTCACCAGCACGGCCCGCTCGACCCCGAAGATCTTCCTGGCCCGCACGCACGAGTCCCAGGTGTCGAAGCCGGCGAAGTCGCTCACGATCCTGCTGTCCGGCACCCCGTGCGCGACCAGGAACGTGCGCATCGCGTCCGGCTCGTCGTACTCCACCCGGCTGTTGTCACCGGTCACCAGCACGACCTTCACCTTCTTGTCCCGGTACAGCTCCGCCGCGGTCCGCAGCCGGTTCGCGAGATACGGGGACGGCCTGCCGTCCCACAACCCCGCGCCGAACACCACCGCGACCTGCTGCGCGGGCACGTCCGCCGCCGTCCTTACCCGGGCATCGGCGACCGTGTGCATCCAGGTGGCCGGGGCCAGCGCCAGCACACAGGCCACCATCACCCCCTGCACGGCCAGACGCCGCCCCCGCCGGGTCCGCGGCAGCCGGGGCCGCAACCGGACGGCGGTCCTCCGCAGCGCCCGGACCGCCCGTCCTCCCCATGGCCTCAGCCGCATCGGAGCCCCCACATCCCTGTCGTCGTGCCGAACCGTCCCCTACCGCTTGACGAGCGGACGGCCGAAACGGTTCTCCCGTGAGCACCCGTCGGTAGCATCGGCCGATGTTGCTCCCACGGCTGATCGCCTCAGATCTCGACGGCACCCTGCTCCGTAACGACGGCACCCTGTCGCCCCGCACCCTGCGCGCCCTGCGCACGGCCGAGGACGCCGGCACGGAGATCGTCATCGTCACCGCCCGGCCGCCCAGGTTCGTCGACCGGCTCGCCGAGGCCGCCGGGCTCGTGGGCACGGCGGTCTGCAGCAACGGGGCGCTCGTGTACGACATCGCGGCCCGCACCGTCGTCTCCTCCCGCGTCCTGCCCCTGACCACCGCCCGGCGGGTCGCCACCGCACTCGCCGCCGCGGTGCCCGAGGTGGGCTTCGCCCTGGAGACCGGCAACCAGGTGCTGTACGAACCGGCCTACCGGCTGCGCATGTCCGAGGACGTCGGCGCCGAACTCCCCGTACCGACCCTCGCCGACCTCTGGCTGACCGAGGCCCCCGTCACCAAACTGCTCGTCTGGTCCGACCGGCTCGACGCCGACACCCTGCTGGCCGCCGCCCGCCTGGGCGCGGGCGACGAGGTACAGCTCACCCACTCGGGCGGGCGCGGACTGGTGGAGATCAGCGCGCCCGGCGTCACGAAGGCCGGCACCCTGGAGATGCTCTGCGCGGCCCGGGGCATCGACGCCACCGAGGTCATCGCCTTCGGCGACATGCCCAACGACCTCACCGTCCTCACCTGGGCCGGCACCGGCTACGCCATGGCCAACGCCCACCCGGCCGTACTGGCCGCCGTGGCGGCGCACACCGCCACCAACGAGGAGGACGGGGTCGCCGACGTCATCGAGCGGCTGTTCGCCGGTCAGGTCCGGCCCGCGGCGGCCGTCTGACAGTGGGCAGGGGCTCTCGGTGAGGTAGCGGAAAACGGCCGTGACCGGCGCGCAACGAGGCGGCAACCTGCGCCCGGCACCATCGGTCCATGACGGAGCCGGCCCCGGAACGTCCCCAGGAATCCCCGCCCCTGCACTGCACGGCGCACGCACGCACAGAGGAGCCCGTGCCCCTCGACAGCACGGCGCACGAACGCCCCCAGGAGTCCCTGCCCCTCGACAGCACGGCGCAATTGCTGACCCGCATCACCGCGGCACTAGGCACCCAGCTCAGCCTCGTCTCCCTGAACGGAACCCGACGGCCCATGCACCGCACCCCGCAGCAGTCCCCGCACAGCAACGTGAGCCCGCTGATTCCCGCCGCCCCCGCCCTCGTCGCCGTCGCGCACGGCAGCCGGGACCCGCGGGCGCTGTACACGGTGACGGAACTCCTGGACCGGGTGCGGGAGCTGCGGCCGGGGCTGGACGTCCGGCTCGGCCACATCGAGCTCAACGAACCCCTCCTCCCGCGGACCCTGGACGACCTCGGCAGCGGTGAGGCGGTCCTCGTACCGCTGCTGCTGGGCCGCGGCTACCACGTGAAGCAGGACATCCCGGAGGCCGTCGCCGGCGCCGCCGCCCTGCGCACCCGCACCGCCGGCCCCCTCGGCCCGCACCCGTTGCTGGTCGAGGCGCTCCACGGCCGGCTCACCGAGGCGGGCTGGTGTCCCTCGGACGACGGGAACCGCAACAGCGCCGTGGTGCTGGCCGCCGCCGGTTCGCGCGACCCCGAGTCGGCCGCCGGTACCCGCCGCACCGCGCAGCTGCTCAGCGAACGGCTCGGCGGGGTGCCCGTCGTGCCCGCGTACGCCTCCGCGGCGACGCCCACCGTCCCGGCCGCCCTGCGCGCGCTGGCCGCCCGCGGCCGCCGGAGGGTCGCCGTCGCCTCGTACTTCACCGCCCCCGGACGCTTCGCCTCGGCCGCGGCGGCGGAGGCCACCTGGATCGCCGCCGCCCCGCTCGGCGCCCACCCGGCCATGGCACGGCTGCTGCTCCACCGCTACGACCAGGCACGGGCGGCCGGCGCACCGGCGCACGAAACCCTGATGAACACACGTTTCCTGGCCTCCGCCTGAGCCCTCCTGTCGGTGCGGCCGATTACTGTCGTTCCCATGAACGGCACGGACGGCACGGACGGTACGTACGGCAGGGACGACACCCACGGCACGGACACCGCTTACGGCACCCAGGACCCCGGCACTGCTCCCTACGGCGCCGCCGACGCCGAGCGCTGGGACACCGAGCCGGACAAACGGCCCGGCCGCACCGCCTTCCAGCGCGACCGCGCCCGGGTGCTGCACTCCGCGGCCCTGCGCAGGCTCGCCGGGAAGACCCAGGTCGTGACCCCGGGCACCCGCAGTCACGTCTGGGACGCCAGCCCGCGGACCCGGCTCACGCACTCGCTGGAGTGCGCACAGGTCGGCCGGGAACTCGGCGCCGCGCTCGGCTGCGACCCCGACCTGGTCGAGACGGCCTGCCTCTCGCACGACATGGGCCACCCGCCCTTCGGGCACAACGGCGAACAGGCACTCAACGACTTCGCCTCCGACTGCGGCGGCTTCGAGGGCAACGCCCAGTCGCTCAGGCTGCTGACCCGCCTCGAACCCAAACGGTTCGTGCCCGACACCCGCACCGGCGAACTCGTCAGCGTGGGCCTCAACCTCACCCGCGCCGCACTCGACGCCGCCACCAAGTACCCCTGGCCCCGAGGCGCCCACCCCACGGATCCCGCCTCCCCGAAGTTCGGGGTGTACGAGGACGACCTGCCGGTCTTCCACTGGTTCCGCAGCGGCGCCCCGCAAGGCCGCAAGTGCTTCGAGGCCCAGGTCATGGACTGGTCCGACGACGTGGCGTACTCGGTCCACGACTTCGAGGACGGGCTGCACGCCGGGCACATCGACCCCAACTGCCTCGACGCCGAGCCGGAGCGGCGCGAGATCTGGGCCGTCGCCATCGGACGCTACGTCCCCGCGGACACCGACCCCCAGGAGCTGTCCGACGCACTCGACCGGCTCATCGGCCAGGACTGGTGGCCGCACGGCTACGACGGATCGGCCGTCGCCCAGGCCCGGCTCAAGGACGCCACGAGCCAGCTGATCGGCCGGTTCTGCCTCGCCGCCGAGAGCGCCACCCGGCAGGCGTACGGCACCGGACGCCTCGGCAGATACCGTGCCGAACTCGTCGTTCCCCGTGAGGCGCGCCACGAGTGCGCGGTCCTCAAGGCGGTCGCCGACCGTTACGTCATGCAGCGCGCCGAGCAGGAGGAGATCCGCGCCGGCCAGCGGATCGTCATCGCCGAACTGGCCGCCGCGCTGACCGCCCGCGCGCCCGAGGGGCTGGAGCCACAGCTGCGGGCGCTGTACGAGGCGGCCCCCGACGACCGCGCCCGCAAGCGGGTCCTGGTCGACCAGATCGCCGCCCTGACCGACGCCTCGGCCCGTTCCCTGCACCATTCGCTCACCGCACGCCGCGGCTGACAGCACCCCCTGCTCCCGGTGTGCGGGCCCCGGTCGGCACACTGGCATATGACCACTGGGCGTGACCTGATCGGGTCACACCCTCTTTCGCCATCACGCTGCGTGCGGGACGCTCGCAGTTGGCGCCGCGCAGCAAGCACCGAGGAGGCATCAAGTGGTCGACGCACATCGGACGTTCGTCATTGTCGGCGGAGGACTGGCCGGAGCGAAGGCAGCGGAGACGCTCCGGTCGGAGGGTTTCAGCGGCCGGGTCATCCTGATCGGCGATGAGCGCGACCATCCGTACGAACGCCCGCCACTCTCCAAGGGCTACCTGGGCGGGAAGGAGGACCGCGACAGCGTCTTCGTCCACGAGACGGCCTGGTACGCGGGGGCCGACGTCGAGCTCCACCTCGGCCAGCCCGTCACCGCGCTGAACCGCGAAGCCCGCTCCGTGGAGCTCGGCGACGGCACCGTCATCCACTACGACAAGCTGCTCCTGGCCACCGGCGCCGAACCGCGCCGCCTCGACATCCCGGGCACCGACCTGGCGGGCGTCCACCATCTGCGCCGCCTGGCCCACGCCGACCGGCTGCGCAACGTGCTGGCCGCGCTCGGCCGCGACAACGGTCACCTGGTCATCGCCGGGGCCGGCTGGATCGGCCTGGAGGTCGCCGCGGCGGCCCGCGGATACGGCGCCGAGGTCACCGTCGTCGAACCGGAGGCGACCCCGCTGCTCAAGGTCATCGGCCCCGAGCTCGGCCAGATCTTCACCGACCTGCACAGCGACCACGGCGTCCGCTTCCACTTCGGCGGCCGGCTCACCGAGATCGTCGGCCAGGACGGCATGGTCCTCGCCGTGCGCACCGACGACGGCGAGGAGCACCCCGCCCACGACGTCCTCGCCGCGATCGGCGCCGCCCCGCGCGCCGCCCTCGCCGAGGCCGCCGGGCTGGAGATCGCCCCGCGTGAGCAGGGCGGCGGCATCTCCGTGGACGCCTCGCTGCGCACCAGCGACCCGCACATCTTCGCGGCCGGGGACGCGGCCAACGTGGCCCATCCGCTGCTCGGCACGCGCCTGCGGGTGGAGCACTGGGCCAACGCGCTGAACAGCGGACCGGCCGCCGCCCGCGCCATGCTCGGCCAGGACGTCTCCTACGACCGGGTGCCGTACTTCTTCTCCGACCAGTACGACCTCGGCCTCGAGTACTCGGGCTGGGCACCGCCCGGCAGCTACGACCAGGTCGTGATCCGCGGTGACGCGGGCAAGCGCGAGTTCATCGCGTTCTGGCTGAAGGACCACAAGGTCCTCGCCGGGATGAACGTGAACGTGTGGGACGTCACGGAGACCGTGCAGGAACTGATCAGGGCCGGACAGCCGGTCGACCCGGACGCCCTGGCCGACCCGTCGGTGCCCCTGGAGTCACTGATCTGAGCGCCCCGGCCCCGATGACCGCGCCGCCCCCGTGCCACGGCCCGGGGGCGGCGGCACGGGCGGCGGGCGGACCGGATCACACCCGCGGGCACCATGACTGTCCGACGCCACCCGTAGACTTCACTCGTGGCAGGCAGGATCAATGACGACGACGTGAAGGCGGTCCGGGACGCGGTCCCGATCGACGCCGTCGTTTCCGAGTACCTCCAACTGCGCAACGCGGGCGGTGGAAACCTCAAGGGCCTGTGCCCCTTCCACGACGAGAAGTCGCCCTCGTTCCAGGTCAGTCCGAGCAAGGGCCTCTTCCACTGCTTCGGATGCCAGGAGGGCGGCGACACGATCGCCTTCGTCCAGAAGATCGACCATCTGACGTTCGCGGAGGTCGTCGAGCGGCTCGCCGCCAAGGCCGGCATCACCCTGCGGTACGAGGAGGGCGGGTACAACCCCTCCCACCAGCGCGGCGAGCGGATCAGGCTGGTCGAGGCCCACAAGGCGGCCGCCCAGTTCTACGTCGAACAGCTGGACGGCCCCGAGGCGGAGATCGGCCGCAAGTTCCTTGCCGAGCGCGGCTTCGACCAGGCGGCGGCCGAGCACTTCGGCGTCGGATACAGCCCCGCGGGCTGGGACCACCTCACCCGCTATCTGCGCGGCAAGGGCTTCAGCGACAAGGAACTGATCACCTCCGGCCTCTCCCAGGACGGCAGGCGCGGCCCCATCGACCGCTTCCGCGGCCGGCTGATGTGGCCGATCAGCGACACCTCCGGCGACATCGTCGGCTTCGGCGCCCGCAAGCTGCGCGACGACGACAACGGGCCGAAGTACCTCAACACCCCCGAGACGCCGATCTACAAGAAGTCCCAGGTGTTGTACGGCATCGACCTGGCCAAGAAGGACATCGCGAAGTCCAGCCGGGCCGTCGTCGTCGAGGGCTACACGGACGTGATGGCCTGCCATCTCGCCGGGGTCACCACCGCCATCGCGACCTGTGGCACGGCGTTCGGCGGCGACCACATCAAGATCCTGCGCCGCCTCCTGATGGACAACGGCAGCGCCCGGGTGATCTTCACCTTCGACGGGGACGCGGCGGGCCAGAAGGCCGCCCTGCGCGCCTTCGAGGACGACCAGAAGTTCGCCGCCGAGACCTACATCGCGATCGCCCCGGACAACATGGACCCGTGCGACCTGCGTCTCGCCAAGGGCGACGAGGCCGTTCGCGACCTGGTCGAGCCCCGCACCCCGCTCTTCGAGTTCGCACTCCGCCAGATCGTCGCCCGCTACGACCTGGAGACCCCGGCGGGCCGCGCCGCCGCGCTCGACGAGGCGGCCCAGGTGGTCGCCAAGATCAAGACGGGCAGCGTGCAGCGCGAGGTCGCCGTCCAGCTCGCCGGCTTCGTCGGCATCCTGGACCAGGAGTACGTCGTCCACCGGGTCAACCAGCTCGCCCAGTGGGCCAGGGGCCGCGGCGAGCGGGGACCCGCACCCGGCGCGCGCGGCGGCTCACGGCGCCAGGAGATCCAGGCACCCGCCGTCGTCCCCTCGGGCCCCGCGCTCAACCTCCGCAGCCCGGCCCACCGCACCGAGCGCGAGCTGCTCAAGCTCGCCCTCCAGAAGCCCGCCCTGGTCTCCCCGGCGTTCGACGCCTACGGGATCGACGAGTTCACCGCCCCGCCGTACGCGGCGGTCCGCCAGTGCATCGCGGAGGCGGGCGGCGCGGAGCTCGGTGTCCCCGAGACCCGCGAGTACCTCGTCCAGGTGCTCGACGCGACGCCGAACGACACGGTGCGCAAGCTCGTCACCGAGCTCGCGGTCGAGGTCTTCCACGGCAAGTCCATCGACGAGGCGTACGCGGGCGAGCACCTGGTCAAGGTCCGCCTGCGCGCCGTCGACCGCCGGATCAACGACGTCCAGGGCAGCCTCACCCGCCTCGGCAGCAACGTTGCCCCGGACCACCTGGCGGCCGCGCAGAACGAGGTCTGGGTCCTCCAGCAGTACGCGCAGTCCCTGCGCAACAACGGCGCCGTCAGAGCGCGTCGGCGCCGTTGTTGCGCAGG
>NZ_JAELVH010000241.1 GCF_019399235.1 Streptomyces poriferorum | reverse complement strand
CCCCGGTAGCGGCGACCGGCAAATGGGGAGGGTGGGCGAAGGAGCCCCCTCCCACCCCCCATTTGCCGGTCGCCCCGAGACGCGGAGTAACGTCGTGGGGTCGTGGTGGAGCCCGGAATCAGACGGAAGCCGCCGAACGGAGAACAGTGAAAGGCACGAGGTGACGGACTCTATGGCCGACATTGCACGCGTCGGAGTGGTGGGCTGTGGCCAGATGGGCGCAGGCATCGCGGAGGTGTGCGCCCGCAGCGGCCTCGACGTCAAGGTGGCCGAGACCACCGGCGAGGCGCTGGAGATCGGCCGCACCCGGCTCCACAACTCCCTCTCGAAGGCCGCCGAGCGCGGCAAGATCACCGAGGAGGAGCGCGACGAGACCCTCGGCCGCCTCAGCTTCACCACCGACCTCGGCGAGTTCGCCGACCGCGACCTCGTCATCGAGGCCGTCGTGGAGAACGAGCAGGTCAAGACCGAGATCTTCCAGGTGCTGGACCAGGTGGTGACCCGGCAGGACGCGATCCTGGCCTCCAACACCTCCTCGATCCCGCTGGTGAAGCTGGCCGTCGCGACGTCCCGGCCGGACCAGGTCATCGGCATCCACTTCTTCAACCCGGCCCCGGTGCAGAAGCTCGTCGAGCTGATCCCCGCGCTGACCACCTCGGACGAGACGGTCAAGCGCGCCGAGGCGATGGTGCAGGACATACTGGGCAAGCACCCGATCCGCGCCCAGGACCGTTCCGGCTTCGTCGTCAACGCGCTGCTGATCCCGTACCTGCTCTCCGCGATCCGGATGTTCGAGTCGGGTATCGCCAGCCGCGAGGACATCGACAACGGCATGGAGATGGGCTGCGCCCACCCGATGGGCCCGCTCAAGCTCGCCGACCTGATCGGTCTCGACACGGTGGCCTCGGTCGCGGACTCGATGTACGCCGAGTACAAGGAGCCGCTGTACGCCGCTCCCCCGCTGCTCCAGCGGATGGTCGACGCGGGCCGGCTCGGCCGCAAGACCGGCTCGGGCTTCTACCCGTACGCCTGATCCGCTCAACCGTGTGTGCGAGGGGCCGGCCCGCGGCCCCTCGCACCTGAGCGGGACGGTTCAGCCCAGCCGTAAGTGGTGCAGCATCATCAGCCCGGCGGCCATCCCGGCGGCCGGGACCTCACCGCGGGCGATCATGTCGGGCACCAGCTTCAGCGGTATCCACTCGCGGCGAGAGGACTCGAAGCCGTCGACCGGGTCACCGGTCCAGTCGGCCTCCTCGCCCCAGTAGAAGTGGTGCCGTGCGTCGGTGAGGCCGTTCGACGGCTCCACGGTCAGCAGCGGCCGCAGCGGGCCGGGACGCCAGCCGGTCTCCTCCTCCATCTCCCGGGCGGCCGCGGCCGCCGGCTGCTCGCCTTCCTCGACCACGCCCGCGGCGATCTCCCAGCCCCAGCTGTCCGTGATGAACCGGTGCCGCCACAGCAGCAGGACCTCGTTCGCCCCGTTGACCACGGTGGCCGCCGCGACGGCACGGAGCCGGATCACGAAGTGGTCGAGGTGGTGGCCGTCCGGCAGCGCGACATCCGCCAGATTGACCCGGAACCAGCGATTCTCGTACACAGTTTGTTCGTTCAGGTTCGTCCACTGCACAGTTCTGCCACCTTCTGACTAGTAGGTGGCCATATCGCAGCAGACCAAGGCTCACAGCGGTACGCGCAGAGCCCCGTCGACGAGATCCGCGGCCCGTGCCGCCTCCGCGCTGCCGCTCGCCACCAGGTGTCCGCGCACGGCCCGCAGCCGGTCACGCAGCCGCTGCGACTCCATCCCCCGGGCGCGCTCCGCCATCTCCGCCGCCGTGACCGCGGCCCGGTCGGCCTCGCCCTGCCGCAGCTCGATCGTGGTCAGCATCGCCAGCCGGTGCACCCGGCCCCGGTCGTGCGCGGGGGTCCGCACCGCCGCCGCGGCGTGCTCCCTGGCCGCCGGCAGATCCCCGAGACGGAGCAGCGCCTCCGCCACCTGGACGTTGACCAGTCCGGGCTGGACGTACCCCGTCTCGTCCGGCTCCCGGCCGGGGCGGATCCGTTCCGCCTCGGACTCGGCGCGCCGGATGCACCGCAGGGCGCCGGGCCCGTCGCCGAGATGGGCGTACGCCTTGGCCTGCATCGCGTGGAGGTCCGCCGCGAGCGCGGGGGTGATGTCGCGGCCGGCGGCCCGCAGCGCCGCTTCGGCGAACGCGACGGACTGCCGGAAGTCGGCGAGGAAGAGCGACTGGTTCACCAGCAGGGCGATCACATAGCCCCCGAGGCCCCGGTCCCCGCTCGCCTTGGCCAGCCGCAGCGCCTGGTGGAAGTAGCGCTGGGCGAGCCCGTGCGCGTCGGAGTCGTACGCGCAGATGCCGGCCACGGCCACCAGAGCGCCCGTGGCCCGATGGAGTTGACGCCCCATCGCATCGCTGTAGCCGCCGCGCAGCAGCGGGGCCGTCTCGGCGTTGAGGAAGCCTACGATGCGCGAACGCGTCGCGATTCCGCCCGCCCGGCGATACATCAGTTCGTAGTGGGCACGGGCGGCACGCAAGGTTGCTATGTCGGCCGGGCCGACCCGCTGCGGGCCGGTGCGGGACACGTCGGTGTCCTCCGGCGGGTTCTCCCACTCCCAGACGGGCATCACCGCGGTGGTCCCCGTCACGGCCGGAGCGGCGACCAGATGGGGGCGCTGCTGTTCGTCGGAGCGCCACAGAGCGGTGGCCCGCTCCACGAATCCGGTGAGCGATGAGCTCTGCGCGGGCGGGTGGCCGCCGACGAGGGCCGCCATGCCGATGTCGTCGAGCGAGAGCGCCCTGCGCACCCGGTGCCCCAGCACCTCACAGATGAGGTCGGGCACCTGGCCGCGAGGCCGCTGGCCCTTCAGCCAGCGGGCGACGGCGGTGTGTTCGTACCGCAGGCACAGCCCCCGGGCACGGCCGGCCCGGTTCACATGTGCGGCGAGCCCGGCCCGGGAGACCCCCGCCTCGTCGATCAGAGCCTCCAGCATCGTGTTGGGCTCCATTGCCCCCATTGCCCCCTCCGACGGTTCGGCACGCCAGGACGTGTCGCCCCAGTGGAGCACGATTCACACGGGGTGTGAACGGAATGCCCGAACCGTCCCGCTGCGCACCCTGCCGGACCGGTCCGCGAATCGCTTGAATGAGTCCCTCGCAAGAGGCGGCCGGGTCGTCTGCTCCCCCTCGTACAGCACGACGACCCGCTCCCGCGCCGTCCGCTCTGCCGACCTGCCCGACACTCCGTGGCAGGGCGGACGGCGCAGGATCGCACGACCCACTGCCCACGGATCGGAGGGTTGTTCCGGGGCCGGCCGGGAACCGGGTTCCCCCGGGCCGGGCCGGAGCCCGCGTGCGGTCCACCGCCCCTTGGCGAGCACACAGGAGGGGCGCATCCGGTGGCCGGATGCGCCCCTCCTCAGTGTGCGGACGCGCCGTTACGCGCCGCGGAGCACCGCGCCCGTACGCTCGGCGGCCAGAGCCACCGCCGCGTCACGGGCGGCGCTCGCCTCGTCGACGGTCAGCGTGCGGTCCGCGGCACGGAACCGCAGCGCGTACGCCAGGGACTTGTGGCCCTCGCCGATCTGCTCGCCGGTGAACACGTCGAACAGGCGCAGCGTCTCGAGGAGTTCGCCCGCCCCTTCGCGCAGCGCCCGCTCCACGTCGGCCGCGGGCACGTCCTGGCCTACGACCAGGGCGACGTCCTGGGTCGCCACCGGGAAGGTGGAGATCCGCGGCGCCCGGAGCGCGCCGTCGACGGCCTGCTCCAGGACGTCGAGTTCGACCTCCATGGCGCAGGTCCGCTCGGGCAGGTGGAGCTCCTTGATGACGCGCGGGTGCAGCTCGCCGGCGTGCCCGAAGAGGGTCTCCTCGCCGTCGACCGTCACATACAGCGCGGCGCAGCGGCCCGGGTGCCAGGGCGCGTGCTGGTCGGCGCGGACCGTGAGGTCGACACCGGCCTCACGGGCGATGGTCCGGGCGGCCTCGACGGAGTCCGCCCAGTCGGCCGGGCGGCCCTTGCCCCACCAGCCGGCCTGCTCGCGGGCGCCCGCGAGGACGACGGCGGCGCGGCGCGGCTGACGCGGCAGCGCGGCGTCGAGCGTGGCGATCTCCTCGTCGGAGGGACGCCGGTCGACGGGCAGCCGGACGGGCTTCGTCTCCTGGCCGGTCGGCCGGAAGACCAGGCCGGTCTCGAAGAGCGCGAGGTCGTGGCTGCCGCGGCCGTCGTTGCGCCGCAGTGCGCCGAGGAGGCCCGGCAGCAGCGTGGTGCGCAGCGAAGGCTCCTCGTCGGAGAGCGGGTTGACGAGCTTGACCGTGCGGCGGCGGGCGTCGTCCGCCTCCAGGCCCAGCTGGTCCAGGACCGCCTCGCCGGTGAACGGGTAGTTCAGCGCCTCGACGTAGCCCGCGCCCGCGAGTGCCCGGCCGACGCGGCGGTGCAGCCGCTGGCGGTCGGTGAGCCCGCGGCCCGACGGCGGGGTCGGGAGCGTGGACGGGAGGTTCTCGTAACCCTCCAGCCGGATGACCTCTTCGGCGAGGTCGTTCGGCTCGTTGAGGTCGGGCCGCCAGGACGGGGCCGTGACGAGGAGCTCGTCCTGCCCGTAGGCGTCGCAGCCGACCTCCTGGAGGCGGCGTACAACGGTCTCGCGGCCGTACGCGACGCCGGCCACCTTGTCCGGGTGGTCGGCCGCCATCGTGATCGTGCGGGGGCCGGACGGGGCGCTCACCTCGGTGACGCCCGCCTCGGCGGTGCCGCCGGCGAGCAGCACCAGCAGGTCGACGGTGCGCTGCGCCGCGGCTGCCGCGGCCTGCGGGTCGACGCCGCGCTCGAAGCGCTTGGACGCCTCGGAGGCCAGCTTGTGACGGCGCGCGGTCCGGGCGATCGAGATCGCGTCGAAGTGCGCGGCCTCGATGACGACCTCGGTGGTGTGCGCGTCCTCGGAGGCGTCGGCGATCTCGGTGTTGGCACCGCCCATGACGCCCGCGAGGCCGATCGGGCCGCGGTTGTCGGTGATGACGAGGTCGGCGGCGTCCAGGACGCGGACCGTGCCGTCGAGCGTGGTGAGCTTCTCGCCCTGCTCGGCGCGGCGCACCCCGATCGGACCGTCGATCCGGGTCCGGTCGTAGGCGTGCAGCGGCTGGCCCAGTTCGAGCATCACGTAGTTGGTGACGTCGACGGCGAGCGAGATCGGCCGCATCCCGGCCTTCTGGAGCCGGCGCTGCATCCAGATCGGGGACCGGGCCTCGGGCTGCAGACCGACGACTGTGCGCGCGGTGAAGCGGTCGCAGCCGATCGGGTCGGAGACCTTGACCGGGTATCCGTACGCGTTGGGCGCGGGCACGTCCAGGAGCGCCGGGTCGCGCAGCGGCAGGCCGTAGGCGATGGCGGTCTCGCGGGCGACACCGCGCATCGACAGGCAGTAGCCGCGGTCGGGCGTGACGGCGATGTCGAGGACCTCGTCGACGAGCTCGAGCAGCTCGATCGCGTCGGTGCCGGCCTCGTGCTCCGGCGGCAGCACGATGATGCCGTGCGTGCCGTCGTCGCCCATGCCGAGCTCGTCGGTGGAGCAGATCATGCCGTGCGAGGTCCGGCCGTACGTCTTGCGCGCGGCGATCGCGAAGTCGCCGGGCAGCACGGCGCCGGGCAGGACCACGACGACCTTGTCGCCCACGGCGAAGTTACGGGCTCCGCAGACGATCTCCTGCGGCTCACCGGTGCCGTTGGCGGAGCCGACGTCGACCGTGCAGAAGCGGATGGGCTTCTTGAAGCCCTCCAGCTCCTCGATGGTCAGCACCTTGCCGACGACCAGCGGACCCTTCAGGCCGGCGCCGATCTGCTCGACGGTCTCGACCTCCAGGCCGACGGCGACGAGCTTGGCCTGTACGTCACGGCCGGTCTCGGTGGGCGGCAGGTCGACGTACTCCCGCAGCCAGGAAAGCGGGACGCGCATCAGATCTCCATCCCGAAGGGCCGGGTGAACCGGACGTCGCCTTCGACCATGTCTCGCATGTCTTCTACGTTGTGGCGGAACATCAGCATCCGCTCGATGCCGAACCCGAAGGCGAATCCGCTGTACTTCTGGGGGTCGACGCCGCAGGCGATGAGCACCTTGGGGTTGACCATGCCGCAGCCGCCGAGCTCGATCCAGCCCTCGCTGCCGCAGGTGCGGCAGGGACGGTCCGGGTTGCCGACGGACTCGCCGCGGCAGACGTAGCAGACCATGTCCATCTCGGCGGACGGCTCGGTGAACGGGAAGAAGTTCGGCCGCAGCCGGGTCTTCATGTCCGGGCCGAAGAGCGCCTGGACCATGTGGTCGAGGGTGCCCTTCAGGTCCGCCATGGTGAGGCCCTCGTCGACGGCGAGCAGCTCGATCTGGTGGAAGACCGGGGTGTGCGTCGCGTCGAGCTCGTCGGTCCGGTAGACGCGGCCGGGGCACACGACGTAGACCGGGGGCTCGCGGTCGAGCAGGGTGCGGGCCTGGACCGGCGAGGTGTGCGTCCGCAGCACGACACCGGACTCGTCGTTCTTCGCGCCGTCGGCGCCTTCGACGAAGAAGGTGTCCTGCATCTGCCGGGCCGGGTGGTCGGGCACGAAGTTCAGGGCGTCGAAGTTGAACCACTCGGCCTCGGCCTCGGGGCCCTCGGCGACCTCGTAGCCCATGGCCACGAAGACGTCGGCGACGCGCTCCATGATCGTCGTCAGCGGGTGGCGTGCGCCGGCCGGGGTGCGGTCGTACGGCAGCGTGACGTCCACCGCCTCCTCGACCAGGACCCGGGCGTCCCGCTCGGCCTCCAGCTCCGTCTGGCGGGCGGCGAGCGCCCTGCCCACGGCGGCGCGGGCCTGGCCCACGCGCTTGCCGGCCTCGGCCTTCGCCTGCGGCGGCAGCGCGCCGATCTCGCGGTTGGCGAGTGACAGGGGCGAGGTTCCACCGGTGTGCGCGGTCTTCGCCTGGGCGAGCGCGTCGAGGTCGCCCGCGGCGGCGAAGGCGGCGAACGCCTCGTCCCGGATGCGCTCGATCTCTTCCGGTTTCAGTGCCTCGACCTCGACTGGGTCGTACGACTTGTTCGGTGCCGACATCTCTTCCCGTACTTCCGATTGGCTGGTGGCGCGGCCCCGCTCGACGACTGGAGGACGCAAAGGTGCCAAAGGTCGAGTCTAAGGGCCACAGGATGTGTGGGCCGCCCGTGGTCCGCTCAGGCCCCTCTACTTCATGTAGGCCGGCGTGCTCACGGGCAGGATAAATCGGAACTCGGCGCCGCCCCCGGGGCCGCGGCCGACCGTGATGGTGCCGCCGTGCGCCTCGACGATGCCCTTGACGATGTACAGGCCCAGGCCGGTGCCGCCGCGCTTGCTCCCCCGCCAGAAACGGGTGAAGACACGGGCCATCGACTCCTCGGGGATGCCGGGGCCTTCGTCGCTCACGGTGACCGCCGTTCCCTTCTCGTCGCTCTTGGCCGGTGCGGGTGCCACCTCGATGGTGACGGTTCCCTCGCCGTGGCGCACCGCGTTTTCCAGCAGGTTGCCGAGGACCTGGTCGACCTTGTCAGGGTCCGCCCATACGACGGGCAGCGGCTGGCAGGTGCGCACGAGGAACCGGGCGGGGTCCTGGCCGGCGGCGGTGAGCGCCTGGACGTGGCGTTCGACGGCGGCGGACAGGTCCACGGGCTGGCGGCGGAGCTCCAGGCGCCCCGAGTCGATCCGGGAGATGTCCAGGAGCTCGGTGATCAGGCGGGTGACCCGGTTGGCGTCGGCATAGACGGTCTCCAGCATCAGCCGCTTCTGGTCGTCGGTGAACCGCTCCCACTTGGCCAGCAGCGTGGCGGTGAAGCCCTTCACGGACGTCAGGGGCGAGCGCAGTTCATGGGCGACGGTCGCGATGAGTTCGGCGTCGCTGCGTTCGTTGCGGCGGCGGGCCTCGGTGCCGCGCAGGCTGACCACCAGCCGCCGTACGGGACCGGTCGGGCTCTCGCGTACGTAGCGGGCGGAGACGAGGACCTCGCGGCCGCCGGGCAGCAGCAGGTTGCGTTCGGGCTGGCCGACGCGGGTGGCGAGGCCGCCGTAGGGGTCGGTCAGCTCCCACCAGCGGCGGCCCTTGAGGTCCTCCAGCGGGAGGGCGTGTTCCAGCGGGCGGCCGAGTGCGGCGGCCCGGGGCACGGCGGTGATCCGCGCGGCGGCGGAGTTGAAGCAGATGATCCGGCCGGTCTCGTCCGCGACGACGAGTCCGTCGGGCAGGTCGTCCGGATCCAGGGCCTGGCCGCCGGATCCGATGCCCGCGGCGGTGTCCCCGTCCGGCACCTCGGCGGGGCGCACGACGGCCTCCCCGCGCGCCCGCGGCCCGCTCATGCCGACAGCCATATTCCCGTACCCCACCTCTCGAACCGGTGCAGTGGGCCCCCGAGTTCGTCACCCTACTAGTCACCGGTGACGGAGCGACACCCTGCGGGGGCTCGTGGACCGGTGACGGGGGCGCGGGACGGTTCAGGCAGCGCCGGGGCGGGTGCGCTGGGCGCGCGCGGAGGCGTACAGGCAGACGGCGGCGGCGGTGGCGAGGTTGAGGCTCTCCGCCTTGCCGTGGATCGGTACGCGTACGACGGCGTCGGCCAGCGCCCTGGTCTCCTCGGGCAGCCCCCAGGCCTCGTTGCCGAAGACCCAGGCGGTGGGCCCGCCCATGGTGCCGGCGTCGAGCTCGTCGTCGAGGTCGTCCTCGCCCGCGCCGTCGGCGGCGAGGATGCGCACGCCAGCGTCCCGCAGCCCCCGCACGGCCTGCTCGACGGGTACGCCGACGGCCACCGGCAGATGGAAGAGCGAGCCCACGGACGCGCGCACGGACTTGGGGTTGTACAGGTCCACGGAGGCGTCGGTGAGGACGACCGCGTCGGCGCCCGCGGCGTCGGCGCAGCGCAGCACCGTACCGGCGTTCCCGGGGTCCCGGACGTTCGCCAGGACGGCGACCAGCTTCGGCCGGGCGGCGATGACGGCTTCGAAGGGCGTGTCCAGGAAGCGGCAGACGCCGATCAGGCCCTGCGGGGTGACGGTCTGGGACACGTCGGCCAGGACCTCGCTGTCGGCGAGATGCACCCGGGCGCCCGACGCGTGGGCGGCCTCGACGATGGCTTCGTACCGCTCGGCGGCCTCGACGGTGGCGAAGAGCTCGATGAGGGTCGGCTCGCCGTCGCTGCCGCGGTGGTCCGCGGCCTCACGTACGGCCTGCGGCCCCTCGGCGATGAACCTGCGCTCCTTGCCGCGGAAGTTGCGCCTGGCCAGCCGCCGGGCGGCGGCGACGCGTGGCGATCGCGGGGAGATCAGTTCGGGGGTGCCCATGTCGGCGGCGAGCCTCTCTGGTGACGAAGGTGCTGGGTCTGCAACGCACCGGACCCGCAGACGACGTGCGCCTGCGGGTCCGGCTCAAAAGCACAAGAAGTACAGCCTGGATCAGGCGGCCTTCGGGGCGTTGACGTCGCTCGGGAGGGCCTTCTGGGCAACCTCGACGAGAGCGGCGAACGCGTTGGCGTCGTTGACCGCGAGCTCGGCCAGGATCTTGCGGTCCACCTCGATGTTGGCGGCCTTCAGACCCTGGATGAGGCGGTTGTACGTCATGCCGTTCTGGCGGGCAGCGGCGTTGATGCGCTGGATCCACAGCTGACGGAAGTCGCCCTTGCGCTTCTTGCGGTCGTTGTAGTTGTAGACCAGGGAGTGGGTGACCTGCTCCTTGGCCTTGCGGTACAGGCGCGAGCGCTGACCGCGGTAACCGCTGGCGGCCTCGAGAATTGCCCGGCGCTTCTTGTGGGCGTTGACTGCCCGCTTGACGCGTGCCACTTGTTAACTCCTTGTAGCGGGGCCGTGGTTGTACTCACACGACCCGGAAACGAATTGGTCCCGGTCGGATCGAGGGCGCGTCCCCGGTGTCACCGGGGACGACGGCCTCACTTGCCGAGAAGCTTCTTGATCTTCTTGGCGTCGGCCGGAGCCACGACGACCGTGCCGGTCAGCGAGCGGGTCTTCTTGGACGACTTGTGCTCGAGCAGGTGGCGCTTGCCGGCCCTCTCGCGGAGCACCTTGCCGGAGCCGGTGATCTTGAAGCGCTTGCTGGCACCGCTGTGCGTCTTGTTCTTCGGCATCGCGCCGTTCTCTCCTCGTCAGTGGCGCCCCTCTCGGTGCGTGCACCGGACTGCAGGGGCGTCAGATCTTGGTGGGATTCCGGGTGGACCCGGGGGCGCCTGGATGGCAGCCCCCGGAGGTCACGCCTCGGAAGGTGTCTCGGCCGGAGCCTCGGACGTCGTCTCGGCCGGAGCCTCGACCGCCTCGTCCGCCGCTTCGGCATCGTCGTCGGGGGCGTATCCCTGACGCTCCGCCTTGCGGGCGGCCTGGGCCTCGCGGGCCTCGGCCATGGCTTCGGTCTTCTTCTTGTGCGGGCCCAGAACCATGATCATGTTCCGGCCGTCCTGCTTCGGGTTGGACTCGATGAAGCCGAGTTCCTCCACGTCCGAAGCCAGACGCTGAAGCAGTCGGAAGCCAAGCTCGGGGCGGGACTGCTCACGACCACGGAACATGATCGTGATCTTGACCTTGTCGCCCTGCTTGAGGAACCGAACGACGTGACCCTTCTTGGTGTCATAGTCGTGCGGGTCGATCTTCGGCCGGAGCTTCATCTCCTTGATGACCGTGTGCGCCTGGTTCTTGCGCGCCTCACGGGCCTTCATGGCCGACTCGTACTTGAACTTCCCGTAGTCCATGAGCTTGCACACGGGCGGACGGGCGGTAGCCGCCACCTCGACCAGGTCGAGGTCGTACTCCTGTGCGAGTTCCAGGGCCTTGGCAAGCGGAACAATCCCGACCTGCTCGCCGCTGGGACCGACAAGTCGCACCTCGGGTACGCGAATCCGGTCGTTGATGCGGGGCTCGGCGCTGATGGATCCTCCTCGGTAGCACCACGCGGCCGCCTGGCGGACAGCCACGTAACGTCTGTTTCGACAGACCAACCGTGCGGGACCATGAAAAAAGCCCCACCGGGACACAGGCGGGGCTCCTGAACAACCGGAACACCGCCGCGGTCAACCGCGGGGCGCATCGGGCGGCTCCATCGTCCGTACGGAACGATGGGCGCCACCTGACCGGATGACCCGCCGTCCTGGGGACGGTCAGGTGGGAGATCGGAGCCTCCACTTGTGGGCCGGGCACATAGATGCCCAGCCGGTCGTTACACAAGGTTAGCAGCTCCCCCGGGCCTGCGCTAACCAGTGGTGGTACGGCACTCCCGCGGACGGAACGGGTCTGCCGTGGGCCTATCGTATGGCGCATGAGTGACGCGACCCCCACCAGTGATTCCCCCGGCTTCGACGAGATGGCCCGCGACATCGCGGAGGTGCCGGCGGTCGAGGTGATCGTGACGGTCGCGGTCAATCTGATGAGCGCCGCCGCCGTGAAACTCGGGCTGACCGAGGACGGCGACGAGCACAAGGACCTCGACGAGGCCCGCAAGCTGGTCCACGCGCTGGCCGGCCTGCTGGACGCCAGCACGACGGAGATCAGTTCCTTCCACGCGGCACCGCTGCGTGACGGCCTGAAGTCCCTGCAGCTCGCGTTCCGCGAGGCCTCGCTCGTACCGGACGAGCCCGGCCATGGCCCCGGCGAGAAGTACACCGGCCCCGTCTTCGGCTGATCCCGCTCCGTTCCGCCTCGTCCACACGCTGAGCCCCCTGCCCGACCCGGCAGGGGGCTCACCGCGTCCACGGCAGGATCAGGAGCGGACGGGCTGCGGCTGCGGCGCCGGGACGGGGTGGGTCAGCCGGTGCACGAGCGCCGCGATCACTCCGCCGACCAGTGGGGCCACCAGGAACAGCCAGAGCTGGGAGAGCGCCGCGCCGCCCGCGAACAGCGCCGGGCCCAGACTCCGCGCCGGATTGACCGAGGTGCCGGTGAGCGGGATGCCGACCAGGTGGATCACGGCGAGCGCGATACCGATGGGCAGACCGTCGAAGCCGATGACGGCGACCTTGTGGGTGACCGCCAGCACGACGAAGACCAGCAGGAACGTCAGCATCACCTCGGCGAGGAAGGCCCCGCCCATATTGAGGTGCACGTCCGAGCGGTCGCCGTAGCCGTTGCTGCCGAACTCCCCGCTCGTCTTCAGTCCCGGCACCTGTTTGGCGAGGAGGAACAGCAGGGCCGCACCGGCGATGCCGCCGACGAGCTGGACGATCCAGTACGTCACCGCCGTCCGCGCGTCGATCCGCCGGGCGGTCAGCATCCCCAGCGTCACCGCCGGATTGAGATGGCAGCCGGATATCGGCCCCAGCGCGTAGGCGAGGGCGAGCAGCACGAAGCCGAAGGACAGGGCGATGCCCACCGTCCCGATGTACTCGGCGCCGAGTACCGCCGACCCGACTCCGAAGAAGACCAGCAGCAGTGTGCCGAGGAACTCCGACACAACTGTCCGCGTCTGCATACAACCACCTCGCGAAGATCGAGTGAATCAACCGATTTCTTCGCAATTCTCCGGCGTGCGACCGCTTTGTGCCCGTTGGGCCGATCGAGTGATCAGCGCGTGAACAGGGCCTCACCTGGCGTGTGCGCGTCAGCCGGGAGCAGCGCGAGGTCCAGGCCACGGACCAGCCGGGCGCGCAGCACCTCGTTCGTCGCCAGCGACCGCGCGACCCGGCCGGCCGCCTCCGCGGGATCGGCGTCGGCCGCGAGCACCAGGGCGAGCGTGCCGTCGGCGCGGCCCGGTCCGAGGTGGGCCCGGAGCACCGCCGGCTCCGCGGCGACGGCGTCGCGCACCGCCGCCGTGACGGCGGGGTCGTCGAGCGGGTCGGCACTGGTACGGCCCTCGGCGAGGGCGAGCAGAGCGGATCCGGCCAGTTCGAAGGCCACCGGTCCGGCGAGGTCGAGCACCACGGTGTCGGCCTTCTCGTGCGCGGCGGCCTGGAGGGCCTGGTGCAGGGGTACCGCGACGGGGCGGGCCTGCGGGTCCCAGCGGGCCAGCGAGGCGGTGGACGTGAAGGCGGGCAGGGCGCGGCGGTCACCGGCCTGGAGCGTGGGGACCGCCATGTCGCTGGTCTTCTCCCGGCGCAGCCCCTTCTCGTCCTCCTCCACCTCGCCGAGGACGGCCACCACGGGAACGAGGAGACGGGCCCCCTTGAGGGCTTCGAGTACCGCGCCCACGGCCTTGCGGTCCTCGGCCCAGGCGGCGAGCGCCTCGGTGAGGGCGGGGTCGGCCGTGCCGTCGTCGTCGGAGTATCCGGAGTCCGGAATGTTCTTCTGCGCCACAGGGCGAGCGTAGTGCCTGGGCATTCTCATCCTGCCGACAGGTCGGACTCAGCCTGCTCTCAGCTGCGGTTCCTAGCGTCCGGGTCATGCCCCGACACAGAATCCGCAGATCCGCGCTGTCCGCGGCCGTGGCGGCCGCGGTCGTGCTGGCCGGTTCGGCCGCCGGGGGCGCCTGGCTGGCCGGCCGGTCACCGGATCACGCGCCCGCCGCCGCGGCTTCCGTATCGTCCGTCCCATCGGCCGCGACCGCTCCGGTCGCGGCGACGAGCGAGGAGCCGGTGGTGGATCTCGACGCGGAACTGGCCGGGGCCCTCGGGCCGCTGCTGGCCGGTTCGGGCACGGCGGCCGTGTCGGTGGCCGTCCTGGACGGTACCGGCGGGACGCGGGCGGTGTACGGGGGCGAGGACGCGACGTACGACACCGCGAGCATCGTCAAGGTCGACATTCTCGCGGCGCTGCTGCTCCGGGCCCAGGACGAGGGCCGTGTGCTGACGGCCGGCGAACGTGCTCACGCGGTCGCGATGATCGAGCGGAGCGACAACGAAGCCGCCACCGCGCTGCTGGCGGCCGTGGGCGGGGCGTCCGCCCTGGACGCGGCCAACGAGCGGCTCGGTCTCACCACGACGACGGCCGCGCAGGCCTGGGGTCTGACCCGGACCACCGCGGCCGATCAGCTGACGCTGCTGGAGGCGGTGTTCGGCACGGACCCGGACACGGAGCTGAGTCAGGCGTCCCGGACGTATCTGCGGGGGCTGATGGCGCGGGTCGAGGCCGACCAGCAGTGGGGGGTGTCGGCGGCGGGCAGTACGTGGGCGCTCAAGAACGGCTGGATGCCGCGTACTGCCACCGGGCTGTGGAACATCAACAGCATCGGGCAGGTGACGGCGGACGGGCGGACCTACCTGGTGGCGGTGCTGTCCGGCGGTCAGCCGACCAAGGAGGCGGGCGTCGCGCTCGTGGAGGCGGTGGCGAAGGCGGCCGTGAACGTCGTGCGGACCGGCGCCGCCGGGTGAGGCCCCGTCAGCGGCGGGGGACGGAACGGCCGCCCCGGCCGCGCCACAGGACGACGGCCAGGGCCAGCAGGACCGCGCCGAGGCCACCGGCCGCCGGGGCGAACCAGCCGGCGGGGCCGTCGTCCGCGCGGGGCGGGGTGGGGCCGGAGCCGAAGTACTGCTTGCGGTAGCCGGCCGCGGCGGAGTCGGTGCGCAGCCCGGCGGGGCTCAGGGAGCCGCCCGCCTTGATGGCCGCCGCCGGGTCGACGATGCCGTAGCCCCGGGCGTCGTCGCGGCCGGCGGACGGGGAGCTGCGGGCGGTGTCCGTGAGGAGCCTCTTGATCTGGGCGGGCGTCAGGCCGGGGTGCGCGGCACGCACCAGCGCGACCGCGCCGGAGACGAACGCCGAGGCTGCGGAGGTACCCCACTCCACGTAGTACTTGCGGTCGGGTGCGGGGACGACGATGCCGACACCGGGCGCGCTCACCGTGGCGTACCAGCGGCGGGTGGAGAACGAGGCGTGGGTGCCGTACCGGTCGACCGCGGCGACCGCGATGACACCCGGGTAGGCGGCCGGGTACGAGACGTGGTCGCCCTTCTCGCCGCCGTTGCCGGACGAGGCGACGACGACCGCGCCCTTCTTCAGCGCGTACTGGATGGCGGCGTCCTCGCCGGGTTCGGGGTGCGCGGACTCGCTGTCGTCGCCGAGGGAGAGGTTGATGACGTCGGCGCCGTGGTCGGCGGCCCAGCGGATGCCGTCGGCGAGGGCGGTGCCACGGGTCTTGCGGGCCTTGGCCCGGGCCGGGT
Organism: Streptomyces poriferorum; assembly: GCF_019399235.1. Lineage (GTDB taxonomy): Bacteria > Actinomycetota > Actinomycetes > Streptomycetales > Streptomycetaceae > Streptomyces > Streptomyces poriferorum. The sequence continues at coordinate 1,067 of NZ_JAELVH010000241.1, read as the reverse complement.
CGCTCGCTTCGAGGATGACCCGGACGGGGAGGATCCTCGCCTCGGGCGCGATGCCGATGACACCCTCGCCGCCTCCGCTGCCGTGGCCCCGGCCTGCGATGATCCCGGCCATCGCGGTGCCGTGCCTGGCCCATGCGCGGTCGCCGCGTCCGGCGCCGAACCCGATCATGTCCTTGCCGGGGAGCACCTGGCCCGCCAGGTCGGGCACGCTGCCGTCGACCCCGGTGTCGACGACGGCGACGGTGACGCCCTTGCCACGGGTGGTCTGCCAGGCCCGGTCCGTGTGGAGGGCGTCCAGGCCCCACTGCTGGGCCCGGATGGTGTCGGCCCCGGCCGGGGCCGCGGGCAGCAGCGCGAACGCGGTGGCGGCGCAGACCGCGCCGAGGAGTCTGCGGGGGCGGACGCGGCGGGTCATTCGGGCTTCTCCGTGAGATCGGCGACGGTTCTGCGCAGTCCCCGCTCGACGCGGTCGGCCACGCCCTTGGCCTCGTGCCCGAGTCCCGCCTGGGCCGCCGCCGTCGTCGCGTTCACCGCCATGGCCTTCTCGGCCGGCTGCGGATCGGTGACCTTGCGCCCGTCGGCGAACCCGGAGACGGCGAACACCACGACGGGTACCTCGGTCAGTACGTGCACGGTCCAGCTGGCACGCTGCCGGTCGCCGAATCCGGCGGCGGGGCTGTTCTTCACCGGGTACGCGCGCGGCATCAGGTCGGTGCGGGCGCCGAGGTGTTCCCCGGCGTAGCGGGAACCGAGCGCGTGCATCGCGTCGGTGTCGCCCTCGGTGAAGACCAGTCCGACCGTGGTGACGCTGCTGCTCGTCGCGTCGGTGTAGGTGGCGCGGAGCAGGCGCGAGCAGCCGACCGGCCGGAGGGTCTTGAGCAGCAGCGGGTCGAGTGCGCCCGTGCAGCCGCTGTCCGGGGCCACGGCGATCCTGGTCCAGACCCGGTCGGCGCCGCCGGGACCCGCGCCCTCACCCTTGAGCGTCCGGGGGAAGAGCGTGTCGACCGGGATGCTGTGCCAGGCCTCGCGGCCCACAGCGCCTACACCGTGGGCCGCGAGGCCTGGCA